>NZ_JBQFPW010000002.1:0-457044 GCF_056536585.1 Ruegeria sp. CK2
CTTCGTCAATGATACCCACACCATCACCGCGGACTTCATCAACGCTCCAACCGGAACCGGCAGCTTCACCAACACCACCGAGCTGGACCGGCTGTTCGGCGATATCGAACTGGGCGCAACACTGTTCGGCTCCGACCGCTTCAACCTCTCCGCAAGCTACCAGGGCCGCTTCTCATCAAACACAAACATCAACACCGCAAACCTCAAAATGGAACTCAAATTCTGAGGATAAATGATCAATTCAGGATCCCAACGTGCACTCGCCCCCTCTGACACCACTGAGCTAATGTGGATTATGGGACCACACAAGTGCCGGGCCCAGGAACACACTGACGCCAACAGGTCAGTTGATTTCTATTTGTGAGGAATGATGCGACTAGGATTTATTACTGTTGTGATGGCTACAGCTGCGTTTTGTGTTAGTGCGGAGCCGTCTATCGAACGAGGAGAATACCTCGTAAGAGGACCGGCAGGATGTGGAAACTGCCACACTCCACAAACCCCTAATGGACCTGACATGGAAAATGAATTGGGCGGGTTCATGGTTGAAAAGAACCCCGCTTTCGAAGCTTGGGCCGTAAATATCACACCGGGTGGCCGCGTTGCTGGCTGGACTGATGAGGAGCTTGCAACGGCGATCCGAGAGGGAATTCGACCTGATGGTTCTGTGATCGGGCCACCTATGCCGATGACCCTCTATAGAGGGCTTTCTGACGATGACGTGTATTCGATTGTAGCCTTCCTGCGCACGCTACGCGCCAGCAAGAATGAAACACCGTTTTCGACGTATAACATCCCGCTTCCTGCAGCTTATGGGCCGCCGGTTGAAAGCGTCACGGCGCCTCCGGAAGCGGTAAGTGTTGAATATGGCGAATATCTCGCAGGTCCGGTTGCGCATTGTATCGAATGCCATACACCCATGGGTGCAGAAGGTCCGATGTTCGAAACGCATCTCGGTGCGGGAGGGTTTGAGTTTCACGGGCCATGGGGTACGTCCGTGTCTTCCAACCTGACAACCCACGAAGATGGTCTTGCAAGTTACACCGACGAAGAACTAAAAGCCATGATAGTTGAAGGTATTCGTCCTGATGGGTCCAAGATGCTCCCCCCCATGGGCTACCACCACTATGCCGTGATGTCGAAAAACGATTTGGATGCTGTTGTTCTTTATTTACGTCAGCTCCCCCCTATCCCAGACGGGAGTTAGGGGAGTGTCTGTGTTGAACCATTCCGTGACGTCTAACTCTGGTGCTTGCATTTTCTTTGTCCTCAGTAGCAGGCAGCCGCCGTGGGTTCGGTGATCAGCCCCACTTGTGTGGTCCAATTTGATTGTTAGTGCATGACCGGCCTTTGGTCCATTTGAACGATGGTATCTGGGGCCGGCGGTTTATATCCCAGAGCACTGTGCGGGCGTTTTGTGTTGTAGTGTTTTCGAGAAAACAAGAAACGGACCTTTGAACAGAGCGCGGCGAAGGTTCCAAAGGAGCCCAAATCTCCAATTTTCTGCGACGCAACAGATGTCCGCTTTTTGGCTTTCCACTGCCTCAACGAACTCTCAGTTTTGGTTGTTAATTGGTGTTTCGTTTTGAAGAAATCAGTGCTGCGGCCACTAATGACAGCAACATGATCACACTGACGACCACCATCCCACCATTAGGCCGAAATAGCTACCTGTGATCATCCAGGAAATCGCGGCCAATGTCGGGCCAATTCGATGAAGCCGCGAGGAATACATGTAGCGCCGGCAATGGTTCCGGTTTCTTGAATCGCGGCTGTGTCGCGCACGTCGATGAACACGCCGTCGCCTTTTGCGTGAATAGCTACAGCCTCAGCTGGAGGCATTTTTTGACGACAGCAGTTGCATCGTCGAGGTAAGATTGAGCAGTTCTCATTTTGTTTCCTGAAGATTGGAAGGCAGAGCCGGAAACAGGTCCGGCTCTGTCTGGTCAGGATGTGGTCTTCACTCTTTTGTTCTGGTCTTACCTATAGGCAATAAGCGCCACTTCGACCAAAACCGGTGCACCTGATTTTCCGCCAGGCAACGCTTCAACTTCAACAGCCGCGCGGGCAGGCGGAATGTCACCTTCCTTCCAATAGGTGCCATAAACCTCGTTAAACGCACCGTAGTTGCCCATGTTGGTCACGAAGACGGTGGCGCGAACCGCATCGTTGAAGTCGTATCCGGCCTCACTCAGCACGGCGCGGATGTTCTCCATCACGATTTTGGTCTGATCCTGAATGTCGTTTTCGCCGTCGCGCGCATGTTCAGGAATTTCGCCGTTGACGTAGGCAATTTGGCCCGAGACATAGAGGAAACCATTGGCGGTTTTCACTCCAGGTGAGTAGGGGGCGATGGGAACGTTTCCAGCCGGATAGACCCCTGTCCGAGCGTCTTCTGCAAAGGCCATGCCGGAGCAGGCCAACGTGGCCGCCAAACATAGTTTGAGTAGTTCCTTCATTGTCATTCTCCCTTGATTTCCGATTACTTGGCAGCTTCGATAATCATGTTGGCGACGACATTGGGATAAGTAAGCATCGGGACGTGACTGGTGTCGACTTCAACCGCCTTTGCGTTCAGCTTGTCGACCTGTGCACGTTGTATATCTGTGTGCGTCATTCGATCCTGCGTTGAAACCACGGTGAAGTTGGGCTTGATTTTCCAGGCCGCATGTTTCACCGGTGTACCCAACGATGCACTGTTGATCGGACCTTGTGAGGCAGCAATCGCAGCGATCTCTTCTTTGGGCAGGTCGAAAGCGAAGTGTTCGGCCACGCCTTTGTCGGTCAGGCGATAGTAACCTGCAGGGTCCTTATCCAGGTGATCGAGCCCTTCAGCATGGGGGAAATCTGCGGTGTAGCTGCCAAGCGATTGCCCTTCGTCCGGTGCAAATGCCGCCACATAGACTAGAGACTGTACCTTGTCCTTCAGGCCAGCTTCAGTGATGACCATGCCGCCCCAGGAATGCCCAACCAGTACAACGGGTCCTTCGAGTCTTTCGATTGCTCGGTTTGTGGCCTCGATGTCCGCTTCCAGCGAACTGAGTGGAATTTGGACGGCAATAACGTTGAGCCCTGCGTCCTCTAGCAATGGTGTCACCCGGTTCCAAGCTGAGCCGTCCGCGAACGCACCGTGGACGAGCACCACGGATTTTGCGGTCAATGTCTGTGCATAGGTGGCAGAGCCAATAGCGATTGCGAATGCTGCGGCGGATACTGCTTTTAGTAGTGTTCGACGTTTCATAGTAGGCGCTCCTTGTTAAAGCTAGTGCGCTAGGTAATAGATATTAGCTAGTGCACTAGTCAAGTAACAAGATCATGAGCTTGGCTTATGTTTGCGTTATCCCATGGTTCTACGAAGGTCGCGAAGGTGTTTCATCAACGTATCGACCTGGCTATCCGTCACGCCTAACGCACATCCAAGACGCTCTGGAACATCCCGGGCACGTGCGCGCATTGTGTGACCTTTTTTCGTAAGAAACACCTCAAATCTACGCTCATCTTCTTTGCTGCGTTTCTTCTGGACGAGGTCGAGCGATTCCATGCGCTTCAGCAAGGGCGTAGTAGTTGCCCCCTCAAGTTCAAGGCAATCAGCGATTTCTTGGACGCTCCTGCCGTCCTTTTCCCAGAGAACAAGCATAGTCAAATATTGCGGGTAGGTAAGACCTAGTTCGTCCAGGATGCCAGAGTATTTTTTCGTAATAGCACGCGACGTCGAATACAGTGCAAAGCAAAGCTGCTCGTCAATCAAAGGTGCGGATTGTTCGTTGGTCTCGGCTTTTGACATCTATGTATTCCTCGTGAATTTCCAGTTTAATCCTAGGGCGCTAGGCAATCAAGTCGTGCAAATTCGTGTTTAATCCTCAACGAGCGAATTTTCCGCGTGGTTCCAAGCTCTGCTATACACTTCATCTTTCGAGTGCCGCGCCCTGATCTTCCATGAAACCGGAGAAAACATAATCACGGGCACTCGCTACGCGCCTAAAACCTGAGCGAAGATTCCGTGGTTTTTGAGTTCAACTGCGTGCCCCACTCTCGAAACTGTTGACTCGTTGCGGCAAGTTGTCCATTCTCTATATCGACACATCTGTGCCGAAATATAGAACAACAGTGGAGTTAGAAAAATGCAAGTCAAAGGTTTAGCGGCTGGATTGGCCGTTGCCGCGGGGCTCACATTCCCAAGTCTGGCGATGGCAGAAAGCCCTACTATCAAAGCAATTCAGGACCGCGGCACCTTGCTGTGCTCGGGGCACAACGGTTCCTATTTCGGTTTTGTCGAAGTGAATGATAAAAACGAGTGGAGAGGCCTGGATATCGATCTTTGCCGCGCGATGACGACAGCGCTGCTGGGCGATCCGGATAAGTCAAAGATCGTCCCATTGAGCTGGGCGCAGCGTTTCCCTGCGCTGCAATCGGGTGATGTGGATGTCATCATCAAAGCCACTGGCTGGACCATGGGCCGTGACACTGAGCTGGGTCTGCAGTTCTCAATCCCCTATTTCTTTGGTGGTGCTCAGTTCATGGCGCATGGTGATCTGGGGATCACCGAAGCAAAAGATCTGGCAGGCGGCACAATCTGTGTCGAAGCCGGCACTACGATCGAGCGTATTGCGGCAAATTATCTGCAAAGCCTTGGCGTTGAGCACACCATGGTCAGCTATGAAAAAGCATCGGAACTACGTGCGGCTTATCTAGCCAACCGCTGTGACAGCTTTGTCGCCTGGGGTCCATTCCTGGCGGTTCTGCGTGCCACCGAGATGGAAAACCCCGACGCACATGTGATCCTGAACGACCAACTGTCGAACGAGCCGATCTCGGCCGCGATGCGTCAGGGGGACGAAGACTTTGTCGACTTCACCAACTGGATGTTGGCCGCTCTGCTGATTGCCGAAGAGGAAGGCATCACCTCGGAGAATGTCGAAGAAATGGCAGCCAACCCGCCGAACCCGAAAATCGCGCGCCTACTGGGTGCAGAGCCGGGCATGGGTGAGCGTCTGGGCATCCGTGACACATGGGCCAAAGAGATGATCGCAGCCGTCGGCAACTATGGCGAGATTTACCACCGCAACCTTGGTGACAACAGCCCGTACAAACTGGAACGCGGTCTGAACAACCTCTGGAGCCACGGCGGCGTTCTGTACGCCCCGCAGCTTGACTAAGCGCTGACTTAGCCCGGGGCCGCGCGACGTTGCGGCCCCGCATTCTCCCCTAAAATCAGAAGATTAAGAGCCATGGACGCATCCGAACTGAAGGCGCGCGCCAACAGGCGCAAATTGATTATCCAAAGCGCGCTGATCGTGTTTTCTGCGCTGATCGTCATCAGCGCCATCCAAAGTGCCAAGGTCAATCTGAATGCGCTGGGTCTGGCCAGCGGCTTTGGCTTCCTTGAACGGTCAACCGGCTGGTCCTACTCTTTCTCGCTGATCGACCGGGATATCAACGACAGCTACGCCCGAACTCTGACCATCGGGTTTCTTAACACTGTTTTCCTGGGCTCTCTGACGATTGTGCTGTCCACGGTCTTTGGGTTTCTCATCGGGACATTCCGAGACGCGCGGAACCCGGCGCTGAAAACTGCTGCGACGGTCTATATCCAGACCTTCCGGAACATTCCGCTGATCCTGCAGGGCATCTTTTGGTATGCCGTTATGATTCACCTACCGGGGCCTCGGCAGGCGATGAACCTTGGGGAAGCGATTTTCCTGTCCAATCGCGGGCTGATGATTCCGCTGCTGAACGTGTCTTTGACAGTCGCTCTTGTCATGGCGTTGGTTCTAATTGCTGCAGCATTCTTTTTGTCGCGGATGAAGATCAGCTTTGCCAAGATCGTTCTGGCGCTGATCGGCTTGGGCTTTTTCATGATTCTGGTCGCAACCGGCCTGACAGTTCCGGCGGGTGAGGGCGCGATTTCATGGCCCGCGCTCAAGGGCCTGCGGTTTGAGGGTGGCCTGACGATCTCACCAGAACTGCTGGTCATGATCATCGCCATCACGCTGTATGGCTCAGCCTATATCGCCGAGGTCGTACGCGGTGGCCTTGCCGAAGTGCCCAAAGGCCTAGTTGAGGCAGGTGAGGCGTTGGGGCTGACCCAACGTGCGATCTGGGCACGGATCAAGATGCCCATGGCGCTGCGGACGATTATTCCGCCGCTTGGCAACCAGTGGATTTTCATCATGAAAGCCACAACCATCGGTGTCGCCATCGGGTTCTCTGACCTGTTCTACATCGTCTCGACCTCGATCACGCAGTCCGGGCAGACGCTGGAACTGATCGCCATCCTCATGGGCGCGTTCCTACTGGTCAATTTCTCGATTGCTCAGTTCATCAATTGGCTGAACGAAAGCCTAAAACTGAAGGCGCATTGATATGGCTGACGCGGTACTTAACAAGAAATTCGACTGGGAGAAATTCCGCCGCCGCTCGTTCACCACGCCGACGGATTCGATCATCACGGTTGTAGTCTTCGCAGGCCTCACATGGCTGGTATGGCAGGCGCTCAGTTGGGGTGTGTTTCACGCGGTGTGGAGCGCGGACAATGTTGAGGAATGTGGCCATGGCGGGGCGTGTTGGTCGGTTATTGATGCCCGGCACCGGCTGATCCTGTTTGGTCTTTACCCGTACGACGAACACTGGCGGTCGGCCTTGGCCTGTTTGTCGATTATTGGCACGGTCATCATTTCGTGTTTTCCTTGGACCTGGACGGCCAAGCGCCTGTCGACCCTCTGGATCGTGGGCTTTGCCACCTACTTCCTTTTGATGGAAGGCAGCCTGTTGGGTCTGCCGCAGGTCACTACGGACCAATGGGGCGGTTTGGCTCTGACATTGTTCCTGTTCTCCAGCGTTGTTCTGATCGGGATGCCGATGGGGCTGGGTCTGGCGTTGATGCGCCGGTCCGAGATGCCTGTCGTGCGCGGGTTTGCCTCGCTGGTGATCGACACGATCCGCTCACTACCGTTGCTGACAACCCTTTTCACAGCCGCAGTGGTGATCCCGATCCTGCTGCCAAGTTGGCTGGAAGGGGACAAGATCTGGCGCGTGATCATTGCTTTTGGCTTGTTCTTCGCTTGCTATCAGGCCGAAGTGCTGCGTGGTGGTTTTCAGGCCATCACCAAGGGGCAGTTCGAAGCGGGCAAGGCGCTGGGTCTGACCTATTGGCAGATTCTGGGGCGCATTGTGCTGCCGCAGGTGTTCCGTCACGCGCTGCCTGCCACAGTCAACAACGTAGTTGTGACCTTCAAGGAAACCGCGATCGTGATCATCATCGGGTTCTTTGATGTGCTCGCCTCCGCCAATGCGGCCTTCGGTACCGGTGAATGGGCGCCATATTACATCGAAGTGCTGGCCTTTGTCGCCGCGATCTACTGGGTGTTCCTGTTTGGCCTTGGCCAGTACGGAGAATATCTCAAGCGGCGTATGAAAGTTGCAGAGCGGTAATTCTCCCCAACCTTCCTTGATCCGCAACTGCAAAAGCAACCGTCCATCTGAAACCAGATGGGCGGTTTGTTTTTTTGTGAGTGGTGGTTTGGGAATTACAGCTTGTTAATGGGGGTCTTGAGCATCATGTTCCCCTCGTCATCCTCGGGCACCTCACCGCCGCGCATGTTCACCTGAAGCGATGGCAGGATTAGCTTTGGAACGGCCAACTGTGCGTCGCGTTCGGTGCGGAACTTGATGAATTCTTCCCGCGACTTGCCGCCGCCAACATGGATGTTCTTGGCCTTCTGTTCACCAATTGTGGTTTCCCACGCAATCGCTCGCCCTCCGGGGCCGTAATCGTGACAGATGAAAAGCCGCATTTCATCGGGCAGCGAAAGAACCCGTTGGATCGAGTCATAAAGCTGCCCGGCATCGCCACCCGGGAAGTCGGCGCGCGCTGACCCTCCGTCCGGCATGAACAGTGTGTCGCCAACAAAAACGGCGTCACCGATCACATGGACCATGCAGGCGGGTGTGTGACCCGGTGTGTGAAGCGCAAAGCAGGACATGCCGCCCAGCTGATACGCCTCGCCGTCCGCAAAAAGAGCATCAAACTGCGATCCGTCCCGCTGAAACTCTGTGCCTTCGTTGAAGATTTTGCCAAACGTGTCCTGAACGGTTTGTACATGCTCGCCTATGCCGATCTTGCCGCCCAGCTCCTGCTGCAGGTAAGGCGCGGCTGACAGGTGGTCGGCATGGACATGTGTCTCGATGATCCACTCAAGGGTCAGATCGTTCTCGCGAATGTAAGCAATGACCTGATCAGCGCTTTCAAAGGTCAGGCGACCGGCTGCAAGGTCAAACTCCATTACCGGATCGACAATGGCACAAGCTGTCGAGCCATGGTCGCGCACAACATAGGTGATGGTGTTTGACCCCGGATCAAAAAAGCCAGTAACCTCTGGTTTTTGTGACAGGTCGACCGATGTGATCGCCATTGGCACCTCCGTTTTAGTCGAGCGTAACCGTACCGATTGGGCTTTCCAGAACAAAAGAAAGCGCGGTGGAGCCTTCGGAAACTTCTGCTAGATGCGAGATTTGAAGTTTCTCGAAAATGTCCTTCAGGCGAGCCGCATCCGGCGTCTGCACTTGGACCTTCGAAAGCGTCACGCCCAGGTTCTGCTGGCCGGTCGATGGGTGCGGACCGGGGGACCATTCGATGAAGGCCGGAAGCAGACCGTTTTCCGGCAGGTGTCCGTCTTTTGGCACGGTCAGACGCCAGCTGCGGTCGCCGCGCTGGAAATGGACAACTTCGCCCAGATCAACCGGGCTGGCGGCGATGACAGCATCCAGATCATCGGTGTTCACCACCCAGCACAGCGCCCGAGGGCGCGCGTTCAGCCGGTCTTCCGTTGCGGGATCATCCAGGGTGAACCAGCGGACCCGGCCCGGATCGGGGGCATCGGGGTCGATTGCGATCAGTTCAAAGAAGCTCTCGTTCCCTGCCTGCATGACGCAGTTATGCGTGCTCATCGCATCGTGTTTCGAGCCTTGAGGCACCTCGACACCCAGCGCGTCCTTCATGGCCGCAACGCCTTGGGCCAGAGTGTCTGCGCCGATGGCAAAATGGTCGATCTTGTTGAGCATTCTCAAATCCTTACTGATCAAGCAGGGGGAGGGCGTTGGCGAGGTCTGCTTTCAGACTTTCAAGGTCCTCCAACCCGATATTGAAACGGACAAGCTGGCCGGTTTCCGACCACTCGGTCGCTGTGCGCACAGGCGTGACCGGCAGGGCGAGGCTTTCATATCCGCCCCAGCTGACACCTATTCCGAAATGGTGCAGCGCATCGACAAAGCGATGCACGGCGCTTTCGCTTGTGGTGTGGAAGATGGCGCCAAACAGCCCGGCAGCGCCGGTAAAATCCCGCTCCCAGTTTTCATGCCCGGGGCAGGAGGGCAGCGCCGGGTGCAGAACGGTTTTCACCTGCGGTTGATCTCCAAACCACCTTGCCATTTCGCGACCGGCTTTGTCGAAATGCTCCATCCGCAGCTTCAGTGTTCTGAGCCCGCGCAGGGCGAGTAGGATTTCCTGACCGCCGGTTTTATCGCCGACCTGCATCACCGCTTTGCGAATGATCTTTGCATAAGCGGCGTTGCTGGCGGTTATCCCCAGCATACAGTCCGAGTGGCCCGAGATGTATTTGCTGCCTGAGTAGACAACGACATCGACGCCCCATGACAGGGGTTGGCTGAAAACGGGCGTTCCCCATGTGTTGTCGACGATCGTGGGCACATTTGAAGATTGCGCCGCTGCTGCGATGGCCCGGATATCTGGCATCTCGAACGTGCCGGAGCCCGGGCTTTCAAACATAATAGCAGCGGTTTCGGCGCGGATCAGATCGCTGATTGCACTGCCGATCATCGGGTCGAAGTACTCGGTCTCGACCCCTTGCTGGGTTAGCAGCCCGTCGCAGAAGACGCGGGTGTTGCCGTAAACGTTGTCTGCGACCAGAACGTGGCAGCCGGGGTGGGTCAGCGCCATCAGCGACGTTGTGATGGCGGCCACGCCAGAGGATGTCAGCGTGATCGCTTCGGCGCCTTCAAGTTTTGCCAGCATCTGCTCAAGCTTAAAGGTCGCGGCATTGCCATAGCGCCCATAATAGAGTGTGCCGCTTTCATATCGCGCATCGCGTGCAGCAGCGAATTCGGCAAAGCTGTCGAAAACCATTGTTGAGCCGAGTTCTATCGGCATATTAACATGTCGACCCTCAACACGATCGGGACGTCCATCCTGCACAAGGCAGTCTGCTAGATTAAGTGGGATGTCTTGCACTTTTGTGCCCTCTAATGCTGTTCAGCATGATGACAGCCCACCAGTTTTGTGTCAATATTCGGAAAGACAGTACTTTATACCGGAACAAAGACGTGACCGCAGAGACGACCCGGACCCTGACCGGAAACCATTGGGGTGCTGGTATTTCAGAAACAAAGGGCGGCAAACTGGCCGCGGTTCACCCGCATCCTGACGACCCGAATCCTTCAGAGATCAACCGCAATATTGCCTCAAGTCTGAATGGTCGCGCGCGCGTATTGCGTCCGGCTGTCCGTCGCGGATGGCTGGAAGGCGAGGGCGTACGTGGGCGCGACAGTTTTGTCGAGGTCAGCTGGGATGACGCGCTGGAGCTAATTGCCGCCGAGCTGACCCGAATACGTCAAACCTTTGGCAACACAGCTATCTATGGCGGGTCATATGGGTGGTCCAGCGCGGGCCGTTTTCATCATGCTCAAAGCCAGCTTAAGCGTTTCCTAAACGGGCAGGGCGGGTTCGTCCGGTCCGAGGGTAACTATAGCTACAATGCTGCACTAGTACTGATGCCCCATATAGCAGGGCCGTTCCGGACCCATGTTGCACAGGCGACCCGTTGGCAGGTCGTCGCCAAACACACCGATCTTGTCGTAATGTTCGGGGGTATGGCCACGCGGAACACGCAGGTCAGTGACGGTGGTGTTGCCAAGCACAGGATGATGGACAATCTGAAGGCTTGTTCTGAAGCTGGAGTTAAGTTCGTGAACTGCAGCCCGCTGAAAAGTGATGCTGCGGATGAGATCAAGGCCGAATGGTTGCCGCCAAAACCCGGCACCGACACAGCGGTTATGATGGGACTTGCACACACCTTACTGTCCGAAGGGCTTCATGACCCGGAGTTTCTCGATCGATACACGGTCGGGTTTGACAAGATGGCGGCATATCTACGCGGCGAGGCCGATGGGGTCAAAAAATCAGCGGAATGGGCGGCTGCGATATCCGGTGTTCCAGCGGAACGCATTACATCCCTCGCACGCGAGATGGCAGCAGGCCGTACCATGATCACTTGTGCAGCGGCGCTTCAGCGAGCGGATTTCGGTGAACAGCCTTTGTGGATGGCGGTTACCTTGGCTGCGATGCTGGGACAGATCGGGTTGCCCGGCGGTGGTTATACCGTTGGATATGGTGTGAACGCCAATATAGGAAACATCGAGCGCCCCTTCCGCTGGGGTACATTCCCTCAGGGTAAAAACCCGATTTCGGATTTCATTCCGGTGGCAATGATCACAGAGATGCTTCTCAATCCGGGCGAGGAGTACCAGTACAACGGGGAGAGCCGTGTTTTCCCGGATATTCGCATGGTCTGGTGGGCTGGAGGGAATCCATTTCACCACCATCAGGATTTGCGGCGTCTACACAGGGCATTTCAGCGACCGGAAACCATCATTGTGAACGAGTTGAACTGGACTTCGACGGCTCGTCACGCAGACATTGTCTTACCTGTCGCAGCGCCGCAGGAGCGCACGGATTTTGGCGGTGGCAAATCAGACAATGCTCTGGTGCCCATGCCTGCGTGTGCAGAACCTCCGGGGGAAGCGCGGGCAGAATTCGACGTCTATGCTGATCTCGCTGAACGTCTGGGAACTGCGGAGCAGTTCTCCGAAGGGCTAGACAGTGACGGTTGGTTGCGCCGTATCTGGGATCAGACGCAAAAGGCAGCCAGCGCATCCGGAGAGAGTATTCCTGACTGGCAGACGTTCATCAGCGGTGATGTTGTTGAGCTGAAGGACCCGTCGCCCACTCAGGTCTTTATGGCTGAGTTCCGGCAGGACCCCGAAGCGAACCCTTTGCAGACACCAAGTGGCCGCATCGAAATCTATTCGGACCGTATTGCCGGGTTTCATTTGGACGACTGTAAGGGACACGCGACATGGTTTCAGCCTCGAGATGCCGCTGCGGGCAAACAGACTCTCTATCTGCTGTCCGGTCAACCGGGCACAAGGTTACACTCTCAACTAGACAATGGCGACTATAGCCTGAGCCGGAAAATACGGGGGCGCGAGCCGGTTCTGATCCATCCGGACGATGCGGCGGAACGGGGTATTGCAGGCGGCGATATCGTAGAACTGTTCAACGATCGAGGTCGTTGTTTAGCGGGCGCACGCATCACAACTGATATTTTGAAGGGTTGTGTATTTTTGTGGACCGGCGCCTGGTATGACCCCGACTATGACGCACCACAGGACCGTGACCGGCATGGCAACCCGAACGTACTGACCCATGACATGCGCACGTCGAGCCTGACCCAAAGTCCGGCTTCACATTCTACAATGGTCGATATGCAGCGCTATGAAGGAGAGGTTCCTGATTTGATTGTTCATGACCAACCTGCGTTTGAAGACGCTTCGCGTTCTGCTATACAGCACAAGTTGCGAGGAAAGGATAAGCAGTGAGCGAGACACCCAAAGAACCTAAGGTCGATTCTACTCTGTCCAAAGGCTTGGCTATTCTGGAAAACCTCGCTGCGTCTCAGGGTAGCAAGGGTGTAACTGAGCTCTCCCGCGAACTGGAATTGACGAAATCTAATACATTTCGTCTTTTGCAGACCTTAAACACGCTTGGTTATGTCAAACACCTTGATGACAAGACATATGCTGCAACCTTGAAAACCTGGCAAGTTGGGCGCAGTTCCGTCGAAAACCTGAATCTGCGTGCCGCAGCTGCCCCCGAGATGGCGTATCTAAGTCAAGAAACGGGCGAAGCTATCTATCTTGCTGTGCCGGAAGGTTTGAATGTCATCTATATTGACAAGGTTGAAAGCCTGAAGCCTATCCGATCTTGGAACCCCGTGGGTGGAAGTGCGCCCATTTACTGTGTCGGAACGGGCAAGGCCATTCTGTCGAGCAATTTTGAGCAATTCCGCGAAAAGCTGAATGGTCAATTGGCGCGATACACTGACAAAACCCTGACGACGCTGGATGAACTAGAGGCAGATGTACAGGAAACTTGTAAACAGGGTTATGCCTTTGACCGCGGAGAGTTCCGCGATCGTATTCTAAGTTTTGGCGCACCTATCCTTTTGCCAGATGGAGAGGCGATCGCCGCCCTTGGCATCTCACTCCCCGACATCAACCTAAGTGAAGGCGGAGAAGACCGTTTAGGCAGATTGGTTCATCACGCCGCAGAAAGCGTGACGCAGAAGCTGCGCCAACTTTAGCCCGCAGCCTCTGCCAGGTATCAGTCCTTCTTTTCGACAGGACCGCCGGATTTTTCCCACGTGCTAAAGCCTTCTTTCAGGTGGGCGGCTTCAAATCCCATGTCCTGCAGGGTGGCAACGGTGATGGCCGAGCGCCAACCAGAGGCGCAATGAAAGACGTACTTCTTGCCTTCCTGGGCGAATACGTCTTTGTGGTAAGGGCTGTCGGGGTCAACCCAAAACTCAATCATTCCGCGCGGCGCGTGGAAACTGCCCGGGATGAAACCGTTGCGCTGACGTTCTCGTACGTCACGGATGTCTACAACAACCACGTTGGGGTCGCCGACCATCGCGATTAGTTCCGCTGTTTCGATCTCTTCAATTCGATCACGTGATTCCTGCACCATCTGAGCTGCTGTTTTTTTAAGCTGGGCCATGTCTACTGTTCCGATATTTAAAACAAGCTTTTCGTATATTGACACAAAGTCGGCTTCGTTGCAACTTAGGATAACAGGAATCACCAGACTGTATGGCGTATTCGTAGTTAGAAAAGAGGGTGCCCGCGCATGAGTACAGACAGCCCAATCTCTCTTTGGGATATGTCCGCGGAGGAACCGGATATTCGCAATCCGATGGCCGGCGACGCGGAGACGGATGTCGCAATCGTTGGTGGGGGCTTCACGGGTCTTTCAACAGCGCTTTTTTGTGCGGAGAAGGGGCTGAGTGCCCATGTGCTCGAGGCCAAGTATATCGGCTTTGGTGGCTCGGGTCGCAATGTGGGTCTGGTCAACGCCGGGGTCTGGCACCCCCCTGCCGCTGTTCGGGAAAAGCTGGGGGACAAGTACGGGCCGCGCTTCGTCACGCGGTTTGGCGAAGGGCCGGCACAAGTTTTTGATCTTATCGAAAAACACCAGATTCGCTGCGAAGTTACCAAGACAGGTACCATTCACGCCGCGCACGCGCCGTCCGGTTTCGAGGACCTAAAAGCGCGTCATGCCGAGTGGGCGCGTCTGGGAGAGCCGGTCGATTTGCTTTCGCCAGATGAAATGGTCGAGAAAACCGGAACAAGCGCTTTCTATGGTGGCCTACTGGATCACCGCGCTGGCACAATCAACCCGATGGGCTATTGCCGAGGGCTTGCGCGTGCAGCAAAAGGCGCAGGAGCCGAAATCAGCACCGGTGTTTGCGCGACCAACCTACGACGCGACGGCGAAAAATGGGTTGTTGAAACCGACAAGGGTACGGTCCGTGCCAACTATGTTGTGCTGGGCACAAATGCATATAGCGACACTTTGTGGCCTGACCTGAACCGCGTGTTCACCATGATCCACTATTTTCAGTTGGCTACGAAACCACTGAAAGGAGACATGTCTCATATTCTTCCGGGTCGTCAGGGCATCTGGGATACAGGCCAGATCATGTTTAGTATACGACGTGATGCACATGATCGCCTGGTGATCGGTTCCATGGGTACGGTTGTGGGCTCAGTCGGGCGCGGGCTATCGCATCGCTGGGCCAAAAAGAACCTCGCCCGCCTTTATCCCGAACTGGGTCCGGTTGAATTCGAAGAGGCCTGGCACGGTCAGATCGCCATGACTCCGGACCACCTGCCGCGCATCTATCAGTTGGCCCCGAACCTGTTGACCCCAATTGGCTACAATGGGCGTGGCATCACAACTGGCACAATCTTTGGTGAGTGCATGGCCAATCTGATCTCGGGCATGGACCCGGCAGACCTTCCGCTGCCCATGACCGAGCTTTCGACCGTTCCGTCAGCCCCGATTATGTCCCGTCTGTATCAGACGGCTTTCACGGCCAACCAAATCCTCAAGAGCCTTTAGAGTCCCATGAGCAAGATTGATATTCGCGTCGGCGTCGACATTGGTGGAACCTTTACGGATGTCGCGTTGCAGCATCCCGGCGGTTTATCTACCTGCAAAGTCCTCACCAACTATAGCCAACCGGAACAGGCGATTTTGGACGGCATCGTCAAAGCCGCGGATCAGGCCAGCATTGCATTGGGTGATATTAGGCAGGTCATTCATGGCACAACGCTGGTGACCAACTCGCTAATTGAAAGGCGCGGTGCAAAGACCGCTTTCATCACCACCGAAGGGTTCCGGGACGTGATTGAGATGCGTTCGGAAAACCGGTTCGAGCAATACGATCTGAACCTAAACCTGCCCAAACCGCTGGTGCCGCGTCAGGACCGGTTTACCCTGAACGAGCGCATGGGCCCGGACGGAAAGGTTCTTCTGGCGCTGGATCTGTCCGAGGTCAACGCGATGGTCGACACGATCAAAGCGGGCGGGTTCGAGGCGGTTGCCATCGGTCTGATGCACGCCTACGCCAATGACGCGCATGAGGTCGCCATGGGCGAGGCGCTGAGCAAGGCAATGCCGAACCTGTCGATTTCCCTGTCCTCGGTGATCTCGCCGCAGATGCGGGAACTGCCTCGGTTTAACACCGTGATCGCAAACGCCTATGTGCAGCCGCAAGTCGCCGACTATCTGGGCCGTTTGGTGGCCCGCCTGCGTGTAATGGGCGTGAACGCGCCTGTGTTTATGCTGCATTCTGGCGGTGGGTTGATTTCGGTCGAAACCGCTGCGGAACAGCCCGTGCGGCTGCTGGAATCCGGCCCGGCCGGTGGGGCAATCTTTGCCGCTGATTTTGCACGGGCACACGGTCTGGACAAAGTGCTCAGCTTCGACATGGGCGGAACCACCGCCAAAATCTGCTTGATCGAAGATGGCGCGCCCAAGACGGCCAATACGTTTGAAGTCGCGCGAACCTATCGGTTCAAAAAAGGCTCGGGCATGACTGTGTCGACGCCTGTTGTGGAGATGGTCGAGATCGGAGCCGGGGGCGGTTCGATTGCTTCTGTGGATAGGATGGGGCGTCTTCAAGTTGGGCCGCGCTCGGCGGCGTCCGAACCCGGACCGGCCTGCTACGGGCGTGGCGGGACAGAGCCAACCGTGACCGATGCCAATCTGCTGCTAGGCCGACTGGATCCGAATAATTTTGCCGGGGGCGCTATCCCTTTGAAAATTGCAGAATCCGAAAAAGCCGCCACGAAATTGAACCTCTCTGCCAGGGATGCCGCTTTTGGGATCACTGAACTGGTTGACGAGAACATGGCCAACGCCGCGCGGGTTCATACAGTTGAGAACGGGCGCGACATTGAGCATTTCACCATGATTGCCTTTGGAGGCGGCGCGCCACTGCACGCGTGTCGCCAATGCGAAAAGCTGGGGATAAAGGCGCTGATCATACCTCCGGGCGCGGGTGTAGGCTCGGCCATCGGGTTCCTGAAGGCTCCGTTCAGTTTTGAGGCGACACGCGGGCTGTTTCAGCGATTGGACGATTTTGACGCTGGGGCGTTGAACGCTGCGTTGATCGAGATGGAAGCCGAAGCGCGTGCTTTTGTCGACGAAGGCGCCAAGGGTGCAGAAACTGAAATCCGTCTGTCCGCGCAGATGCGTTATTCTGGACAGGGCTGGGAAATACCCGTGGTGCTTCCTCACAAACAATTCGAAGACAGCGACGTATCGCTGATCCTCAGCGCCTTTGAAGATGCTTATTGCACACTCTTTGGCCGGATTATCGACGGGTTGGCGGTTGAGATCACCAACTGGCTTCTCACAGTGTCCACGGTTTTGCCAGATGCCGAACCTGTCGTCGGCTACAAAAACGGGTCTGACGCGAATGTCGCGCAAACGCGCGAGTTTTTCGACGCCGCCCTGCGCAAATCCGTCGCGGCGCGTGAGGTTGAACGGTCGAGCATGACACCAGGAAAGGCCGTCGAAGGCCCCGCGATCATCGTCGAATCCGAAACTTCAACCGTAGTCACTTCGGGTTATCGCGCAGTCGGGCAGGGCGATGGAAGTATGCTCTTGCTGGCGAAGGAGGCTTAAGCGATGAGTGTGTCAGATATCGATCATCAGATCATGTGGAACCGCTTGATTGCGGTTGTAGAGGAACAGGCCACAACGCTGATCCGCACGGCCTTTTCAACCTCGGTCCGCGAGGCGGGCGACCTGTCGGCGGGACTGTTCGACCGTGAGGGGCGGATGATCGCACAGGCGGTGACTGG
This sequence comes from Ruegeria sp. CK2, assembly GCF_056536585.1. Classification (NCBI taxonomy): domain Bacteria; kingdom Pseudomonadati; phylum Pseudomonadota; class Alphaproteobacteria; order Rhodobacterales; family Roseobacteraceae; genus Ruegeria; species Ruegeria sp. CK2. The sequence continues at coordinate 17,509 of NZ_JBQFPW010000002.1, forward strand.
AACTCCGGGCCACGTCAATGCGATGGCGGAGAGCGTCACGCATTTCGCCGCGCAGATCGGGCCGCAGAACACGTTTGATGGCGATGTGTTCATCACCAATGATCCGTGGCTGGGCACCGGCCACCTGCACGACATCACCGTGGTTACTCCGGTGTTCCGCAAAGGTGCGCATATCGGGTATTTCGCTTGTACTGCACATGTGGTGGATATCGGCGGGCGCGGCTTTGGTCCGGATGGCAATGAGGTGTTCGAAGAGGGTCTGCTGATCCCGATCACCAAGTTCGCCGAACGCGGTCAGGTGCAGCCCCTGCTGATCGAGATGATCCGCGCCAATGTGCGGACGCCGGATCAGACCGTGGGCGACATGTACTCGCTGGCGGCTTGTAACGAGGCGGGCGACCGCCGTCTGCAGGCGATGATGGATGAGTTTGGCATCGACGATCTGCAATCATTGTCGGATTTCGTCATCGAGACCAGCCGTAAGGCAACGCTTGAGGCCATCGCCAAAGTGCCCTCGGGCACCTATCACGAGACCATGCAGGTCGATGGCTATGACGCGCCGGTGCATATGGAAGTGACCCTCAGCGTCGATGGCGATCAGCTGCTGGCGGATTTCGCGGGCACATCGGGCATGAGCCGGTTCGGCGTGAACTGCCCCGAGGTTTATACCCGCGCCTATGCCTGTTACGCCCTGAAGTGCGCGATTGCGCCTGAAGTTCCGAACAATACCGGCTCGCTGGAGCCCTTCCGGATCACCGCGCCTGAGGGCTGCATACTGGCCGCCAAACGCCCCGCGCCGGTGTCGGTGCGCCATGTCATGGGCCATCTGGTGCCCGATGTGGTTCTGGGCGCTTTGCACAAGGCGATGCCCGACACGGTTCCGGCTGAAGGCGCAAGCGCGCTGTGGAACATCCAGATTTCCGCACGTGCGTCCGACCCCGAAAGCGGGCTGCCGAACCGCGAGGTGTTGATGTTCAACTCGGGCGGCACCGGTGCGCGCCCTGCCTTTGACGGGCTGAGCGCCACGGCCTTCCCCTCGGGTGTGTCGACCATGAGCGTTGAGGCGACCGAGCATGTCGGACCGATCACCGTCTGGCGCAAGGACCTGCGCGAAGGCTCCGGCGGCGCAGGGGCTCTGCGGGGCGGTCTGGGACAGACCATCGAGATCGAACCGCGCGAGGGTTATGATTTCTACTTCAATGCAATGTTTGACCGGGTGGAAAACCCGGCGCGTGGGCGCAATGGCGGGCTGGCCGGTGGCGCTGGTGCAGTTGAGCTGTCCGACGGGACAAAGCTGCGATCGAAGGGGCGGCAACTGGTCAAGAACGGCCAGCGGCTGAGACTCAGCCTGCCGGGCGGGGGCGGCTATGGCGCACCCGAGCAAAGAGATCGTGACGCGGTGGCAGGCGATCTAGCCGCCGGGTTCATCTCGGCCGAACAGGCTAAGCAAGATTACGGATTTGAAGGGTAAACGCAGATGGCTGACACTCCAATTGCAGTTGTAACCGGTGCTGCTCAGGGCATTGGATTGGCCTGCGCCGAGGCGCTGACCGAGGATGGCTACAAGGTCATTCTGGTCGACATTCAGGACAGCGTGCACGAGGCCGCTGCGACCGTTGGCGGGGTCGGAATGGTCTGCGACATGGGTGATGTGGACGCCATTGGCGCTATGTTCGACGCGATTGAGACCGAGCACGGCCCGGTCTCGGCACTGGTGAACAATGCGGGTATCGCGATGCCGGGGACATTCCTGGACTATGATCTGGCCGCCTATGACCGGGTGATGGATATCAACCTGCGCGGTGTCTTTGTGGCGATGCAGCGGGTTGCGAACACGATGGTCGAGAAGGGCATCGAAGGCGCGATTGTGAACATGTCCTCGATAAACGCGCAGGTCGCGATCCCTGCGATCCCGGCCTATTGCGCCTCGAAAGGCGGGGTCATGCAACTAACCAAGGTTGCTGCACTGGCGCTGGCTCCGAAGAACATTCGTGTCAATGCTGTAGGTCCCGGCTCGATTGATACCGAGATGATGGCGGGGGTGAATGCCAACCCCGAAGCCTACAAGATGGCGATGTCTCGCACGCCGATGGGCCGCGCAGGCACCGCGCGCGAGATCGGCGATGTGGTGGCGTTCCTGTGCTCGAAAAAGGCCAGCTATGTCACTGGTGAAACGATCTACGTCGATGGCGGTCGTCTCGGCCTGAATTATGTGATGTCATGAGCTACTCAGACGCATATGCAAGCTGGCAAGTCGACCCCGAGGCGTTCTGGGGAAAGGCCGCCGAACAGATTGACTGGTTCACTCCCGCCGAGAAAGTCTTTGACCCGGATATGGGCGTCTACGGGCGCTGGTTCGCAGGGGCCACCTGCAACACCTGCTGGAACTGTGTTGACCGCCATATCGAAGCCGGGCACGGCGACAGGAAGGCGCTGGTCTATGACAGCCCGGTCACGGATACGGTTCAGACTTTCAGTTTTGCCGAGTTGCAGGCCGAGGTCGGCGCGCTGGCCTCGGTCATGCGGGCGCATGGCGTCGGTAAAGGCGACCGCGTTGTCATCTATATGCCGATGGTGCCGCAAGCGGTCTTTGCGATGCTGGCCTGCGCCCGTTTGGGCGCGATCCATTCGGTGGTATTTGGCGGTTTTGCGCCACACGAACTGGCCACCCGCATCAACGATGCCGCGCCCAAGATGATCATCTCCGCCTCCTGCGGGATCGAACCGGGGCGGGTTGTGCACTACAAACCATTGTTGGATGCTGCGATTGAGGAAGCCACCACCAAGCCCGCGCACTGCCTGATCCTTCAACGCGACATGGAACTGGCAGAACTCAAACCGGGGCGTGATCTGGATTATGCCGAACTGGTCGGCGCAGCAAAGGCAGCAGGGGAAACCACGGAATGTGTGCCGGTCGATGCCACCGATCCGCTGTACATCCTGTACACTTCCGGCACGACTGGCCAGCCTAAAGGCGTTGTGCGCGACAATGGCGGGCACATGGTGGCGCTGAAATGGACGATGGAGCACCACTATGGGATCAATCCCGGTGAGGTGTTCTGGGCCGCCTCCGATGTCGGCTGGGTCGTGGGGCATTCCTATATCTGCTACGGGCCGCTGCTGCATGGCTGCGCGACGGTGGTCTACGAAGGCAAGCCTGTGGGCACGCCCGATGCAGGCGCGTTCTGGCGGGTCATTCAGGACCATGAGGTTGCCGCGCTGTTCACTGCTCCGACTGCTTTCCGCGCGATCAAGAAAGAGGACCCCAAGGGTCAGTTGATCGGGCAATATGACCTGTCGAAATTCCGCACGCTGTTTCTGGCTGGAGAACGCTCGGACCCGGCAACGATCCAATGGGCAGAAGAGAAACTGCAACGCCCGGTGATCGACCACTGGTGGCAGACCGAAACCGGCTGGGCCATGTCGGGCAACCCAGTCGGGTTGGGGCAGTTCCCGGTCAAGTATGGCTCACCCGGCAAGCCGATGCCGGGCTACGATATTCAGGTGCTGGATGACGAAGGCCATGAGGTCCCGCCCGGCACCTTAGGCAACATCGTGTGCAAACTGCCGCTGCCGCCCTCGGGCTTTCCGACGCTTTGGAATGCGCCCGAACGTTTCCTGACCTCGTATATGAATGAATTCCCCGGCCACTACGCCACATCGGATGCTGGGATCATTGATGAGGACGGCTATGTCTTCATCATGGCCCGCACGGATGACATCATCAACGTCGCCGGGCACCGCCTGTCGACCGGCGCGATGGAAGAGGTGATCGGGGCGCACCCCGACATCGCTGAATGCGCTGTGGTCGGTGCGGCGGATGCTTTGAAAGGCCAGATGCCACTGGGGTTCTATGTGACCAATGACGGCGCCGATCGGGTCTCAAGCGAGCTGGAAAACGAGCTGGTCGCGTTGATGCGGGAACAGATCGGGGCGGTCGCAGCCTTTAAAACCGCCATTCCGGTCAAACGGTTGCCGAAAACGCGCTCTGGTAAGGTATTGCGCGGTACGATGCAGAAGATTGCCGACAGTGTTGAATTCAAGATGCCGGCCGCCATCGACGATCCGGCCATTCTGGATGAGATTTCCGATGCGCTGAAGGGTCGGGGGCTGTTGAAATGATAGAACGTCTCCGCACCGGTGCCCGGATGTCGAAGATCGTCAAGCACAATGGCGTCGCCTATCTGTGCGGTCAGGTTGGTTCGGGTGACAACGTCACCGAACAAACGCAGGACTGTCTGTCGCGCGTTGATGCCCTTCTGACCGAGGCGGGCTCGGACCGCGAACATATCATGCAGGCCACGATTTGGCTGAGTGATATGGCGGATTTTGCTGAAATGAACGCCGTCTGGGATGACTGGGTGCCCGAGGGCCATGCGCCCGCCCGCGCATGTGGCGAGGCCCGTTTGGCGCGGGATGTATTGAAAGTCGAGATCATCATCATAGCCGCAATAGAAACCTGAAGGGGAGATTGCCATGTCCGAAACACCAGCTGTCAGACTAAGCAAAGTGGAAAAATACTACGGGTCTTTCCACGCCCTCAAAAATGTAAACCTGACCGTAAGCAAGGGCGAAAAAATTGTCGTCTGTGGGCCGTCTGGATCGGGCAAATCAACCATGATCCGCACGATCAACCAGCTTGAGGAGCATCAGTCGGGTCTGATCGAGATCAATGGCCACGTGATCAGCGCCGAAGATCCCAATATCGACAAGCTGCGGCAAGATGTTGGCATGGTGTTTCAGCATTTCAACCTGTTCCCGCATATGACGATCCTTGAGAACTGCACGCTGGCCCCGATGCTGGCGCGCAAAATCTCGCAGTCCGAGGCGGAAGAGACCGCGATGATGTATCTGGAAAAGGTCCAGATCGCCAATCAGGCGCCGAAGTATCCCGGCCAGCTTTCGGGCGGCCAACAACAGCGCGTGGCCATCGCGCGGGCGCTGTGCATGAAACCGGATATACTGCTCTTTGACGAGCCGACCTCGGCATTGGACCCCGAAATGATCGGCGAGGTTCTGGACGTCATGGTTCGTCTGGCTGAAGAAGGCATGACCATGATCTGCGTGACCCATGAGATGGGGTTTGCCCGTAAAGTTGCTGATCGGATCATCTTTATGGATGCCGGTGAAATCATCGAAGAGGACGATCCCGAAAGCTTCTTTACCAATCCTAAGAGCGAGCGGACGAAGAATTTTCTGGAACAGGTGTTGGTTCATTGAAAATGAACGCGATCTGCTTTTTCAATTGCAAGGCGCGGCTTTACGCCGCGGTTCGCTTGAGGCGGCCGCTAGATCGTCTGCCCTGCGACCTCCCCAAGTTAACCTTGTCATATTCTAAGGATAGATTGGGCAGATGAGGATCGTGGGCTTCATTCGCATGCGACTCAGGCAGTCTCACAAAGTTCTCGAGAGAGACGGCTTCGGAGCTTTTCTCTATACAAATTAGGCGTCTCCACACGTCCCGCACTCAACGTCGTCCATGGAGTGTTTCTCCTACTCTGGAGATTGAACAAATGAGACCTCGTTCTGATTTCTGCGACTTTAGTACGTCCCATCGGTTCTGTCGCAAACTCCGTCCCCACCTGTCAGATCGAACGCAGTTCTGTTAACGCGGGCTTGCATATGACAGGAGCAAACCGTGACGATCTCATTTAAGGGTGCGCATTTTCCGAAAGGCGTGATTTTGCACGCGGTTTTCTTCTACCTACGCTACGGTGTTTCATACCGGGATCTGGAAGAAATCATGGCCGAACGTGGTGTTGACCTGGACTACGCGACGTTGGACCGTTGGGTCATTCGATATTCTGGTCTCATTGCGGACGCAGCGCGGTATAGAAAGCACCCCGCTGACCGTACGTGGCGAATGGATGAAACCTAAGTGCGGGTCAAAGGCAAATGGGTTTATCTTTACCGAGCGATCGACAAACACGGCAAGACCCTTGATTTCATGCCGTCCGAGCGCCGCAACAAAGCCACTGCGACGAGGTTTTTTGCGCGCGCGCTTGAGCTGAACGGTCTACCATGCAAGATCGTCATCGACAAAAGTGGTGCCAACACTGCTGGCATCAAGGCGATCAACAAGATGCTCAAGAGCTTTGGTTGTCCCATACCTATTGAAATGGTCAGACGGAAATACCTCAATAGCATCATTGAACAGGATCACCGTTTTATCAAACGCAGGGTCAGGCCCTTGCTGGGCTTCAAAGCTTTCGCTGCAGCCTCATCTGCCCTGGCAGGCATAGAATTGGTCAACATGATCCGTAAGGGTCAATTCACGCCCGAGCTCCGACCGTTTCAGCAATTCTCCCAATTGGCAGCGTAATCAACTCTCCAGTTTCGTCTATACAACTCTCAAAGAAATTTGCGACAGAACCCCGATCAATCCTCTGAGACTTGATTGTTCTGCCGTCCAATCAACGCGTGAAGCCGTCGAATAGTTTGTAGACCATTGGGCTGATGGCTGCGTGCCGATCTTGAATTTCCTGTGGAATATTGCCCAGATACACCATGCGAGTCGCTGGGGCTGCTTCCAGCCAGCGATCTGCGAAACGATCCCAGTTCGTGATGTGAATATGCGCTGAATCCACATTTGCAAAACGCTCATAGACAAGAACGGCGCCGTCATCAGAGACATAGTATTGGTAGTTCAGCGTTCCGCCTTCCGCGCGTGTGGCGGCAACGATTTCTTCTACGATGCCTTTAAAGTCGTCGCGTCGACCGTCCTTGATTTGTGCTTCAACGATCCATCCAAGGTTTTCGAACATAGTTCTATCCACTTTCTAAATTGGGAAGAGATTGGGCTGCCCGATGCACCCCAGAGTTGGTCAGGCGAGATCGTCTTTGCCTTCGATGACAAAGTGATAGCTTTCTGATCCGGCTGTGCGTGCCTCCAGATGAGATTTGTATTCGGGGTCGTTCATGAAGTTCATTGCAGCTTCTTTCGACGGCCACTCAAGAATGATGCGCAGGGCGGCGGGTTGTTCGGAGCCTTCGACCTGTTCGTGCGAGGCGGTGCGGGCCAGGTATTTGCCACCGTGTTTTGCGACCAGCTTGTTCGCCGTCGGCAGATAGTCGGGAATCCAGTCTTCGCTGGTTGGTGATACGGCGAGAACAGAGTAATAAGCCATGAACATGTCTCCTGTGATTGATATTTGATTGAGGGACATGTGATCTGTTGTGTGAGCCAAATAAACCGGGGTAATTTTGACTTCAGTATTCTGATATTGGATATAATATGGACACCAACACCCTTCGCCTGTTCGTCCTTGCCGCTGACAAGTTGAACATTAGCGCCGCCGGGCGTGAGCTTGGCTTGGCCCCATCTGTCGCAAGCGCGTGGATGAGCAAGCTTGAAAAGACCATTGGCGCAGACTTGCTCCACCGGTCAACACGTCAGGTTTCTCTGTCGTCAGAGGGTATGGCGTTTCTGCCCTACGCAAGGGATATCGTAGCTAAAGAGGACGCCGCGCGTGCCGCGCTTGGTCAAGGTCAAGCGCGAGTCTCGGGGACGTTAAGGTTTACAGCGCCGAGCACCTTCGCCCAGCTCTATATCGCGCCGATACTGCCTGAGTTTATTGACCTGCACTCCGAGGTCAAACTGGACCTGCGGCTGTCAGACAAACAATTCGACCTGATCGAGGGTAGCTTTGATCTGGCATTGCGCAACGCAGAGCTTGAGGATTCCAATCTGCGCGGTCGCAAACTTGCAGATGACACCCGCATTTTCTGCGCATCACCGGATTATCTGGAGAAATACGGCCGCCCCGAAACTCTGTACGATCTGACACAGCATCGGATCGTGGCTTTTGGAAACGACAGGTCGCTCAAAGTAACTAAACCCGATGGCACGATCGCCACCTACGACCCAAAGGCAGGGCGCTGCAATCTGGTGTTTGACGATGGTCATAGTCACAAGGTTGCTGCACTTGCAGGTGCCGGGATATCCCAAAACTCAGTCTGGAGCGTTCACGAAGAGCTTCAGTCAGGCGATCTGGTTCGGGTGTTGCATGAATACGCAGGCGTGGCGGACACCGCGCTTTGGCTCATTTACCCTCAATCAAATGTTCTGTCGTCAAAGGTTCGTGTCTTTATGGACTTTCTGCTGGACCGTATCGGGCGAAAGCCACCATGGGCAGCCTCAATCACGTAGTAGTTCCGATAGAAGAAACTACAGGTATGTGACCAACTGGTTTTAGCGCTCAATGCGACAGCAGCATCTGGACTCTGGAATCGAGGTCTTGCTGCATGCGTTCGCTACTCCAACCGGCGCGTCCTCTGAACATGTAACCTTGTCTAAGGTCATAAAGAAGCGCGGCCCGTTCACGGGACGGGAAATCTGCCGGTAAAGTGCCCTTTTCGATTTCCCGGTCGAACCGAGCAGCGAGGCGTTTCTCGGTGTCGTCAATCGCCGCCTCAACGCGTTCAGCTACGCCTTCGACCTGCCCAACCGTCGTGACAACGCTGGATGCCAGAAAACACCCTTTTGCCCCGCTTTCATGCTCGGTGGCATAGTGGACCACTTCGGACAGAAACCCTTTGATGGCTTTGGTGATGTCTTCCTCGGTTTCGAAGGCCACGACTGGCGCACAGCCATCCACGTCGGCATAAAGGTCGATGGTTTTGAGATACAGCTCTCGCTTGTCCCCGAAGGCCGCATAGAGACTTGGCCCGGTAATCCCCATCGCCTTTGTCAGATCGCGTAGAGATGCCCCGTCATACCCCTTGGTCCAGAAGACCGACATCGCCTGCATAAGAGCTTCGTCATAGTCGAAGGTTCTTGGGCGGCCCAATTTTTTTGTATCGATCAATATATAATTCCTTGACTCTCGCGTGGTCACGGTAGTTATGTATCAATCGATATATAATCAGAAAGGTTCCTCATGACCAGCCCCAAACCTGCCGTCGGAAAGGCATTTCCGGCGATCGATCTTCCTGTGCTTGACGGTAGCATCCGAAGCCTGTCCACACCCCGGGACGGGTACGACTGGATGTTAACCATCGTCTATCGTGGCAAACATTGCCCGCTTTGCACGACCTACTTGCGAGATTTGAACAGCGCGCTCCCTGACCTGAACGCTTTGGGCGTCGATGTCCTGGCGGTCTCTGCCGACAGCGCAGAGCGCGCCACCGCACAGATGCAAGAGGTCTCACCAACCTTCGATATCGGCTATGGTCTGAGCGTTGAGCAGATGCAGACGCTGGGTCTGTACATCTCCGGACCGCGCAATGGGATGGATGTCGAAGGGCCGTTTGCCGAGCCCGGTCTGTTTGTCATCAACGATCAGGGCGTACTGCAGATTGTCGATATTTCGAATGTTCCGTTCGCCCGCCCCAGCCTGACAAGCCTTGTGATGGGCATCCGGTTCCTGCGTGGATTGACAGGTGACTTCCCCGTTAATGGCACTCACGCCTGAATGAGGCATAAAATGTCAGATAGAACAGAAACAGGCGTGCGCGCCGCGATTGAGGACTTGATGAATGTCGCGGTCCACGGCGATGCAAGCGGTCTGGACCGCGTTTACCACAAAGACATGCAAATCCTGATGCTGGACATCAGTGGCGAATTGGCACGTTTTGACAAACCTGGCTTCATGGCTCTGATGGCCAGCTCGGTCAAAGACACCAACCCGGATGATCACAAATGGGCCCGGTTCAACGCTGTTGAAGCTGTTGGAGACCAAGGACATGTCCTGATCACCCGACGCGTGCCAATCGGCGAAGCTCGCAAAGTGCTTGAGCTCAGCATCGACTTGGTTTTCGAAGACGACCGCTGGCAGGTTACGCGAGAGGTGATCTTCGCGCGCCCTGATCCCGATCCGATTTCCTGACACTTCCCTATCTAAGAGGAACGCACAATGCGTATCATAACCAATATTGCGGCTTTGCTGCTGTCAGCTGGTATAGCAGTTGCAGATGATGCAACCGCCAGCCTGAACGCTGTCAACGATCAGTTCAACACCTTTGCTGCCGACCACGACGCGGCTGGGTTGGTATCACTCTATTCCGAAGACACGCTTTGGATCGAACAAGGCAAACCTGTGCGACAGGGTTTGGAAGGCCCAAAGGAGCTGTTCGAGTTTGTCACCGCCAACAAAGGCGACGTTACTCATACGATTGACCACTTATACATTTCCGACGACCAGACTCTGGCCGTGATGATCGGCTTCGTAGAGGCAAAAATCGAAACCGTCGGGATGGATGCCACAGGCACCTATCTGTTCGTCTTGCGCCCGGAGGACGATGGTTGGGAAATCGTCACTGATATGTGGCATCAGCATGCCCCCGGGGCGAACTAAAACCTACAGCACGGAACATTCGCCGGTGATGCGAGTTTGGTTGATCTAGACATGCGCTGCACCGGCCCCCGATACTCCCGGTTGAACCCTTTGACCAAATCTACAAACTTGATCGTACGCAACCAAAAGAAGACATCCAGTTGGGGCTAGCGAATGCAGATAGCGCCCCGGAGAGAGGCGCTATCAAACTTATTGGAATGTCTGCTTCCGTAGTGAGGTAGGGGTGCTTTCGCGGCGGTCGCGAATTTGGGGATCCGCCCGTCCCATTTTTCGTTGCTGACGCAAAGCGCGCAATGCGACCTTTCGTTTCGAGCGGGGCAACGGCTACATAGTCTCGCGAATTGCTAGTTCGACGACCTTCGGATTTCGCGCCTGCAGCGAATGGCCGGAAAGCGGGCTGCGAGCACAGCATTTTAGGTGGGCGGAGAAAGTCAGCTCTGGGCCGTGGGTGCAAACCGGTTAGCTCGGGCTTCCGATCGTCGGACGCGCTGATGAAAACTCTGATTTGCTTCCAGAACCCGCACTGTGCCATTTCAGATTAGCCGATAACATTGCAGCCCAAGGTTCTACGCAGTGCATCGCTAAGCTCTTCAATGGCCTCGGTGGAGATATACATGCCACCTGTGCGATCAGAAATGCATTTCGCTACAGAAACATCATCAGGAAAAAGTTCCACGTCTGGGCTGTCGCCTGCAAACCGACCTGTATCGACGCGGAACCCGATCACATGCACAGTAAGATTTGCAGCAGTAGACGCGAGCTCTGCACCAAGCGCGCAGGGCGAGCCTCCGCAAGTCTCATTGCCATCCGTGACCAGCACCACGATGCCGGGATCCTTACGGTAGTTTAGCACTTCGGATGCTTCCCGGACCGCTTCTGTAAGCGGCGTCAATCCGTTTGGATCCAACAAGGCAATTGCGTCCACAACTGGCTGCATCGCATTCGCGACCGGTCGGAACTTCAGATTAATTCCGTCACAGGAATTTTCGGGGCCCGGACCATAGGTGATCAAGCCGATACGACGAATTGGGGCGATCTGAGGCATCACGTCTCGCAAGGCCGCACGAGCAGCATCAATTCTCTTGGGTTCATCCAGATGTAAGCCAAGTTCTGCCATGGACGCTGAGCCATCAAACACGAGCATCGCATCGCGCGCACAATCTTGAGCGGAAACCGATGAAATACTCGTTAGAGCAGCGGCAAGAAGGGCCACGCAATTTGTCAATGGACGTCTCATAGTCCGATAGAATTTATTCCTTACTCTTAGGTCAACCAAGAAGGTCGAGAAAATGAGAGGTTTTAACCTACGGCACAGAGCCAGTCTCAGCTAAGCTGTGTGGCCTTTTCAACGCTACGCTGCGTTTGCTCCTAGGTTCGCTTTGAGCCCAATCCTGCCAGCATTCGACACATTTCGAATTGCCGGTTTTGGCTTTAGGCAATGTGAAACAGACATGAAGGAGAAGTTTGCTTATCAGAGCAAAGAGATCGCGTTGATCACTGTTTCACGGTTCTGAACAGCGCCGGTTTGCAAATACTCCATTGCTCTGAGCGCAGCTTCATGGGCTTCGAGGGATGACCCGCCGACGCAATCCTCCACAACGCGGCAGAAGTAGTCTGATTGGTGGCCATCAACGAACGTGTAGTGCACACAAACATCAGTCAGCCCTCCGCATAGTATCAAAGTATCTACCTTCAGGCCGCGCAGCAGAATTTCGAAATCGGTTCCAAAAAACGCAGAATAACGCCGCTTCGGAACCAAATAGTCACCAGTGCGATATCCCATCTCTTCTTTGGCAACCTCTGTCCGCGGATCACCTTCGAGACAGTGTATGTCCTCATCGCCATCCAGCTCCCGGCCGAAGTCGATTTGGTCGGAACGATGAACTTCCTGAATGAAAATGACGGGCACATTGTTTTGATGTGCGGCATCAACCAAATCGCGCGCAGCGAGCATCCGTTCCTTATAACCCGGCATATTGTCGATTGAGCGGACTGCGCTGTTATCAATGAACGTGCTCTTCTGAATGTCGATCACGATCAGGGCGGGTCGACCCTCGATCAGTTTCTTTGAATTTTTGTGATTGGTTGTCATCTTCGACCTCAGTTTTATCAGGTCGTCCTGACTAAGCGCCGTTCCTGGCCGGGTCGTCCCGGCGGGCAGATCAATTTTGCCTAAATGTGCTAGGGCGCTTGGTCAAGGGTAGGGGTATATTTGCATTGGGATGAATAGCAGACGTTCACACCCAAACCGGCATAGTCGGCTTTGTCCGCGACCCGTAAATTGGCTTCGACTATCTCGCTGCACCATGAACGAATGGCAGCGATTTCCGCCGCCATGACGTGGATGCAGTGCTGTCTCATGTGAGCTGGGTGCGCCGCATGAAACGCAAAGGCATTTTGGACTTGATAGCCGAGTACTCTGACGAAGAGGAGCCGGACTGACACAAACTTGCGGCGGTTCACATAGTGCTCTGCTCCGACGTTCGCGTTTGTTGCGCCGGTCCGGCGGCCACAAGATTTGCAGAAATCCGGGCGCTGTCCCATCAGACATGCGCCCGGAAAGTGCTTTGGTCTCAGTCTCCGTTGTCTTCGCCATTCTCCGCGAGGGAATTGCTCACAGCTTCAAGTAAGAGCTGTTCCATGCGATAGGGCATCTCATCGACGCCCCAAGCCCGTCTCGAGTCCGGCCAGAGCTTGTCAAAGAGTTCTTCGGTCATAACAACATAAGATACACGACCGCCGTGACGGAGAAATGTCGGGCCAGCATCTACTTGTTTCATAAGGCTGACGGCATTGTATTGCAGCGTTTCGATATCGAAACGCCGACGTTGGATTGGTGGAAAGTCAGTATGGTTCATGTGTTTTCCTTTCAAATGCGCACGTCACTGGCCACGGAGAATTCCGTGTGGAATGCGGCTCGAAGGAAAATGATCAGGTCATGGTTCCAGCTAGCATATCAAAGTCCTGCTGTCAGCAGAGGTGCAGAAACAGTTCAGCGCTGACGTTCGATTGGATCTTCATCAATTGCTGCTCTGCGGACAAAGCGGACTTTGGATTTCCGACCTTCGCTGACGCAGCATTGACTCGCAGTTGCGGCATAGCTTCTGCTGCGCTGCCGCATGCATAGCAAAAGCAGCCGTTCAAAGGCGGGATTTGACCCAATCCGATGCCGCGCTTTCATTGCAATTCAATCAAACCATCAAGACGCAGCCATTTTTGCTTTATGCAATTGCATTTGATCGAGGGGGCGAACAGGCTCTCGTGGCCTCGTTGACCGTGCCGCCAATCCGGTTTCTAAGATCGCGCTCTTGGACAGGCCATGTGTGGCCAAGCCGCACCCATAGATTGCAGTGCGGTCACTGAAAATCGCTGCGAAGTGCACATTTCAACTTGCCGCTCAGCTGTTTCGCGGTCTCACTCTGACCACGCGTTCAACAATAGATGCGCCTGCCAATCATGATTGTGCGATAAGCCACTCCTCAACCTCTTTCACTTCGGAGCGCGCTCTGCCTGTGTGCTGGACGTCGACAAAGTAGCCGTGGGTCGGGGTAATGCGCTCGTCGAAAATCCGAACCACTCTGTTTTCTGCCAGATCTTGGTCGATCAACGGAAGCCAGCCGATGATGACACCCTGCGATTCAGCAGCGCCGCGCAACAGCGCGTTTGCGTCCTCGAAGATTGGGCCGTGCAACATATCGGGTGTTGAAACGCCCATTGCCTCAAACCAGTCCAACCAACCCCAGTGGTTTCTTTGGTGCAACTTAGGGAGCGTCAACAGATCTTCTGGGCGTTCGATGGGGCCTTGTTTTGCGATGAAGTCTTGCGAGGCAATGGCGACGGGGCTTAGCTCGATGAGTTTGACCGCATCACTAGCCATGTCGGCGATGCGGTCCCAGCTGATGACGATATCGACGTTTTCACGGTCGGGAGCGCCGGGATGGCGGGCTGGCACCACTTCCAGCTCGATCTCGCGATGGGCCTCCCAAAAATCACTGATCCGAGGCATGAGCCAGCGAGCGGTAAAGATCGGCCCCGCCGAAACACGCACCGCTTTGCGTGCGCTTCGCCGCAGGGATTGAACCGCATTGTCCAGCAAGCCAAAGGCCTGATTGGTCGCATGGGCCAGACGCCGACCATCCTCGGTCAGGGCGACATCACGCCCTTCGCGCCTGAAAAGTTTGACGCCAAGCTGGTCTTCCAGTCCGCGAATATGATGGCTGACCGCCGTTGGGGTCACTGTAAGGTCCGCCGCGGCCGCGCGAAAACTGCCGTTCCGGGCGGCCGCGTCAAAGGCACGTAGGGCTGTAAGAGAGGCTGTCACAGTATTCCAAATGATGAGTTTTTCTCACTCATTGCTGAGAACGTTGCTTTTGTAAACTCGGTAACTTCCTGTGCAAGATAGAGAAGTACAAACCTGAGCTCATGAATCGATGACCAAAACAAACCGTCGGCGCGGTCGCAAGGATCGCTTGAAGCAAGTCTCGGAACCCGACCTGCAGCCACCGGTCTGGCCAGGCGTGGTCGGCGGGCGTCTGAAGCCGCTCTCATCTGATGAAGAGACACTGGTCGAGGAGGCTGCATTTAAGCTTCTCGAAGAGCTGGGTCTTAGTCAGGCCATTCCCTCGATGATCGAAAAGGTAACCGACGCTGGCGGATCCATGACGGATGACGGCCGGCTGTTATTCCCGCGCGCTCTGGTGAACTGGGCAATAGACGGTGCGCAGCGCGGGTTCACGTTATGTGGCCAGCGCCCCGAGAATAACCTGAAAATCGAAGCCGCCCGCGTGCATATGTCCACCGGAGGTGCGGCTCCCGGCGTGTTCGATCTCGACACGCACGAATATCGGGATTCCACACTGCAGGATCTTTATGATGCCGCGCGGATTGTTGATTGCATGGACAATATCCATCACTTCAGCCGCTCTGTGGTGGCCCGCGATATTGAAGACAATGCGCTCATGGACCTGAACACCGCCTATGCCTGTCTGGCGGGGACGTCCAAACATGTGTCGATCTCGATCACCGAGCCGCAGAATGTCGCGGCGATTGCTGAACTTTGCTATCGTATCGCGGGTGGCGAGGCAGCGTTTCGGGCCCGCCCTTTCCTGACCGTCATGGTATGTCACGTCGTGCCGCCGATGCGTTTCGCGGAGGAGGCCTGTGAAATCCTTGAACTAGCGATCAAAGCTGGTTTCCCCGTGCAACTGATCAGTGCCGGTCAGGCTGGCGCCACCAGCCCGGCCACGATTGCGGGGTCGCTGGTGCAAGCTGTCGCGGAAACACTGGCAGGCCTTGTGTTTGCCCGTTTGGTTGATTCTGACGTCAAGGCAATCTTTGCCCCCAAACCTCTGGTTGCCGACCTGCGCACCGGCTCGATGAGCGGTGGCGGCGGTGAGCAGGCCATCTTGATGGCCGGCGCCGCGCAGATGGGACGGCGTTGGGATTTGCCAACCAGTTCGATTGCCGGGATCACCGATGCCAAGCGGCTGGATGCCCAGTACGGGGCCGAAAAGTCGCTGGCGGTCACAATGGCGGCTCATGCCGGGTCAAATATCATCACCCAGGCTGCTGGTATGATGTCGAGCCTTCTGGGTGTCAGTCACGCGGCCTATGTCAGCGATAACGACCTCTTGGGAAACATCCTGCGCACGATACGTGGTATTGAGGCGACGCCGGAAAATATTGCTGCCGAGGTCATCGCTCAGGTGTGTCGGGGTGAAGGCCATTATCTAGGTGAGCAGCACACGTTCAGCCGGATGAAGTCAGATTACTTCTACCCCGAAATTGGCGACCGCCGCGCCCCGCGGGATTGGCAGGACGATGGCGCGCAGCGGATTGGGGATGTGGCTCGTCAAAAAACACGAGACATTCTTGGCAGCTATTTTCCCGATCACTTGTCAGATGATGCCGATCACGCTCTCAGAGAAAGGTTCGATATTCGTCTGACACGGGCACAAATAGGACGGCCCGAATGACCAGTCAGAGCCTCACGACCCGCGCTCGGGCCGCTTTGCCGGGCGGTGTCAGCCATGAGCTGCGGTATCGCGATCCGCACCCTATTTTCATTGATCGCGCGCAGGGCGCTGAGAAATGGGATGTGGACGGTCGCCGCTATATCGATTTCAAAATGGGCAGCGCCAGCCAGATGATGGGGCATTGCCATCCCGCCATCACGGAAGCGATCCAGAAACAGGCCGAACGCTCAATCTTTAGCGCCGATTGCCACGCTCAGGAAATCGAGTGGGCCGAGTGGGTCAACCAGCTTTACCCGAGCGCCGAACGCACGCGGTTCACCGCATCGGGCACTGAAGCCACCATGCTGGCGTTGCGATTGGCGCGGGCCCATTCGGGCAAGGACCATGTGCTGCGCGTCGACGGGCATTTTCATGGGTGGCACGACCACGCTCTGAAAGGCGCCAAGCCAGGCAGCGATCAGGCCCCCTCGCTGGGCATTCCGCAAGCGATCAATGATCTGATCCATATCTGCACGGCCGATCCCCAGGCCATGGAAAGCGCATTTCAAGATGAGCGCATCGGAACCGTCATCATTGAGGCCTCCGGTGCGAATTACGGCTGCGTGCCGTTGCCAACCGATACCCTGCGCGCATTGCATGATGTTGCAAGGGCTGCCGGTGTGGTGCTGATTTTTGATGAGATCATCTCCGGCTTTCGATGGTCCCCCGGCGGACGGCAAGCCCGCGACGGCATCCTGCCCGATCTGACCACCTTGGCGAAAACCGTGACCGGAGGTTTGCCAGGGGGGGCGGTGTGCGGCCGGTCCGAGATTATGGAAATGATGAACAATACAACAATGCGCGATGGCATCGCCCCGGCGGTGAGCCATAAGGGGACGTTCAACGGATCGCCTCTGGTTGCGGCCGCTGCCTGTGCAGCGATGCCGTTGCTGGCCAGCGGGGATGCGCAAGCTCAGGCCGATGCCATGGCGACCCGGATGCGCGACGGCATGAATGCCGCGATGCAAGACCATGGCGTCACGGGCCTCGCTTACGGGGATAGCTCGATCTTCCACGTCTTCTTTGGCCAACGCAGCCTTGAGGGTCTTGGCTCGAAAGAAATTCGCGGGCTGCCAAAACCAGTAGTCAAAGCCTATCGTGACGGGATGCTGTCGCGCGGGGTGGATATGATGGCCTACACCTCGGGCCTGACCTCAGCCGCTCATACCCCGGACCTGATAGATGAAGCCCTGACGGCTTTTAGCGATACCCTTTTGGACATGGTCCGTGACGGAGTCCTGCAATGACCCTCCCATCATCTGCGCGTACGGTCATCATCGGTGGTGGCGTCATCGGTTGCTCCATCGCCTATCACCTCGCCCGCGAAGGGCGCAAAGATATCGTGGTTCTGGAACGCTCCAAACTGACCTCGGGCACCACATGGCATGCCGCCGGATTGGTCCGCCGTCTGCGCCCCTCTGCCACGCTCACCAAGCTAATCAACTATTCGATTGACCTCTATGGTGATCTGGAGGTCGAGACCGGGCAGGCCACCGGCTGGACCCAAACGGGGTCGCTGACGCTGGCCACCAATCAAGACCGTCTGACCAACATCAAACGGCAGGTCTCACTTGGCCGCGCCTTTGGTCTGGAAGCCGAAGTCGTCGATGCCGCCCGCGCGCAAGAGCTTTGGCCTCTGATCGAGGTGGATGACGTGATCGGTGCCGTCTGGTCACCCGCTGATGGGCGCGTGAACCCATCTGATGTCGCGCTGGCCCTGTCCAAAGGGGCCAAGGCACGAGGCGTGAAAATCTTCGAAGACACCCGCGTGACAGGATTGCAAAAGAAGAATGGTCGCATTTCAGGCGTCGAGATCGGCGAGTACGTGATCGAGGCCGACGAGGTCGTGATCGCCTCTGGCCTTTGGTCCCGGGAGGTGGCCGAAATGGCCGGGGCGCATGTGCCGCTTTATGCCTGCGAGCATTTTTACATCCTGACCAAACCACTTGCCGAGGTGCAGGCGCTTGGCAAAGGGGCGCATCTGCCGACGCTGAATGATCAGGATGCCTATCTTTATGCCCGCGACGATGTGGAGGGTCTGCTAGTGGGATCGTTTGAGCCGCATGCCAAAGGCATTTCCACCAAAGATCTGCCCGCCGATTTCTCCTTTGACCTGCTGGATGAGGATTGGGATCATTTCATGCCGATGATGGAGAACGCGCTGCGCCGCATTCCTGCGTTGGAAACGGCTGAGGTGCGGATGCTGCTGAACGGGCCGGAAAGCTTCACGCTCGACAGTCAGTTCATGATGGGGGAAAGCCCCGAGGTGCCGGGCCTCTTTCTGATGGGAGGCATGAACTCGATCGGCATAGCGCTTGCGGGCGGCGCGGGCAAGGCGATGGCGGAATGGATCATTGCAGGCGAGCCCACAATGGAGCTGAACGAAGCCGATATCCGTCGCTTCAGCCCTGAAATGAATGTGTTGGGTGCGCTGGAGGCGCGGATTCCCGAAGTGCTGGGTCGCCATTATGACAACCCTTATCCGGGCCGCTCGATGGAGACTGCGCGCGGGCAGCGTCGTTCGCCCATTCATGCTGGCCTGGTCGCAGCCGGTGCCGGGTTCGAAGGGCGCGGTGGCTGGGAACGCGCTGTACATTACGGTGGAGAGGCCGCGCATCTGCCGCTTACCTTCGGCGCTCCGAAATGGCGCGAACAGGTGGCCAGCGAGGTCGAGGCCTGCCGCAATGGCGCGGCCATTCTGGATCAATCGGCCTTTGGCAAGATCATGGTGCAAGGGCCCGACGCCTGCGCCTTCCTGAACCGTCTCTGTGCGGCTGAGATGGACATCAAAGAGGGCCGGATTGCCTATACCCAGATCCTCAATGCACGCGGCGGCGTTGAAAGCGACCTGACCGTGCAGCGCCATGGGCCTGAGACCTATCTGATGATCGTTGGCGCAGGTGAAGTGGTCCGCGACATGAAGCGGATGCGCGAAACCAAAGGCGATTTCCGGGTCGAAGTCACGGATGTGACCAGCGGCTACGCCGTGATCGGCCTTGCGGGCGCCAAAGCGCGCGAGGTGCTGCAAGCCACGAGCAATGCGCCGGTGCCCGATCTCAAACGCTTTGGCTTTGCCCCGGTCGAGGTCGGTCTGGCGCGAGGATGGGCCGGACGGCTGAGCTTCACCGGCGAAGAAGGCCATGAGCTTTACATCCCCTCCGACATGGCGATGGCCGCGCATGAAGCGCTTGTCGCGGCGGGCGCTAGCCATGCCGGGCTCTACGCCAGTGGGTCTTTGCGGATCGAAAGCGGGTTCCGCGCCTTTGGCCATGAACTGACGCCCGGAATCACGCCGCAAGAGGCCAGGCTGGGGGCGTTCTGCGCCTTTGGCACCGGGTTTGTCGGCGAGGAGGCACTGGCCGCAGCCGACCAGCCCAAGCGCCAGATCGTATCATTGCTCTTTGATGATCCAGACGCGCTCCCCATCCATGATGAGCCGATCTACTTTAACGGCAAGGTTGTGGGTCAGATCACCTCGGCTGCCTGGAGCTACCGCTTTGGCCGCTCTGTCGCGCTCGCAATGATTGACGCGCCGCTGGATCAGCTCGCTCAGCAGGATGTGGTGTCCGGTTTCGAAGTGGAAATCGCTTGCACGCGCTTCGCCGCAAAATGTTCTCTTAAGCCCGCTAAGGAGGCGTTCTGATGTCAGGCACGCTCCGCACCACCCGCGTCGCCATTATTGGCGGTGGCATCATGGGGGTCGCCGCCCAATACCAACTGGCCGAAGCTGGCTGGACTGATACAATCCTCTTTGAAAAGGCCGAGCTGACCAGCGGATCGACCTGGCATGCCGCCGGTCAGATTGCCCATGCGGTTGGCAGCCGTGTGGCGGGCTGGATCAACAAAACGTCACTAGAGACCTACAAGCGCGTCGAGAAAGAGACCGGCCAAAGCATCGGCTGGCACGAGGTGGGCGGCTTGCGCATTGCCACCACGGATGACGAAGTCGATTGGATGAAATCGATTATGGGCGTCGGCCGATTGTTGGACCTGCCGATGGATTTGGTTGGGCCACAGGAGGTCTCTGAGGTCAATCCATTTTACAAGGTCGACAACGTCAAGGCCGCCGTGAGGACCTATGAGGACGGGCATATTGACCCCTCCAGCGTGACGATGGCGCTGGCGGCGGCCACCCGTGCGCGGGGGGGCAAGATCGAACGCCACAATCAGGTGCTTGGTGCCAGCCGTAAGGGCGATATGTGGCTGCTCAAGACCGAGAAGGGCGACGTTCTGGCCGAACATATCGTGATTGCAGCGGGGTCCTATGCCAATCAGGTGGGCGCGTGGTTTGGCCTGAAAATCCCCTCGGTCAGTTGTCTGCACCATTATCTGGTCACGGATACCGTTCCCGAATTCCTGGATCGCCCGGAACTGCCGGTGATGCGTGACAATTCCTATGGCGGCTATATCCGGCAGGAACAGAAATCGGGCCTCATTGGCATTTACGAGGGGCATGTCTGCCCGACCGTCTGGGAAATGCCGCAAGGCGCGCCCTGGGCCGCAGAGAACGAGCTGTTTGAGGCCGATTACGACTCCATTGGCGATTTCCTGATGGTTGCGTTCGACAAAATGCCAATTCTGGCTGAGCTCGGCATCAAACGTGTCGTGCGCGGCGCGATCACCCACACGCCCGACGGCGGAATGCTGGTTGGCCCCTCTGGTGCCCTGAATGTCTGGCTGTCCTGTGGCTCTTCGATTGGTCTGGCCTGGGGTGGCGGCGCGGGCAAGGTGCTCGCCGACTGGATGGTGCACGGCGAAACCGCGATCAACACGCGCGGCATGGACCCGCGTCGCTACGGCGATTTCACCACCGATCATTTCATCGTGGAACGCACCAAAGACGAGTTTATGCGCCGCCATGACACACCGTGCCCCGGCAAACAGTTCAATGCGCTGCGTCCGCTTAATCGGCATCCGCTTTATGATCGTCTCGCCGCCAAAGGCGCGGTGTTCGGCGAGGTCGCGGGCTGGGAGCGTCCGCGCTATTTCGGCGAAGTTGGTGAGGTAGAACAAATTGGCTGGGGCCATCAACCCTGGCACGCAAATGCATTGGCCGAGGCCAAGGCGACCCGTGAAACCGCTGGTGTGATCGACCTCTGCGCCTTTGCGCAGTTCGAGATCACCGGCAAAGATGCTGGCAAGCTGTTGGACCGTCTGTCGGCCAACCGTATTCCGCGCAAAGACGGGCGGATGAGCCTTAATCATCTGCTGACGCCAAAAGGCCGGTTTGAAACCGAAATCACCATCTGGCGCATCGCAGAGGATCGCTATTTTACCGGATCACCCATTGCCCGCGCCAACCCGGATTTCGACTGGATCAAGAGCCATATTCGTGAGGGCGAAGATGTGCAGATGGTCAACCGAAGCACGGAATGGGGGATGCTGGCGATGTCTGGCCCGGCCTCACGTCGTATTCTGGCCGAGTTGACCGACGCCGATCTGTCCAATGCGGCCTTCCCGTGGTTGTCGGGGCAGGAAATCACCGTGGCGGGCATCCCTTGCTATGCGCTACGCGTGTCCTTTGTTGGCGAATTGGGTTGGGAGCTGCACGCGCCCCTTAATCGCATTGCCGAGATCTACGACGCCCTCTTTGAAGCGGGCGAGAAACACGGGCTGGTCGATCTTGGCTCCTACGCCTTCAACGGCATGCGGATGGAGAAGGCCTATCGCGCCAGCGGCGAGCTGACCACAGATATTGGACCTTATGACGTTGGGTTGGAGCGGTTCGTCGTGACCAAAGATCGCGATTTTATCGGCAAAGACGCATTGCTGGCCCGCGATCCCGAATGGGAATTGTTCTATGCTGAGCTTCACGCGGACGATATCGACATTCATGGCGGAGAGCCGGTTCTACACAATGGCGAGATCGTCGGTCTGACGACGTCTGGCGGCTTTGGCTACACAATCGGCAAGTCGCTCGGCTGGCTCTTTGTGAAGAAAGGCACCCCGCGAGACGGGCTTAGCGTTCAGATCCTGAACCGCGACATTCCCGTCTCTATCCACCCCGATGCAATTTTTGACCCGCAGAACCTGCGGCCCCGATCCGAGGACTAATCTATGAATACGATCAATGGCGGCGAAGCCGTATATCGCGTTTTGAGGGCCAATGGCACTGATACCGTTTTTGGCCTTCTGGGCGGGTCGATGTTGGAGCTTTATGACGCCATGTATCAGGGTGGCGAGATCGCCTATGTCGGTGCGCGGGATGAACGTGCAGCGGGCCATATGGCAGATGCCTGGGCGCGGATGACCGGCAAGCCGGGTGTGGTGCTGGGGGCGCAGGCCGGGCCCGGTGTCGTGAATATCGTGACCGCCGTGGCAGAGGCGCATCTGGCCTATTCACCGATGGTTGTCATCGCCGGAGCGATCACCCGTGCCGATCAATGCAAGGACACGTTTCAGGAGGTCGATCAGGTCGCCCTGTTCGCGCCAATAAGCAAACGCTCGGTGATGGTCACAGATCCTTCTCGGTTGGCCCCAATGCTGGAAGATGCGATCCGCTTGGCCAATACCGGTCGCCGTGGTCCGGTCGTGCTGCATGTGCCACGCGACCTCTTTGCCGAAGACGTGCCCGCAATTGATCCGAAGCCGCTTCAGATCGCCCGCCCGGGTCCTGCGGCACCCGCTGACATTGCGGCCATTTCCGAGCTGCTGGCAGGCGCTGAACGGCCTGTCATTTTTGCCGGTGGCGGTTTCAAATGGGGCATGGGTCGTGACGCGTTGACGGCGCTGGCCGAGGCGTTGGAAGTGCCGGTTGTGGCCTCGACCGGCCATGCCGACGTGATGCGCCACGGTCACCCCTGGTTTGCCGGTCAGGCCGGTCCACGCGGCAACCGCGTTGCCTCTCGCTTGACCAAAGAGGCGGATGTGATGGTGGTTTTAGGTGCGCGGCTTGGTTTCAACTCCACCTTCCACAGCAATGACTATGTCGGTGCGGACACGCGGATTGCCCATGTCGATGTGGAAGGTTCCGCCGTGGGTCGCTATTTCCCGGCAGAGATTGCAGCGCAAGGTGATGCAAGGCTGACGGCTGAGGCCTTGACGGCGCTGGCCGCGAAACCCGCTTGCGATGCATGGCGTGAGAGCTTTGCCGCAGATATGGAAAGCCTGCGCGCCGAACGTGCTGAAGAGGCGGCCATCGAAACCCTTCCCATGCACCCCCGCCGCGCTTTGGGCGAGCTGCGTGCGGCCTTGCCTGAAGATGCGATTGTGACGCTCGATACTGGCAATACCTGCCTTCAGGGGGCCGATCGCTTGGCCCATTACGCACCAATGTCGCTGATCACGCCGCTTGATTTTGGCCTTGTCGGCTTTGGTCTGTCTGCCGCGATCGGTGCCAAGGCCGCGACACCGGATCGCCCTGTCGTCGCGATCATGGGCGATGGCGCGGTTGGCTATACGATGATCGAAATCCAGACCGCCATTTCCCACAATCTTCCAATCACCATCGTGGTTCTGGATAACGAGGCCTGGGGGGCGGAAAAAGCCTATCAGCAGGAATTTTACGGCGGCCGCCTGCTAGGTGCCAAAATTCAGAGCCCGCGCTATGACAAATTCGCCGAACTTTGCGGCGGCAAAGGCATCTGGGTTGACGGCCCCGGCGGGATGGGCCCGGCCCTGCAAGAGGCCATTGCCTCGGGCGAAACCACAGTTATTCAAGCCAAAATCGATCCCGGAGCGCTTATGACGCTGCGCAAGGATCTGTTCAAAGCACCGCAGAAAGAGGCCTGACCATGAGCACCTGGGATACGATTGTCGTCGGCGCGGGCAACGCCGCGTTTTGTGCCGCACATGCCGCGCAGGAAAAGGGCGCGCGCGTTTTGATGCTGGAATGCGCACCCGAAGCTGAAAATGGCGGCAACTCGCGTTATACGGCTGGCGCCATCCGCTTTGCCTATGACGGCGTCGACGATATTCGCGCGCTTTGTCCCGACCTGTCTGAAGAGCAGATCGCGATCACCGATTTTGGAACCTATACCGAGGAACAGTTCTTTGACGACATGTTCCGTGTTACCAGATATCGCACGGATCCCGCCCTTTGCGAACGGCTCGTACGCTCGTCTCGCGAAACGATGCACTGGATGCGAGAAAAGGGCATCCGCTTCCTACCGATCTACGGTCGTCAGGCCTTCAAAGTCGATGGGCGTTTCAAATTCTGGGGCGGACTTACGCTCGAGGCATGGGGCGGCGGCGAAGGGCTCGTGGATGCCCATACGAAAATCGCCAAAGAGTCCGGCATAGAGATCCGCTATGAAACCCGCGCGGTTGAAATCCTGACCGATGGCCACGCGGTAACCGGGGTCAAGGTGCGCCACAAAGGCCAGATCGAGGAGCTGAGCGCCAAATCGGTTGTCGTTGCCGCAGGCGGGTTTCAGGCAAGCCCCGAGATGCGCACGCGCTATCTGGGTCCAGGCTGGGAAATGGCCCGCGTGCGCGGCTCACGGTTCAATACCGGCGAGGGCATCAAGATGGCCTTGGATATCGGCGCCTCGACCTATGGCAACTGGTCTGGCTGCCACGCAGTTGGCTGGGATTATAACGCGCCTGAATTCGGTGATCTGGATGTCGGCGACGGGTTCCAGAAACACTCCTACCCCTGGGGCATTATGGTCAACGCAACCGGCAAACGGTTTGTTGATGAGGGCGCGGATTTCCGCAACTACACTTACGCCAAATATGGCCGGGTCATTCTAAACCAACCCGATCAGTTTGCATGGCAGATCTTTGATTCCAAGGTCGCCCATATCCTGCGCGATGAATATCGGATTAAACGGGTGACCAAAATCACCGCACCGACGCTTGAGGCCCTGGCTGAGAAGCTCGAAGGGGTTGATCCACAGGGCTTCCTCGAAGAGATCAAAGCCTATAACGCCGCGGTTGATACCGACACGCCGTTTGATCCCAACGTCAAGGACGGGCGGGCCACCAAAGGCCTGGCGGTGCAGAAATCCAACTGGGCGAACACCATCGACGAAGGCCCATTTGAGGCCTATCAAGTTGGCTGCGGGATTACGTTCACCTTCGGTGGCCTGCGGATCGACCCCGACACCGCTCAAGTGCTCGACAATGACCTAACGCCGATCCCCGGCCTCTTTGCGGCGGGTGAACTGGTCGGCGGCGTGTTCTTCTTCAACTACCCTGGTGGTACAGGACTTATCAACGGATCAGTCTTTGGCCGACTGGCCGGCACCCACGCAGCATAGAAGTAAATTTGGTGCAGCGAGCAACAGCAGCAAAACAGTGGAATTCACGGCTTGGCTCAGAGTGAACTTACGCCCTTTGAAATACCGGCAACCGCTTCAAAATGGCGAACGGCAAAACCGTTCGCCAGGGTTCGTTAGATGTCGATGCGCTCGGCTATGCTCAAGGCATCTTCCAGTTCGACACCAAGGTAACGCACGGTGCTGTCGACTTTGGTGTGACCAAGGAGCAGTTGCACCGCGCGAAGGTTGCCAGTCTTACGATAGATCTCGGCAGCCTTTGTTCGGCGGAGCGAGTGTGTACCGTATCCACTCGGCTCCAAACCGATCGCCTTCACCCAGTCACGGACAAGTCGACCGTACTGACGCGCTGAGATGTGTGGTCGGTCGTAGAACCGGCTTGGGAACATGTACAGGCAAGCAAGCATCTCCGGATTTCTGGCCCAGGTCAGAACGGTTTCTCGCGTGTTTTCCGACAGTTCGAATTGAACAGGCCGCTTGGTTTTGCTCTGGATCACTGAAACACGTTCCCGGACGCGATCGTCTTTGACAAGATCAGTCACGGTTAGCTTGACCAGATCACAGCCTCGAAGCTTGCTGTCGATGGCGACGTTGAACAAAGCAAGGTCGCGTAGGTTGCCTGCAAGTTCGAGCCGCGCACGGATCGCCCACACCTGTTTTGGCAGAAGCGGACGTTTCTGCCCGATAATTCGCCCCTTGTTCCAAGCCTTGCGTTTTGGGGTGACTGCGGGAAGTTGGACTCTTGGCATGATTTGCCCTCCGATCCGCCCTCCAACCCCAATCATCAGCAGCGCGCTGACTGGGCGAGTGTACAAGCGGGACTGAACGCCAGTTTTAGGAAGCCAGCTAGATGGGCATGTTCTGCGTGCGCATTTGTCTGCAAGGAGCCTCAAAGAACAAGATGCCGCAATCAGTGCATATGTCCGCTAGTCTATGCAGAAAGAAGAAAACATCGAGGTGTTCATGGGTGCAGTGCTGTACGCTACGAGCCTCGAAAACTTAACCCATTTCTATCTTGCGATTGGGGGTTGTCAGGCTGACGGCACCGAAAATGAATTTCGCCATAGTCAATCAGTCAGGCGTCGAATTCATCGTCCTCCAAGCTCCAAAGAAAATAGCATCTCAGATCGTGATCGAGAAGGCACCTGCTGTGCGCTCTGCAACTCCGTGTAAATCAATATTGGAAATGTCCTTGATTGATGATGTGTTGCAATTCATAGCTGAGTTCGGAGGCAAGCCTGTTCCAGGTCCAAAGCTCTGGAAGTTCCGGCAATTCCTTGTCCAAGACATCGTCGACCCAGAGCGAAATGTCATCAAGATTTGGCAAGCGGCGCAATTTCAAAGCCGCCGTTTGTGCAACTTAAGCGCACGGTGGCTTCCTCCGCGACTTCTAGACTGCCGCTTTCAACCTCGCTGAAACCCGAACGAATGGCGGTTCTTCTCGCTGCGAGCGCGCGCAGCGAAAAAACTGAATTCACAGGTTGGGCTCGAAACAGACGTTCTCCGCGCGCAGGATCAATGACTGCTATCCGGCGACTAAAGTAATGGTCCGTTGGCTCCGCAGGGGACTGACCACTCAACCAGAGATCGCTTCACATAACACCCCTTCAGCGACGTTCGTGGCTAGTCGCGAAGTAACGAAACAACAGGTGGTTGTTTGCGTCCGACGCTCTAACGAAGTGCGCACAGTCGGATCTCTTCGGTCGACTCGCAATAGTCTGAGCCTGTCTGCATATGATCTTCCATTTGCTCCGCCACTTTTCATGACCCCGGATGCGCAATATTGTCGATTTTGCCGCCATGCTTTTCCTTTGCAATTGCACCTGCCATGGTCCGTACGGTTGCTCCGCGCAGTGGACCTGATGCGCAAATTGACCAAAGCTCGCGATCCCTGCAAAAACGGTTTTGAGCCTTGATTGTACGTGTGGTCATCATCCCATCGATCCTGCCCCGGTAATAGCCCAAGGTGCGCAGCTCTTTCTGTAATATACGAACCCACGCATTCTTGTTGATCCAAAAAGCCGTACTTGCTGCCTTGGCGTAGTTTTCTGGTTGAGTGCCTTCAAGAATCTCCTCCACTTCCAACCAGAATTGGCTGGGATGCATGTCTGCGGCAAGCCTAATCAGCTCCGGCGACAATACCCGATCAGGAACGCCAGGAACTTCCGCGAGCATGGCACGCGTATGAATAGTCTCTTCGCTTCTATCAGGCTGCGAAGACAGATACACAAGCGCAACTGCGGCGTACTTCGCGTCACCCGCAAGGCCTGCACGCACAACTTGATCTACAGCGGTATCTGGTGCAGGTCCTCTTAAACGTTTCCAGTTTACGCGCACCACTAAATCGCGTGCAGCATTTTGGTCACCGCTCTGCGCCATGCGCTCCAAGATCGCTCGTCCTTGCTTGATGTCTGAAGCGGTGCCAAACTTGCGATCAATGTGGGCAGTTGCAAAAAGGCGTTCTGCGCCGGGTTGGTTGTCGCTGACACCAGCTTGGAGTAGCTCGAATGCAACATCACCCCGTCCCAACTCCATTTCTACCCGAGCCAGAGACGCGGTGGACCAAGGATGACCAGCATCGACGGCGCTCGCATACCAATGACGCGCCACTTCTAGGTCTTTTTGCGTGCCGATCCCTTTTCGGAAGTAGTATCCGACCCGATCGATTGCTGGAACGTACCCACTTTCTGCCAATGATGTCATTGCGGCATATGTTGCAATTGGATTGGTCTGCTCCTGCTTGACAAGAGTCTTGAATTGTAAGCGTTGTTCCTGAGCAGCGCCCACATTCGCCAAAGTCAAAGCTAAGGTAGCGGCCAAAGCTATTTGTTTCATTTTACGCTCCTCTACTTAATCCCGTAGTTTGTGTCGGCCAATCTTCCGTGGCAGAGAATGAAATGTCGTCATCATGCTACGCGTATGGGCTTGTCCGAGACGATGTCGCGTCGGATTGCAAGCTCAAGGTTTTCGGCGCGGATATCGATCAGAATGCTGAGCATGGATTCGAGAGTGAAATACGCCCGTAGTACCCGGAATATCAGGTATTCTGGCAGCGCAAGGATGCCGCGTGGCACGCCATTTAGCAGCGAAGCAACCACCGCGACGATTGCGGGCGCGCCTGTGGTCACAGCGATGATCGACTGCCAAACGATAGGAGTGTTTTCGTTGAACGCGACGCCCCACTCCAAGACACCAAAGATTATCAGGGGCACAAGCATCGCTCGACGTGCTGAGTTTACCAGCATGTAGGGCAGGATCACCTTGCCCCTCAACGTCACATTTGGTCCATAGATCAGGTCCCGACAGCGCGACGAGATGTGGTAGATTGAGCGAAACCAACGCATGCGTTGCTCGCGCATATGGCTGTAGGATGACGGCACCTCGGAGATATAGCGGATCTTGGGATCGACAACCGAGTGGAAGCCCAGCTCACCAATACGCAGCGAAATATCGGTGTCTTCGCCATTCATCCCTTCGACAAAACCGCCCAGGTAGCGTGGATGATGCGTGCGGTAGACAACGAACATGCCCGGTATACCCACAACTCCATTCACGGCCCCCATGGCAACTGAGTAGAAGCCGTGTTTCACGAGAACTTCTAACAGGCGCGCCCGGTCAAAAAGGGCCCCACCTGGCGGTACGGGTACGCCCCCAACAACACCAACGGTGGGATCGGTGAAGTAAGGCATAGCTCGGGTAAAGTTATCTTCACCCACAAGCGTGTCGGCATCGACACGCACAAGAAACTCGGTCTCGCACGCATCAAGACCTGCGTTGAGAGCGTTCGACTTGCCGGGCTTTGGAACATTGATCACGCGTCCTTTGGCAGCCTTGCAAGACAAGAGTGTTTCACGCGCGATCTCTTCTGTGTCGTCGGTGGAATTGTTGTTCATAATTAGGATGTTAACTTCACCACCATAGTGGTGGGCAGCGCGGTCCATCGCGTTGATTGTATCTTTGATGATGTAGGATTCATTGTGTGCAGGCACGATGACCGAAACGGGTGGGTTAAACCTGGGCGTCTTGGCGGTCACTACATCGTAGATCGCAAGCAGATAGAGCTGCCCAAATAGAACCGGCAGGAACAGGAACACACCCGGACCAATGCCGCCTAGCAGTGTCAAGTTGCGCATCACTTCGACCGCATGCAGATCCATACCACCAACCCACATCGCGACTATCGCCGCGATGCCAATTGTGACGCCAAGGCGCAATAAGGCACGCATCTGACTAACTGGGATATGCTCGACCCGGATGCGGGCAGGCATGAAGCCCCGCTCAAGCAGTTTGAACGAATAGACCGCGAAGCCGAACAGCCCAGAGGCAATGGCACTGAAATGCAGGGAGAATGATGACCCGAGGAGATTTTCTGCCAAGGCGTTTGCCAGATCGAAAACAGCGCAGCCTGCCAGGAAGGTTAGTACCAGATCGAGGCCGAACATCGAACGCCCACGTATGTCGCCGGAGCTGAAGGCAGCGAAAGCAACAAAGAATGAGATAAGAAAGATCCGGATCGCAATTGCGTGCCGTCCCGAATGGGCCGAAAACACGTAGTCACGGTTTGGAAACACCTGTGCAACAAGATCAGTGTTCACTATCCAAAGCTGTGTTGTCGCAAGCAGTGCAAACATCGCCAGCATTTTGGGTGCCTGCCATTCTGAAACCGGTCCTGCAAAGCGTTTGGGCGCGCTGTCGACCGAGACAAAGTTGATCTGCTCGCGCTTGTCATCAAGGTCACTCATCCGTCCGCCTCCGGTAATGATGGCACGGTGGGTGAAACCAGCAGTGCGAGACCGACATGCGACACTGTTTCGTTCTGTTGTAATTTTCTAACGGACAAGCCTTGGGTGACGGTGACCAACCAGGTGGGGCCAGCTTCAGTTAGAGGCGGGGTAGGGTGGTTAGGGCTCAGAACAGTGATGTGAACCTTCCTGCCGGCCGGTTTGAGTTCAACACCAGCAGGTACCACCTTGTGCAATATGCGGCTCACCACGCTAGCGTCCAGCGCCGTCAACTCTGAGGTCATCGCAATGTTCACTGGCCCTACGTTTTGCAAAGCGGATTGCAGACCCGACAGGTCGTCAGCAAAGGGCGTCTCACCAACGATCAAACGGGAATCAGGTAGCAACTCGGCCACAAGTTCAGGACCCAGATCACAAACGCCGTCTTGCGGAGCGGTCGTTGTCGCCACCACTTCGAGCGTGTTTGAGGCGACCTGAATATCAGAAGGGAGATCAATCAACGCGCGGTACTCGGCATGAGCCCCTGTGGTATGTTCTTGAAAGACAAGCCGGTTGTTTAGCGTTACGGTGAGAGACCAATTCTGACCATGCATGAGGCGCCCAAGCAGCATGCGCAAATCCAACTGGTTGGGTATGTACTGTCCGCCGCGGCCCCCCAAATCGAACCGTTCACGCCATAAAGCCTGCCTATAAAAGCGGCGCAAACCGACATTCGTTCTTTTGCGGGGTAACGCATTTCCTGCGTTGGTATGTAATTCGGTTTCAGGAAAGGCTGGAAGTGCCGCGCGTAGCTCGAGGGTACTTAGAGCTGGTTCTTGTGAGGACGGAGCAAACATGGTTGCAAGGCCCCGTCGCTGGAACTGGGTTGCCAACACCATGCGGCGAAGCTGTTCGTCCTTTTTCAGCCAATCGGGCCATGCAACGCGCACGACATTACCCCAGGCATGCACCTGATCGCGTACACTTTGCAGCGGTCGATCCAGCGTCAAAAAAACAGCACTGGTCGTTTCGATCTCAACAACGGCTTCGAAACCGTCCTGCGAACCACACTGGAGTTGAGTGCCAGTGCCCTGCAGCGAGAAGGAAACGACCAGTTGGTTCCCTGCAAAGTCTGTCGTTGAGAGAGGAATTTGCAGAGAACGTCCCACCTCGCCTGAACGCAGCAGCATCTCGCCTCGGCGGGTATTGTTGATTGAGATGCGTAGCACCCCTTCAACCCCATCCAGAACCTGAGAAGTTGCATCGATTTGGAGGTATCCAGACGTCGGGCGTGCATCCACTGGCATCATGAATGCGACGCTCTGGTAGGCGGGAAAACCGGATAAAATGACTGGATTGTCGGGATCGGCGCGCAATATCACTGCTTCGTACAAATCTTGTGCTTTGGCGGGTGTACGGTGCTCAAACACCAATTGCGGGCCGGACGTTACTTCATGGATGTAGCGTTTTCCTTGTTCCAGAATGTTCATTGTCGATAGCAGGAGGGCTATACCTGCCAAGAGAAATCCCATGAGCCCAATGCCAATCATGCGCATGTTTTTCACTGTAATTTAATGGTTACAAAAACCGCTCGCGTTAGGCCCACCTCCAAGCAGGTCCAACGCGAGCGGTGCGAAGTTGTCAGGCCACTTTGCGTGGCTTTGGAGAGACGATTCCTGGACGTTGCTTGTGGGTCCAGGTGGATACACAAGGGATCATCTTATGAATGCACCGGTCTGCGTATTTTGCGGCAATCTTTTGTGTTTCATCGATCAAGCCTTCGGCCAGCGTGATCGGCTTCAGACCTAGAGAGAGAAAAGTTTTGTTTGAAACACGCAGATCGTTTTCAGCAGCTTCGTTGCGGGGGTTTTCCACGTTGGCGATAAGCGCGCCGGAAACATCAGAAACCAGTTTGGCTAACTCGCGCACGGTATGCGTTTCGGTCATTTGGTTCAGGATGGCAACCTTGCCGTACTTTTCAGGCGGGTTTTCAACGGCCAGGGCAAGGCACTTCACCGTGTCCTGTATGTGGATGAAAGCCCGTGTCTGGCCACCTGTGCCGTGTACGGTAAGCGGATGACCAACGACGGCTTGCATCAAAAAGCGATTCAATACCGTTCCGTAATCCCCGTCATAGTCGAAGCGGTTGATCAGGCGTTCGTCCAGTTTGGTTTCGTCCGTTTGAGTCCCCCAAACGATACCTTGGTGCAGGTCGGTGATCCGCAGCCGATCGTTCTTGGCGTAGAACTGGAACAGCAGCTGATCCATGGATTTGGTCAGATGGTACACGCTGCCGGGGTTGGTCGGGTACAAGATATCACGCTTGGTGATCTGCTTATCGTCACCAGGGACATAGACCGGCAGGTAGCCTTCAGGGATTTCCAACCCGTCATCATCGTACCCATAGACGCCCATGGTGCCGAGGTGGACAAAGTGTGGATCCAAACCCAGCTCGACCGATGCCGCAAGTAGGTTGTGAGTGCCCGAAATGTTGTTGTCGACCGTGTAGCGTTTCTCACCGACACCCTTCATCGAATATGGCGCGGCGCGTTGCTCGCCAAAATGCACAATGGTGTCTGGTTTGATCGTGTCCAGCAAAGTGGTGACAGCGTCAAAATCCTCTGCAATGTCGATGTTCTCAAATGCAATGGTATTGCCTGAATGCTCTTTCCATGCGGCCAGTCGATCATCCATGGAGGCAATCGGCGTCAGGCTGTCAGCGCCCAACGCCGCATCAATTTCACGGCGCGACATGTTGTCGACGATAGTAATGTTATGACCCAGCTTTGATAGGTGGAGCGCCGTTGGCCAGCCACAGAATCCGTCGCCACCGACCACTATGATGTTTTTTGAATCTTTCATTTTGATGTTCCTCTGCGCGGGCCCCTCCAGGCGACCCTGTTCAAGATGAACTCAGGTGTAGAGGCCCGGAGCGAAATGCGCCGGGGTGCGAGAGTATAGATTGGGGGGAATAGGAATGGGGCAGCTATCCCGACGGATAGGGTAGGTAGCCCTATGGGGCGTCTGCGCCTTGGATTATAGCGCTATCAAGTACCGATTTTGACTTTGTCGCCTCGGCGTCCAGTGTTTCGGCCCAGGTCCGCGTTGCCGTGAGTTTTCCATCGCGCGCGTCAAGTTCCAGCTTTTGCAAAGTATCGTGTAGTTCAATCTGCCCTAGAAGAGACGCCGCGCCCTTGGCCCTATGGGCTGCTTCTGCAAAAGCCAGCATATCGGGCGGGTCGCTCGCTGCGCGAAGGTCCGCCGCAAATGTAGCCATCTCGGACAGAAATTTTTCTGCGATGGTTGCGACCTTGGCGCTGCCGAGCAATTTGATCATCTCCACAAGCGCTTCGGGAAAGTGTGCCGTATCCGGTTTGGACAAATGCTTGGACGTCACTTCCGCAACAATGTTGTGTAGGGCCTCCAGCCTGATGGGCTTGGTGTGAAAACGATCCATGCCCGCAGCTACAGACCTTTCACGGAACTCTTCGCGCCCATGGGCTGTTAAGCCGACAATATGTGTCCCGGCGTTTATCCCGTTACCGTGGCGCAAGCGTTGGGTTGCTTCGATCCCGTCCATGACTGGCATGCTAATGTCCATCAAGATAATGTCGAAAGCTTCATTCTTGGCCTTTTGCAGGCAATCTTCGCCGTTAACTGCCTCGTGTACCTTGTGCCCCATGGCCGTTAGCATGTCGCCAAGAACGCTACGGTTGATGCTGTTATCTTCGACAATAAGGATGTTGCATGAGGGTGCTTGCTTGGCGTTTTTGGCTAGGTTATCACTGCCAACTCGAGTCACAGGTTCCGTGCGTCGCAAGGATAAAGTTAAGATAAACACCGATCCCGCACCTTCGACACTTTTAAGGGATACATCCCCGCCCATGGCACGTGCGATACGACGAGAGATGGACAAACCCAGACCATCCCCACGAGCCTGGCGACCCTCGCTACTCGCGAGGGCAATAAAATCCTCAAACACCTGCTCATGCTTTTCGGCGGGAATGCCGATGCCGGTATCGATCACTTCGAAACGAAGTGAAGAGGCTTCGGAGCCGTGAATACCGTCTACACGTAATGTGATCTCGCCAACTTCAGTGAATTTGATGGCGTTGCCGATCAGATTGGTTAGTATCTGGCGAATTCGCCCGGAATCACCGTGATATGGACTCTGCATTGTCGGATCTATGTCAAGTTTGATGGCCAAATTTTTCTCATCGGCGAGCGGTTCGAACAGGTCGACTAACGCTTGCATAAGCTCTGTTAGATCAAAGGCTTCGGAGTTCAGTTGCAAATTGCCCGTTTCAATCCGAGTGATGTCGAGTGCTTCGTTCACATGTTCCAGCAAAATCTCGCTGGAAGATGTCGCAATTCGGGTGTAGCGAGCCTGTTGGTCGTTTAGGCGGGTAGTCTTAAGCAGATCAAGCACACCCAAGATACCGTTCAGCGGGGTGCGCATTTCGTGGCTCATTACTGTCATGAACTGTGACTTGGCCTTATCCGTCCGTTCGGCCCGGTCGCGGGCATCAATCAGCTTTTGCTCGGTGATCTTACGTTCGCTGATATCGCGGATGTAAGCGATGAACGTAATGTCATCACCACTATGCGTGGTTGTAATGTTTAGTTCGACGGGGAACTCCTCGCCACTTTTGCGCAATGCGGAAAGCTCAACACGGCCAGCATCCACGACACGTGGCATGCCCGTCTCAAGGTAACGCTTCATCCCATTGTGGTGCGCATCGCGCATTCGATGAGGGATGAACGTGTCGTCCATCGTCAATCCGACAATCTCGT
Organism: Ruegeria sp. CK2; assembly: GCF_056536585.1. Taxonomy (NCBI): domain Bacteria; kingdom Pseudomonadati; phylum Pseudomonadota; class Alphaproteobacteria; order Rhodobacterales; family Roseobacteraceae; genus Ruegeria; species Ruegeria sp. CK2. Next base: position 52,554 of record NZ_JBQFPW010000002.1, read on the forward strand.
CGCGCCCCCAACCAAAAACACGTTCGGCAGAGGCGTTGAAGTCGATAATCCGCCCAGAACTATCTGCAGTCACAATGGCATCAAGAGAAGCAGCGACAGTCGAGGTCAGTTGCTTTGACGATGCGGACAATGCTGCGTCCCTGCGTGCTGAGCGTTGCAAAAGACGATCCAGGAAAAGCATCAGAAGCGCCATGAGGATCAACAAGCCAATCGCAATACCTCCGGTTCGAGACAACTGACTGGCTAACTCAGCACGCCGGTCTTCGGAACGTTCGGCACCTAAACGGACTCCCAACAATGCAAGCTCTCGAACAAAAGGGCGAACGTCACGTACCAAACTTTTCAATTCAAGCAGCTTCGTTTCGTCCAGCGGGTCCGTTGAATCCAAAATCTCAACGGCATCGTCCGCAAACGCATTGATTGGCTCAATCAAATCAGCTGCTTCGGTACTGTCACCAAAAATTTCGCGTGCCCGCCCAGAATTGACAACGTTCAAACGGCTTAACGCAATATCTGCTCGCAATTGTACTTGGTCGGAGAAGCTTTTCTGTGTGGCGGCTTGCTCGGTCAGAATGGTGTCGAGGTTCGCAAACTCTATGTCGAGCTGCGAAATGCTCCACTGGATGTTGTCTTCATCAGCGCTCGACAGGTCGCGCACTTGTGATAGCAGGTTCGAGACCATTATGGCGAACAAGATGATCAACAGGCAGATGCCTGCCAATACCAAGAGACGGTATCGGTTCAACTCCGGCTTCAAGTGCAACCTCCTGTTTGAGGTCACCGTAAGCACACTCAGCGAGTTAATCCACGACCTTCAAACGCTTAAGCTGCCAGATGCTGAACGTGTATATCGTTTCAACCCGGTATTTGGGATCCTGATCGTATGGGAAAACAACCCAATACGGCCCCTTGTCCCTAACAGACATTGTCTCGCCGTCCATGCGAGTGGCTATGATCGGAGCGTTGTCTTCCAGATCCGCCAGTGGCATCGTGACCTTGTAGTCGTTTAAGGCCACCATTTCGACACTCGTGCCGTCCGTGTTTAGTGCGGTAAGCAGGGTTTTCAACGGCACCCCCGAGAACGTAACTTCATCATCTGTCCAGATCGTCGAGGTGCTGAATGACACCTGGTCCATTGCGTCAAGATCTTGAAGGCTGAGTTCGAGGGTATCGGAGGCAGGGCCTGATGTCGTTACTTCCAACGTAATCTCTGCCTGAGCTGAAGCTGGAGCGACCCAACTCAACAACAGCATGAGCAGCACGACATAAATCCGCGAGTAGTGTTTTTGTGCCATCGAATAGCCTCCGGGTCAGGTAAACAGGGTTGTAACTATTAATCCCGCACAGTCATCAGAGCATTGGCATAGGCACCTATACCAAAGTATAGTTCTGTCATGATTTGGCCTGATTTTTTGGTTGTGAATGCGTTCAGCGAAAGGAAACTGTGGACATGCCCAATATCCTCTTAGCTGACGACCATGATCTGGTCCGTGACACAATTGCGGCCTATCTGGAAACCGTAGACGACTTCAAAGTCCAGACCGCCGCCAATTTGGATGAAGCGTTGGAATTGATGCGTGGCCTAGATTCCATGGATCTGCTTATCCTCGACTATCACATGCCAGGTATGGACGGCTTGAGTGGCCTTAGTCGTGCCCGCCAGGCCTTTCCTGCGACCAAGGTCGTACTGATGTCAGGTGTCGCTAATCGCGAGGTAGCCAATAAGGCAATGGAGAATGGTGCAAATGGGTTTATTCCCAAATCTTTGAAAGCCGTGTCGCTGGTCAACGCCATCAAATTTGTACTGTCAGGCGAACGGTATTTCCCCTTTGACTTTGGACAGGCAGACGAGCCAGCGGAGTCATCTGGCGTTTTTGCCACCCTGTCAGACCGGGAGATGCAGACGCTGGAGCAGCTCTGCATCGGCCTTTCCAACAAGGAGATCGCTCGAAATCTGGGAATCCAAGAGGTTACCGTAAAGCTGCACGTAAAAAATGTGCTGGCCAAACTGGGCGTTTCCAACAGAACGCAAGCCGCTCTGCTGGCGAAAGAAAAGCAGTTGTTTTGAGCGGCGGAACAGACTTCACAACATGTTTCATCGTTTCTGCTTCAAACCCTCATTTGGTTACGTGGCGAAATTCTCACTCCGCCAAAAGTGTCCTGTGTCGAGCGCGGAGTCTAAATAGCTTTCGAGCTTTGTCTTGCCGATCACTGAAGCTGACAGCAACGTCAGTTAAAAAGGACACTCGGGTTTAATGGCAGACCCTTGAGTCGCAAATGGTAAGGTTGGTGCGCCGGAAAATACTCATAGTAAGCGAAACCAATGACTTAACTTCCATCTAATGGCAAAACTTTGTGTCGCTCCACATCTCGCAATATGAGGCGACACAAAGTTCTGCCACCAGCGAAAGAACCTTGCCATTTTCGCCTTACCCCGTTCATCCAGCATCCCAACCGATTTGATTGATCCTGACTTCGTTTTGGAAAAATCAGGGCGGCTTGCAGTTTAGACGCCGAAGGCGCCTGTTCCTGCTGATCTGCCAGTTGGAGAACGCGGATTGGGGGGCAATGCTATTCGACAATGGTGATGCGGCCCGCAGATGCAGCCGAGGGCACAGAACTCTCGAATAGGGTTGCCCGAGGAGAAGGCAGCGCCCTATACCAGTTTTAGTGGTTAAAACGGGTATAATTCATTGATCCGTGACTGGATTGCAAAATCCTTGTCCTTGCTGATGCAACGGACATCCCGGTCGGGTTTCGGCCACGACCTCAAGCGGGAACTCGGCGTCAGAGTTTCATTCTGCACCTTTCTGATCCTGACGTATTACCCTGATCGCGAGCCGGTTTTGCCATACAGCTAGATCGGGGATCCGAAACTACTGAAAATCTGTCACTCGCAATATCTGAGCGGTACGTACCGGCTTGATCCCTACTATCAGATGGCAATGCGTTCCTTTCGGCCCGGTTTCTTTCGCCTCAGAGACATTGCGCCTGATCGGTTCTACACGTCTGAATATTACCGCCGCTACTACGCACAGACGCGGCTTTGTGACGAGGTTGGTGTACTGGTCCGCCAGTCCGATGGCTCGGTCAGCGCGATTTCAAGCAGCCACGACGAGCGTGGCGGACCGTTTTCGAGGTCTGAAGTCAATGGTTGGCGCGCGATTGCACCTGTGATCACTGAGTTGCTGCGCCAGCATGCTGAGAAAGTTCATGTGTCCAGCGCTGCAGCGAAACAGACCGGTGGACCAGATACAGCAAAGTTGATCCTCAACTTCAGCAAACGCCTACCGCCGAAGGGGTTGACGCGTCGCGAGGCAGAAATTTCTGCGTTGATCCTGGAGGGCCATTCTAACCTCTCCATCAGTGGCCATCTGAATATCGCTACCGATACCGTAAAGGTTCACCGCAGGAACATTTATCGAAAGCTGCAGATATCATCTCAAGCCGAACTTTTCGCCAAATTGCACGCCGCTCTGATTTCAAGGTAAAGAGCGCACAAATTGTGCCGATGAGAGCCGAGATCAATCGTTGGTGCACCCCTCGGCGGATCGCTGCAATGTCTCTTATGGGCCGTCCTCGAGATCCGTTAGATGTGGGGCAGGCGGCAATACTGGACTGCCTCCGATGTCAGCTGTGAACCCATCTTCTTCATTAGTCACTTGGCGGCGAACAACAGGTTTTTCCATCGATACTGAATTTCTCTGTGCAGCACGGGTGTATTGAGAGATTGGATTTCAAGAAAGCACTTTGAAAGGTCATACAGACTTGACCTATGTTCACTTCAATAAGAGCCCAATAGACTGCAGCAACCAACGTTTTCAAAACCCTAAGACGGCATAAGGTCTGAGAGTTGGCGGCAGCGTCGGTTTTGATGGCTTTTCCCGATTTGGACAGGGCGTTCGACCGTGCCTCAGATAACTGCAGCCCTTCGCCACCTCTCCGCATATGCGCGATAGCTGGGGTCGTTGGCCGACATTAATGGACTCGGCTCTACGCTCTCTGGAAGTGCGTCCGATTTCAATGATAGCAGAGCAGCACCTTGGCTTGTCCCAGTTGCGCTTTCGGAGACAAAAATGGGCCAGTTTGTTGCTGCGCGGAGCATTTCACAGTAGCCGTTGTTTGTGGCGAAAGGGCCTTCGACGACGATCGGGCCCCGATGCCCTGTTAGCGACAGGCATTCCGCCGTCATCAATGCAAGATAGAAGCTAAGTGCGGCGATGCGTTCTGGCGTACCCTGCTCGGGTTCTGACCCAATCCAATGATGCACGCGCCCTTGAAAAGGGCCGCTCTCAGGTACGACAGCAGGCATAAGTAGAGGGCCGTTTTCCGCGACTGCGCTCAGCACAGCTGCATCACAAGTCGCGCTTTGGCCAGCCCGGATCACTTCGTACTCTCGACCGCCCATGAAGCGGGCGGAAGGAATTGGTTCGCCCAGACCGCTCACATTGATTAAGGCGTCGCGGGTTGCGTCCAACACCACTTTGGGCCCTCCGGCGGACATGACTATGACCCATGTCCCTGTCGACACCACTGAAAACGGAGGATTGCGCCGCATTACATGAGTTAGGAGCGATGCGTTGGAGTCGTGAATACCGCAAAGGACAGGTGTGTCGGGCCTGAGGCCGATTCTGGATGCAATATCCGGCAATAAAGAACCGAGAACATCGGTGGATTTTCGCGCCGGAGCCAGCTTGTCTCTGATTTCGAGATGGTCGGTGAGTGAAGAAAACTCCGCTTTGTAGGGGTTCCAGAGGTCAGTGTGGCAGCCCAGGGACGACACATCGCTGGCGAGAACTCCGGTCAACCGATGACCCCAGTATTGCGGATAAGTGATGATGGCTTTCGTGCGGTCGCGAAGCGAAGTGTCCCGGGTGAATTGCCAGTGGATTTGCGCGCCAAGATTAAGTCCCACCGGCAGCCTTGGCGATCCGGTTTCCTCGAAGGCGGGTCGAAGCGCGTTGTAGTCCGCGGCCACACTGTCGGGCCCTGTATGCTCGTAATCGAGTATCGGTGCTGCAAGGCTCCCGTCGGCGGCAATCAGGGCACCGGATGCGCCGTGAGTGGTAATAGAGATCGCATCGACACCCTGTTCTTTATGAAACTCGGCAAGCGAGTCGAGGAGGAATACCCAGATTCCCTCGACATCGAAATGTGGATATGGAGGCCGATCAAGGACAGTGTTTGGCAGAGTGACAACGGCAATCTCGGACAAATCAAATGTGTCTACTAGAGCAAGCTTCGCATTGGTCTTACCGATGTCGATGACAGCGACGTGGCGGGCTGTCATGGCATGTGAAACACGGGCGTTAGCGGCTCCGCTACCGGTTCATTGTCGGGTTTCGTTTCCATGATGTCTGCCATATGCAACCACCAGCGCTGCATGACCTCGTGTCCGGGCAGGGCGTCCATCGTATGCTCCTCGGTCCGCCAAAGAACGCCGAAAAGGGTGTTGGTCTCTTCGTCCAGGTGGATCGAATAATCTGACACACCTGCATCCTTCAGCAAGGTGACAAGCTCGGGCCAGATCTCGTCGTGGCGTGTCTTGTACTCGTCTTTGCAGCCCGGATTGAGATGCATCTTGAAGGCGTATTTTTCCATCAGGCAGATCTCCACATCGACCAGAGCCTCGGCAGCGCGATAACCGAAATCAAGAGCGCGCCGATTACGATCGACATTACGATCCCTGGCACATTCAGCAAGCCGAGCCCGAAAGTCACCAGCCCCATGACAAATGCTGCAATGACAACGCCGGGGATAGATCCCGAGCCGCCGAGGATGCTAACGCCGCCGAGAACGACCATGGTCACAATCTCAAGTTCCCACCCGAAGGCGATGGATGGCCGTGTTGAGCCAAGTCGTGACGTCAAACAAATCGCCGCGACCCCGGACATAAGGCCGGTTAGCAGGAACAAGATGAACTTTATGCGGCCGACGCGAATCCCGGAAAACAGCGCGCCCGTCGAATTGTTGCCGATCGCATAAACCGCACGCCCGAAATTGGTCATGTGCAAAAGGACTGCGTAGATAACCGCGATGATTGCGAAGAGCGTGAACTCAAACGAGATCACCCACCAAACGTATCCTTGCCCGAAGAAGGCGAAATCTGGCGGGTAGCCCCGATAAGCCTGATCTCCAAGGATAATGAAGCTGAGGCCACGGAACAGGCTCATGGTACCGATTGTGACGACGATAGACGGCAGCCCAAGACCCGTGACCAAAACACCGTTGAACGCGCCGCACAACAGGCCGACGGAAAGCCCAATAAAGATTAAACCGGGGGTCCCGACGCCAACCTGCACCGCTGCCCCCATAGCCGTTGATGCCAATGCAATGATAGCTGCGACAGAAAGGTCGATTTCGCCGGAAATGATGAGCAGCGCCATGGCAAACGCGATCATCGCCTTTTCCGTGAAGTTGAACGTTGCATCGGAGAGGTTCCAGGCGTTCAGGAAATACGGAGACGCGAACGAGTTGGCGACAAAGATGCCGACAGCGACTAGCAACAGCAGGCTTTCCCAGCTCTTAAGGTTTCGTTCCATTGGCGATCGCAGGCGATCGGGGATGCTACGAGTGGTACTCATGTCGCATGCTCCGCGCGTTTCAAGATGATGCGGCCGGGCGTGCGGTTGGCCTGCGCGTTCAAGACGACGGCAATAATGATCGCACCGCCTGAGATGGCCATTTGCCAGAAGGGTGAAATGTTCACGACCGGCAGCGCGTTTGCGATGATCCCGAGAAACAGCGCACCCAAAAGTGCACCCTGCACTGTACCTATGCCCCCCATGATGGACACTCCACCAATAACGCAGGCCGCAACGACAGTTAGCTCAAACCCGCCCGCGACATCTACATAGGCAACGGCAAACCGGGAGACCCAGAGATATCCTGTTAGGCCCGCTATGGCCCCCGATATCGTGAAAGCCCAGAACTGTGTTCGACCAACGTTGATCCCAGCATAAGTGGCGGCGTGAGGATTGCCTCCTGCGGCGTAGAAGGCGCGCCCCAGGGTTGTTCGCGTCATTATGACTGAAAACAAAATCACTGCGGCGATTGCGATCCAACTCAAGACCGGTAAGCCGAAAATGTCCGTTCGTGGAACGGCCTTGAAGGCATCGCTCATCTCGTGGCTATTGACCCATTTGCCCTCGGTAAGAAGGAAGATGATGCCGCGAAAAATGGTCAGTGTGCCAAGCGTCACGACGATTGGCGGGATGGCGAGTTTCCAAACCAAAATGCCATTCAACATTCCCAAGATTGTGCCGAACCCAATTGCGATCAATACGATGACGATGATTGGCAAATTGGGCACGGCAATGTTGATCAGCGAAACGACCATGCCTGTCAAAGCAAGGTTGGCAGCGACGGAAAGGTCGATACACCTGGTCAGAATGACAATCATCTGGCCGATCGCCAGCAGGATCAGCGGCGAGGTGTCATTAAAGACAACAACAAGATTTGAGGGGGCGATGAAACCCGGAAAGCGCCACGCAATCAGCATGAGCAGCAGTCCGATCGCGGTAAGTAGCAGAAGCTCACGAGAGGCAAGTATCTGCTTCATTGCACTGCCTCACTGATTCCGGCAGCGTGAGTAACCAGCGTTTCCGGAGTGATATCCTTGCGATCCAGCTCGGCTTCAATCCGTCCCTCGCGCATCACGATAACCCGGTCGGACATGCCAATGATTTCTGGGATCTCCGAACTGACCATGATGACCGCGAGGCCCTGAGCCGCAAGCTCTGCCATGAATTCATGCACCGCCGCCTTTGACCCAACATCGATACCTTTGGTCGGTTCATCCAAGATGATGACCTTGGGTTGAGTGGCGAGCCATTTAGCGATCACGACTTTCTGTTGATTCCCGCCCGAAAGATTGTTCACATTGGTGTCCAAAGACGCAGCGCGCAGATCGAGGCGTTCGGTGTACTCGCGCGCTAGTTTGAATTCTTCGGCAAGTTTGAGGAAACCATAGCGCGACGTGCGTGCCAGCGACGGCAACGTCACGTTTTGAAATATTGGTAAAGTGCCAATCGCACCTTGCTTACCCCTGTCCTCAGGAACATAAACGATACCGCTCGCCACGGCTTCTGCTGGAGAGCGGATGGTGATCGACGCGCCGTCGATTGCTACACTGCCGCCAGAGGGACGGGTGATACCAAAGAGGGCCTGCATGAACTCCGAACGGCCCGCTCCAACCAGCCCGTAAAACCCCAGGATCTCACCTCGCCGGAGCGTAAACCCGATGTTCGCGAACTCCGTCGGGTGCTCGTAGCCTTCGACTGCAAGCACCTCGTCACCAATGTTATGATCTCGATCTGGGTAAATCTGGCTTACGTCCCGCCCGACCATCATCTTTACAAGTTCTGGTTCATTGACGTCTTCGATGGCGCCTTCGCCGATCATCTGGCCGTCGCGGTAAACAGTGTAGAAGTCCGCTATACGGAAGATCTCATCGAACTTGTGGCTTATGAACATGATTGCCTTGTTTTGACGCTTCAGGTTCTCAACGAGCTCGTAGAGTTCTTCGATTTCCTTCTGGCTCAATGCTGCTGTTGGCTCATCCATGATCACGACGCCAGCATCGATAGAGAGCGCACGAGCTATGGCCACTAAATGTTTGTTTGCAGTTCCAAGATCCTTAAGCGTTGCACCAGGGTCGATCTTGGCACCGATGCCCGACAGTATCTCGCGGGCGCGCGCGACCATCGCTTTTTTGTCAATAAGTCCGAACTTGCTCCTCGGGGCGTGCCCAAGGAAAATATTCTCGGCGACCGACAATTCATCAAACAGAACGGTTTCTTGGTGGATAGCTGTTACGCCGGCGTTTTCTGCCGATTGTGGAGTCGGGAAGCGCACTGGTTGGCCGCCGATCCGGATGTCGCCCTCGTCTGGCTGGTAAATTCCCGTCAGAACCTTGACGACGGTCGATTTGCCCGCGCCGTTTTCGCCAACCAATGCCGTCACTTTTCCTGGGAAAAGCTTCAGCGACACGTCCGACAGCGCCCGCACACCCGGGAAAGTCTTCGTAATCCCCGAAAGCGACAGCAGGGGATCGATGTCTGGGGCGGTTCGGCTAGACACGTTTGGTCTGATCTCCAACTGCATGGGCTCGATTGGGTTTTTAAGAGATTGTGATTGTACCGGCGCGGATCAAAAGCCCGCGCCGGAAACCGTTCAGATCAGAAGATCGATTTGAACTGGTCAATATTTGAACTGTCATAGGTGAACGGGTCAGCCATGGCCGCTGTATTGGTATCGTCCAACGCTACGGCTCCCATCCGACCCATCGGGATCTCAGCGCCCGGAGCAGCTTCAGCGCCGTTGGCGATCGCCGCTGCCAACATGGTTGCGGAGTAACCTAGGTCAATCGGATTCCAGATCGCGAAGCTCTTGGTCGCGCCGGAGTCTACACAGCCCGCCATTTCAGATGGCAAACCCAGACCAGTAACGTTGATTTCACCAATCTTGCCTGCGTCTGTAACGGCCTGGCATGCCGCGAGAATCCCAACAGTCGTTGGTGCGATTATCGCCTTGAGTTCCGGGTAGGTGGACATAAGGCCTTGAGCCTCTCGGTAGGATTTGTCGGACAGGTCATCACCGTAGACAGTCGCGGCAAGGTTCACGCCTGCGTAGTCGGGTAGAACCTCTTTTGCGGCTTCGATCCAAGCATTTTGGTTAGTCGCTGTAGCAGTCGCGGAAAGGATCGCAACATCACCACCGTCCGGCATATGGTCAGCGGCAAGCTTGATGATGGTATTGCCGATCAACGGTGTCGACGATGGGTTCAGATGCATCTGGCGGCCCTCTTGGGCGACGCCCGAATCCCACGAAATCACAGTGATGCCGCGCTCCATTGCTTTTTTGAGCGCAGGTACAACCGCGTCAGGGTCATTTGCTGAAATCGCAATGGCATCAACGCCTTGCGCGATGAGCGAGTTGATTACCTCGATTTGGCCTTCCGCCGTAGTGTCGGTCGGACCGGTATAAATGATCTCGACATTGCCGAGCTCTCCAGCAGCCTCTTCAGCGCCTTCAGCGGCCGCCTCGAAGAATCCAATTCCCAGAGCTTTTACAACCAGCGCAATGCGCATGTTTTCCTGCGCCATAGCCGTTGATCCCAACATGCTTGCCGCTAGGCTAAGCCCGGCAACGACTGAAGTGAAAGTTCGACGTTTCATTTGATTCTCCCTTAAGGTGGCTTGTTATGGTTAGTCGATGAGGTGGTCAGGAGGCCGCCCCTTTCTCTTGAATGCTGCCAGAATTAGCGACGATGAGTTTTACGTCTGCGGCCGCCAGCATGGCCGCCGTTTTGTCAGAAACGCCATCATCCGTAATGACTTTACTGATGCGATCGAGCGGGCAAAGAACCAGGCTGGACCGCTGGCTGAACTTCGAGCTGTCGACGAGAACGACGAGTTCGTCAGCTTGGCCGATTAGCTTCTGCTCGGCCTGGATCAGCAGAGGATCAGCCTCCATAAGGCCAATTGGTCCCAGGCCCTGCGCGCCCATGAACATTCGCTTGGCGTAGAAGTTGCGGGTCACGTCGTTGTCGAATGGGGACAGAATAATGTTCTGCTCACGGTAGATTGTTCCGCCCGACAGCATGACTGTGTTCTTAGAGTGCTTCAGGAGATGTTCGGCTATCGGGAACGAGTTAGTGAAAACTTGCAGCCGCCGATTGGCAAGCGGGTGCACCATCTGGAATGTCGTTGTACCGCCGTTGATGATTATGCTGTCGCCATCTTCGCACATCTCAACTGCGGCCCGGGCGATGGCCCGCTTTTCGTTTATTCTCAAAGTCTCGTTGACCGAGAACGGGCGACCGGCAAGTCCAACGAACTGCGGTGGTGTGATAGCCTCAGCGCCTCCGCGAACACGGCGGAGCTTCTTTTGCATGTGTAAAGTCGAGATATCGCGCCGAATGGTCGCCTCAGACACGCCCGTCAGGCTGCACAAGTCCACGACGGTCACGACTGGCCGATCCTGAACCGCCGAGAGAATAATCCTATGTCGTTCTTTTTCGTGCAAGTACGCCTCCCATGTCTTGAACGGTGCGCAGATTCGGTGCATCTGTCAATCATTTTCAGTCAATATCGATCATTCTGCGGTGCGGCATGATCGATATTGATCGTTATTGATTGACATATTGCCGGATCAAGGCAAGGCTAAACGGAACACAAAGTCACCGCCGAATCCAGGCAACAGCGAGGGCAACATGTTGAAATCGGTAGAGAATCAGCTTCTGGAGAACCGGTGGGATAAGAGTGTTGCGGCAGGAATGTCCGAATCGGATTTACTGCTGTACCGTTCAAATATCCTTGGATCAGACAAACGCGTAACGAACTACGGCGGTGGGAACACTTCAGCGAAGATCATCGAGACAGATCCGTTGAGTGGCAAGGATGTCGAAGTCCTTTGGGTCAAAGGATCAGGGGGTGACATCGGTTCGATGAAGCTTGATGGATTCGCGACGCTCTACATGGATAAGCTGACTGCTCTAAAAGGGCTCTACAGAGGTGTGGAGTTTGAAGACGAGATGGTCGGTTATCTGCCGCACTGCACCTTCAAACTAAATCCGCGGGCGGCATCCATCGACACCCCGCTGCATGCCTATGTGCCGCGCAAACATGTTGATCACGTCCACGCAGATGCGATCATTGCAATTGCGGCATCACGAAACTCACGTGCGCTGACCCAAGAAATTTTTGGAACCCGTATTGGCTGGTTGCCCTGGAAGCGTCCCGGCTATGAGCTAGGCATTTGGCTGGAGAAATTCTGCCTTGAAAACCCCGATGCCGACGGTGTGGTTCTGGAGAGCCATGGTCTCTTCACATGGGCTGATACCGCCAAGGACTGCTACGATTGTACGATCGACGTGATCAATGTCGCAACCGGTTGGTTGGCAAAGCGCACAGCTGATGTTCCAGCTTTTGGTGGCGAAAAGCATGAGAGCCTTGCACCATCTGAGCGTCGCGCCATTGCTGCGCGCCTAATGCCTGCAATCCGCGGGTTCGTGAGCGACAATCAGCATATGGTTGGGCATTTCAGCGACAGCGATGCCGTGCTTGAGTTTGTAAATGCCAAGGACATGGAACCCCTCGCGGCGCTTGGCACCTCTTGCCCTGATCACTTTCTTAGGACGAAAATCCGCCCCCTCGTTGTCGGCTTCGATCCTGTAAAGAAAAACATCGACGCGGTCCTGGCCGGCCTTCCGGCGCAAGTCGCCGCCTATCGCGACGACTACGCGGCTTATTATGAGCGTTGCAAACACGACAATTCGCCCAAACTTCGCGACCCTAACGCGGTTGTCTACCTGATTCCGGGTGTCGGCATGATCACCTTTGCCAAGGACAGAGCGACCGCCCGGATATCTGCCGAGTTCTATGTCAACGCAATCAACGTGATGCGAGGGGCAAGCGCGGTGAGCGAATACTGCGGGCTACCCGAACAGGAAGCCTTCGACATCGAATACTGGCTCTTGGAAGAAGCTAAGCTTCAACGCATGCCCGGGCCCAAATCGCTTGCCGGTCGCGTGGCGATGGTCACGGGCGGCGCGGGTGGGATTGGGTCGGCAACGGCGGAGCGCTACTTGGCAGAGGGCGCGTGCGTAATGCTCGCCGATATCAACGCTGACAGTCTTGCATCCACGGAAAACGCGCTGAAGCAGAGATTCGGTAAGGATGTGCTGCGCTCTACTCTAATGGATGTGACCGACGAAGCTGGAGTGGCATGCGCCATTGCCGAAACAGCTGTCGAATTCGGCGGTATCGACATCCTGGTCTCGAACGCAGGCATCGCGTCTTCCGCTCCGGTCGAGGAAACCTCGCTGGAGCTTTGGAACCGGAACATGGATGTTTTGTCGACCGGTTACTTCCTGGTCAGCCGCGAGACCTTCAAGGTGATGCGAGTGCAGGACATGGGCGGGTCGATTGTCTTCGTCGCCTCGAAAAACGGGCTTGCGGCATCGCCTAACGCGTCGGCCTATTGCACGGCTAAGGCCTCGGAAATCCACCTCGCTCGTTGTCTTGCTCTTGAGGGCGCTGAAGCCGGGATCCGGGTCAATGTCGTGAACCCGGATGCTGTTCTGCGAGGTTCTAAGATCTGGGAAGGCGATTGGTTAGACCAGCGTGCATCGACCTATGGCACCGACAAAGAAGGCCTTGAGGAGATGTATCGCAACCGGTCGATGCTAAAGCGCGCCGTCTTGCCAGAGGACATTGCGGAGGCTTGCTATTTCTTCGCAGCCGAAACCTCCTCCAAATCAACCGGCAATATCCTGAACGTCGACGCGGGCAATGTTCAGGCGTTCACGCGGTAAAGAGGTAAAAGAATGGGTTACGAGAGCGCTAAAGAACAGTTTGCGGATTGGGGCGTCAATACCGAGGCCGCAATCGATCGCCTGAAGGACATCCCGATTTCGGTCCATTGCTGGCAAGGCGACGACGTTGTCGGATTTGAAAACCAGACCAGCTCGTCCGGCGGTGGCATACAAGCGACGGGAAACCATCCCGGGCGGGCACGCAATCCCGACGAACTTCGAGCCGATTTGGAGTTCGCCTATTCGCAAATTCCAGGCAAGCACCGGCTCAACCTGCACGCCATGTATCTGGACACAGAAGAGACCCCTGATCGCGACGAAATCGAATACCGCCATTTCGCCCCTTGGGTCGACTGGGCGAAGAACCAAGGCATCGGACTGGACTTTAACCCAACCTTCTTTGCGCACGCCAAAGCCGACGACAATCTTACGCTATCTCACCCTGACGAGGGCATCCGTGACTTCTGGATCGAACACGGTCGTCGCACACGCGACATCGCTTCAAAGATGGGCGAGGAACTCGGGTCGCCATCGGTCAACAACATTTGGGTGCCCGATGGCTACAAAGACATCCCAGTCGACCGTATGGCGGCCAGGGCGCGGCTTGAGGCTTCGTTGGATTCAATGCTGTTGCAAGCGAAGGACAACATGTTGGACGCCGTTGAATCCAAGCTCTTCGGCATTGGTGTCGAGGCCTGCACTGTGGGCAGCCACGAATTCTATCTCGGCTACGCGATCCGAAAGGGCACGCTATTGTGTCTGGACATGGGGCACTTTCATCCCACTGAAAACATCGCCGACAAGCTGTCAGCCGTATCACTCTCAATGCCGGAGATCCTGTTGCACGTGTCGCGCCCCATGAGATGGGACAGTGACCACGTAATCCTCCTAAACGATGACATGCTCGCAATGGCTCACGAATTGGTCAGTGCAGACCTTCTTGGTCGCACTCACATCGGGTTGGATTTTTTTGACGCCACGATTAGCCGTACAGCCGCATGGGTAATTGGGACCCGCAACATGCAAAAAGCCTTGTTACAAGCTCTTCTTAAACCGTGGGAGACCTTACGGGCAGCAGAGGACAAGCTAGATTTCTCCGCCAGACTGGCCCTAACCGAGGAGCTCAAGGACCTTCCCTATGGTGCCGTTTGGGCAGAGTTCTGTGCAAGAAACCAAGTGTCGGTTGGTGCAGAATTGATTGCGAGACTCGAGGCCTATCAAAATTCGGTCGCCGACCGATAACCTGCGCCCGCCAGGGTCGGCGTCACATGAGCCATCAACTCGGCACTCTTTCTTTTGGACTGGGGCAATTGCGGCCCTCTATGGTGCACAATCGCTCCAACCTAATGTGACTGGTCGTGGCACACCCGCCCCTTATCTTCCTATGCTTTTGCTGATTTTTTTGACCTCATTGTGGTCTCACTTCTGCTATAACAGACCTTCACATTCTAGCCGCTTGGTCCGCAAAGCCACCATCTGATCAAACAAAATGCTGCGCGCGGCACGGATATCAACAATGGACCGTATCTCACAGAACGACAACATTTAGTCTGAGCACCTAACGCACTGGCTGCAGGTCCTGATGCTGAATGACATGCGTTCCGCCGTAGTTGGTCAGGCCTTGATAGATGGCATTGACTACAACTCGCGTGCTTTCCGTAATGGCATGTCGATGGGGATACACAAGATAGATGTCTTTTGGTTCTATGGTGTAGTCTGCCAGCATGATTTCCAATGATCCCTTCTTAAGGAATTCATCCGCCAAGACGCGTGGCAGTCGAGCATATCCCAAGCCATCCACCAACGCGTTCATCAGATGTGAGGGCGTATCCACAATCAGCTTGGTCACCAGTTCGATCTCGGCCTCATGACTGTCCTTGCGTATGGCGTGAAAACCATAAACGCGATGATCGGCGTATTGAATAAAGGCATGTTGGCCCATTTCAGAGTGATGCTTCGGCCGGCCAAAGCGATCTAAGTACGATGGTGCTGCGACCAGAACTGTTTCAAACTGGCCAATCTTGCGGACAATCGCATTGGCGTCACCGATTTCACCGGTCCTGAGCGCCAAGTCATATCCTTCTCTGACCACGTCAACCAGGCGGTCTTCGACTTTGACCGTTAGCTTCATGTCTGGATATGCGGCATGCAACTCCTGTATCGCATCTCCGACCGGATTTTCCCCCATCACTTTGCTGATACTGATGCGCAGTTCTCCACCAGCAGTAGTGGCCAGTGCGGAAATATCAGCGCGCATCCGCTGGTGTGTGGCGACCATGTCAGAAGCATGTCTTGCAACGATGCTACCTGCACGTGTTGCCATTGCGCCAGATGTAGTGCGCTGCAGCAACGGGGTGCCGAAATCCGCTTCGAGAGCGGCCATTTGCTGGCTTATGGCTGGCTGGCTGACGTTGCGGGCTCGTGCGGCAGCGCTCAATGAGCCTTGATCCAAGACTTCAAGGAAACTTTCCAGATATCCCAAGCGATCCATTTTACCCCTAAGTAATGCTTATACCAGACATAAGGCAATGTGAGCTGGTTTCCAATATATCAGGTCATTACATCTGCGGTTGGGAAAAAAGACAATAGAAGACATAGGAAATACTTATGAAAGTCACACGCAGAAACCTTTTGACAATGGTTGGCACCACTACATTGGCAACGCCCTTCTTAGCAAAACCAACTTTGTTACAGGCCGCTGACTGCGGTGTAGTTGCTGGTAGCTTGCCGTCCTATTCCAAGCGGCGTGTCGGGGATGTCGATGTCATTGTCCTGCTGGACGGCACAATCGATGTCGGGCCAGATTTGATCGTCGGCTTTGATCAGGAGGCTGCCGATCAAGCCCTCAAACGCCAGCATTTGCCGCCGTTCAGCGGGACGCGACCTTTACCGGTCCTGGGGCATGTCATTGACACAGGCAGCAAAAAGATTGCCATCGACACTGGAACGCTGCCGGGGTTCTCGCCAAAAACTGGCGGATATCATGAAGCTTTGAAGCAGGCGGGTATCGACCCAACTGACATCGACGCTGTGCTCATAACCCATCTACATCCTGATCATGTTGGTGGCATGATGGCTGGCGCTGAGCGCCAGTTCCCGAATGCAGAGATTCTTGTGAATAAGATCGAGTGGGAGTTTTGGCATGGGGCGGCAGCGGATGCGCTTCCAGATCAAGTTCAATCGTTTGTGCAAATTGCGCGCAGCGCGACCATGCCCTACTTGGAACAAGTTGTACTTTTTGGACACGACGAGGAGGTGTTGCCCGGAATTCAGGCTATTTCAATGCCAGGCCACACGCCAGGCCATGCTGGTTTCCAGTTGCACAGCCGTGGCGACAACCTTCTATTTTGGGGCGATTTGATCCATCTTCCAAGATTGCAATTTGACAATCCCGATTGGCTTGTCGCGTTTGATATGGATCCTGCTCAAACCACTGCGACACGTGCCAAAATGCTGGATCGCGCCGCGGCAGATAGCTTGCAAGTTACCGGAGCGCATCTCGAGTTCCCCGGCTTTGGCTATGTCGATCAATTGGCTGGAAGGTATGAATTTGTGCCGGCAGCCTACGATTACTCATAAGAGTTCGTCTGCCGCATTGACCGTTCAAAGCGGCGGACGAAAGAACGGGTGGTATTAAAAATGAGCAACGGCTTTGGTGAAGCTGCACCGCAGCTGTTGACGATACGATGAAGGCGAGCTCCGGGCTGCCCATGTAGGCTGCCCGATCAAGCTAGATTTCTATGGCTTCCGCGATGGCCAATGCGTCTTCGAGCCCTAAGCCAGGATAGCGAACCTTGCTATCCATCTTTGCGTGGCCGAGCAGCAAGGGTGCGAACCGCACGCAGATTGTCCGTTTTCTTGTAGATCTGCGTGACCTTTGGGCGGCGCATCGTGTGTTTGTCACAGGCGCTAGCTTCAAGAACGATTGATGTGACGCAATCTCTAACGATCCGCGCATATAGGCGGGTCGAATGTGCAGCCGCCCATGAAATCGATCAGGCCAAAGGTATTCCGACCCCATCATGAGTTCGTCTTCGATCCATTTCTCGACGGACGAGCGCGTCGCCTCAGATATCTCAAAGCGCACACGACTCTGAGTCTTGCTCTGCATTCCCAAAGCCCGTTCGCTGATCTGACCCGATGCAATGATGACGGCGACTTTCATCTTCACCAGATCACAGCCGCGACGCTTGCTATCGATTTCCATATTGAAGAGAGCAAGATCGCGGTGGTTCTCGGCAAGTTCAAGTCGAACCCTGATCGCCGAGACGTGCCTTGGTTCCAGCGGCAGCTTCTGATCAGTTATTCGGCCCTTGTGCCAAACACGGCGAAGTGCGCGAATGGCAGGTAAGCTAGCTGTTTCCATGACTGATCCTCCGATCTGCCATGCCCTCCCAAAACGACATCCCGACGTTGATGCGGGATCATGTCACGGGATGCCGCGCTGCCTCTAAGGTCTTCTAGCAGCCCTTACTGCAAAATGTTGCGCTGCGGATGAATGGCCGCTCCACGTCGGTAGGGGAGCGCTGTGTCTTAGGCACTCTGCTCTTTTCCGCGCCGATTGAAAACGACCCATGACGTCCACAACACAGCATTCAACCCGAGCACCGCGATGATAGTCGGTGCCGGATCGTCGAGCGAGCTGATTGACCCCGCATAGGTCGCGATCAAGACATAAGGCACGGTGCCAACAGCAAAGAATGTGCAGTAGTGCGCGAGAGGCATGCGTGTTGCGCCGGCCATACAAGCGGAAACTTCGGTCACGATTGGGACGGCGCGGGACAGCATGATCATAAACGGCCCACCGGACTGGAAGGAGTTGGTCAGCGCCGCGCGGTCATCCGCATCTCTAACCAGAAAGGCGATCCCGCGCTGACCCCAGATACGGCTGATCCCATAGCCGGAGAACGCGGCCAGTGACATCCCGGTAAAGGCAGCGGCAGCCCCCATTGGAAAGCCCAGCAAAAAACCAGCGAGTATTGTGATCGTGAGTGTGGGCACAGCGACAAAAAGATCTGCGAAGAGCAGCAAAACGATGATCCCTGCGACCACAAGCGGGTCCACCCGAGCCGCCCATTCCAGCCAGTTCTGAACATTTTCGACAGTCAGGATACCAAGCAACCGGCCCGCAACAAAGGTAAGCGCGAAGAGGCAACCCAGGATGAGCATTACTTTGATAAGTGGTTTCATTCTTCAGGCCGCCTTCATAATACGGGTGGCCACGCTTGGCGCGATCCGTTGAATCAACCGCAAGGCCTTGACCTTGCCCACGTCGATATTTGCACGGGGTGATAACAACCCTTCGATGATCTCTGTGGCGGCCTCTTGCGGTGCCAACTTGTTGCTCCCCCGGCCCTTGGTCATTGAGGTGTCGACCAAGGGCAAGAAAACCTGTTTCACGCCGACATTGCTGCCCTCTAACTGATAGGCCAGCGACTGGGAAAAGATGTTCAAAGCGCCTTTGGTCGCGCAATAGATCGCGGAATCCGCTTTGGGCGCCAGCGCCAGACCAGAGTTGATATTCACAATCGTGCTGGATGGCGATTGCATCAGGTTGGGCAACAGCAGATGCACCAACACACAAACTGAGGTGAAATTGACGTCAATTTCCCGGCGTATCGTCTCGTAGCGGAAGTTTGTATCCGTGAAGCGGGGCGTGTATTGAACCGCCGCATTATTGATCAGCATGTCTATGGGCTGACCCGTCTTGGCCAGTGCATCGGCGGCTGTTTCGACTGCATCTAGATCGGCGAGGTCCGCCTCATAAATGCTCACATCGGGATAAGCTTTGCGCAGCAGATCCACCCCGGCAGAGGGTCGTGCGATGACCGAGATGTGGTTGTCAGCCTCAAGCTGCCGCAGCAGCTCTAGACCCAGGCCCGACGCGCCGCCGGTGATAACGATGTGCTTGTTTTTGATATCCATGCCGTTACTCCTTTTGCGTCCATGGTTTGAGCGCAAACTATGCAAACGGCAGCAGTCAGGAATTAACCCAGGTTAAAACGCATGAAATTATCTGACTTCGTCGCAGCGTATGGTCGAACGCTTAAGAAAAACGCTGTCGAGCATCTGTTACGAAAGGTCCACTGGCATCTGAAGCGAGGTCAGAGCAACCCACGACCGCCAACTCCGAAGCGAACAGCCAAGAGCAAGGAAGCACATTTCGTGTCGGCGGGGCGGCATGAGCGCTCTGCTTCGGATTAGGTGGAAGTATCTGGTAGAATTGGATCTCCCGCTTCTATCAGCCCATCCTCCAGGATATCGGCACGCAGCCCCCCGCGATGCACAAGGCCGCGCAGCATTCCCTTGGGCGTGGTCCTTTGCAGCCAGGCACAAGGTTCAGCCAGCCGTGATCCCTGGCACAGAACGTCGGCAATGCGGAATCGTTTCCCCATGAGGGCGTTGAGATCAATGTTACGTGTGACGATGTTCCGCCGCGTCTCGACCGGTGCCATAACGACACCATGTTCGGACGCGAGCGCCTCGAAGGTCTCGGATTCGATGAGGGTGAGCGCCTGGCCCCAGCGACCTTCGCTTTGGAAATGTCCCTTACCCAGAGCATAACGATCCCCTTCCATTCCGACGCCCGCGATGAGCTGAGCACTTTTCAGCTCTTCACCGGGCGCGCCCGAATCCGCGAACCGGTAGATCGCCTCGACAGTTCCCTGATTGGCGCCTCGTGACGGAAACGAAAGGGCCGGCGGGGCAATTACCCACCCTTCGATGACCTCACCCGATCCACAGATTACACCTGGCGGCACCCAGGCGACACCGGAGGGGGTTCCGGCCATCACGACATATCCGTCACCGCCTTCCAATCGCCCGATCCACCAGCCAGCCCACTGGAATGCGGCTGGTTCATGGACAGGGATCAAAGCTAGGTTCTGTGCCGCCAGCCAATACCCAATATAGTTCAAGCCCAAACCGGTGGACGCGCGGGGGATGTCCTTCACATCTGCCTTCAGGATTTCAGCAAGGCAGATCGAGAATGTTTTGTTCGCTGGGGATCGAACCATCGGTGGATTCAGTGTTTCTGTCATTGCTTTCCCAATCATTCTTGGCACGTCACTCAGGCAATCTGCTTTTTCAGCATTAGTACGTCACCAGTATAATATGGCTGGCAAGGATGGTCTCGCACAGGACTGTGCGCGTCTTTATCGTACCCAAGTCTGGAGTAAAGTCGTACCGCGCTGCTGTTTTGCGCGTAAACCTGAACGCTTATCTGCGCATAGTCGGCTGCCTGCGCTTGTTTCTCGGCTGCGCGAAGCAATATCGTCCCGATCCCGCTGCCGCGATAACGGGGAAAGACCGCGAGGGCATTAATGTACCACGTGCCGACCGAAAGCTGTTCCAACGCCACAAAAGGCGCGATGGCAGCGGGTAAATCATCGGGATTGTCTTCCGGGGCCGTATCAATGGGATAGCTCAACACCATTCCTAGCGTAGCCTCCCTTGCAAATGCGATGCGCGCGTATCGATAGGAGAATCAGCCACTTTCGCGCCTGGCGCGTTCGATACCGACCCCAAGCACCGATTTGTCATTGCTTGCGGACCTGGACCAGAGCCACGCCGGAATGCGCTCCCCGGCGATGTCGATCAGCTTGGCAAGGTCTTCAGCTTCGGCGGGCAAAAGCGCGTCACATAGCTCAGTAGTGGATCATTTGTCATTCTTGCCGCGCGTTTTGCCGGGGCGGTCCAGCAATTGGTTCAGCAGATCGACCAGAAACGAATTCCGTTGCATATCATGAGCCCATCTGACTGCTCAGGTATTCACCCGTTCGACAGTAGTGATCGATCAAATGCCGGCTTGCGGCATCCGCGTCTCGGTCCAATGCAGCGTCCATAATCAGCTGATGCTCGGCGGCGATGTTCCGCTTTTTGTAGCTCGACCCGCCGGCCGCTAGATAACGGTAGCGAATGTTCAGGTCGTATAGCTGCGAACAATACCGTAGCAGCAACGGCAGTTTCGAATTATCCAGTAAGGCCATATGAAACGCTTTGTGCGCGTGCTCGAAGTCGTGTGACCCGTTTTGGCCGGCCCTTTTCATATGGTGGTGACGCAAAACAAGCCGATCCTCCCAGGTCGCATCCGCGTTGAAGATAGACGCGCGCAGCGCGGTTTCTTCGAGGTTGCAACGCAGTAGAAGGATTTCTTCGAAATTACACTTGCTGACCGGTGCAGCCTTGAACCCGCGCTGGTCAATCCGCTCGACCAGCATGTCCGAAGTTAACAGGCTAAGCGCCTCACGTATCGGACTAGCGCCAGTGTTCAGAAGCTTGCGGAGTTGCTCGATCTTGAGTTTCTGCCCTGGGGGCAATTCGCCTGTCAGGATCATTTCGCGCAACCTTCGATATGCACCATGAGTGGCTGATGTTTCTTTGCCCTCGGTATCTAGTATGGCGTCCATATCCGACTTTTCCTTTTTCGCGGCGCAAACTCTTGGGTGCTCTTAACTGAGGGCGCTTGTTCCCGTCGATAGACCAACTGAAATGTTCAGCGAGCCTTCGTTGATCATCCAGCGTCGAAGTACAAAGCTGCGCGCCCCGCTTTTGTGCATGGGGTCGTCCTCGGCCAGCTTCCGCGCGGCCTCAAGACTTTCGGCGCGATAGATGATCAGGCCAACCCCTTGCATATGATCACCGGTCTCATCCGACATCGGTCCGGCAAAAGCCAACTGCCCCGAGCGTTCAAGATCCGCCTGATACGCCAAGTGATCTGGAACTGACGCCTTTACGTCTTCTGGCGCTTTGGCTGGTGTGCTGAGTGCAACATAAAGCTCCAGTGCCAGTGCGCCACGGCTTTTCGCTTCTGATTTGTAATCTGCCCAAGCAACCATCGGGGTCTCCAAGAATATCGATATTATTTGACACATGGCAAAATAGTCGGCAAAAATCAAGCGAACTGACATGGATGGTGAAAAATGAAATGCTTGGTGGGAGAAACTTCGGAAGGCACGGCGGTTTTTGCCGTAAACGGTGAAAACGCAGTGAATCTAACGGCTTTGGACCCTGCCATCGGTTCCGATCTGATGGGTTTGATAGGTATGCCGGGATTGGCCGGCTCAATGGCTGACAAAATCGCCGCTGCAGATAGTGTACCTGTGTCGTCTATCACACCGGCATTGCCCGTGGCCTCGCCCGGCACAATCATTTGCATGGGTTTGAACTACACGGACCACATTAAGGAAGGTGGTTACGACATCCCCGAGTACCCGACGCTGTTCATGCGCGGGAAAAACTCGATCATGGCGGCTGGGCAGCCCATGGTGCGGCCTGCCTGTTCTGAGAAGCTGGACTACGAAGCCGAGCTTATGCTGATTGTCGGAAAACGAGGTCGGCATATCTCGGAAGAGGACGCATTGGATTATGTCTTTGGTTACACCGTGTTCAACGACGGGTCGCTGCGGGACTATCAGCGCAAAACAGTTCAATGGACGCCTGGCAAAAACTTCGATGATACGGGCGCGATCGGTCCTTTCACCGTAACGCCGGACGAACTGCCTGAAGGGGCGTCCGGTCTGAAGATCGAAAGCCGCGTGGGCGATGAAATCCTACAAAGCTCGAACACCGCCAACATGATCTGGGGCGTTCGTCAGGTCATTGCGACGATTTCGGAATACACCACTCTGGAGCCTGGAGACTTGATTGCGTTGGGCACACCACCGGGTGTCGGTCACGCCAAAAAACCCAATCCACGTTGGCTGAAGCCGGGTGAAACCGTCGAAGTCGAAATTGAAGGCATCGGAATTTGCGCCAGCCCGGTCATCGACGAAAAGGACGCCAAATCAAGGGTGGCTGCGGCATGAGTGCACCAACCGGGGCAGAGCTGGAGGCACTTCGCGCCAAGGCGCAGCAGGATCATCGCGATCTGCGCGATCGCATTCCACGTTTGTCGGATGACGCGATCGCCTTGATCTTGCGCGAATCCAGATCGCATTACGCGTGGAACGACAAGCCTGTTTCTGACGACATACTTGAAGAGATCTACGACATCACGATCAACGGCGCGACCAGCATGAATACGTTGCCTGCGCGCTTTATTTTCGTGAAAAGTGCAGAGGGAAAAGAGCGGCTTGCCAAGTCGTTGAAGCCAAAGAACGTGCCAAAGATGATGGATGCACCGGTCACGGCGATCATTGCCTATGACTTGGACTTCTGGAAGGAACTGCCGTTTCTTTTCCCGCACGAAGATCGTCGGCCTTTGTTTGAAAACAAACCCGAATACGTAGCGGACACAGCCTACCGAAACGGCACTCTGCAGGGCGCGTACTTCATGATTGCGGCCCGGGCTGTCGGGTTGGACGTCGGCGCCATGTCAGGCTTTTCGAACAAGATCGTCGACGAGGAGTTCTTCGCTGGCACGACGCTCAAGTCCAATTTTCTTTGCAATCTGGGCTACGCGGACGAGACCGGTTTGTTCCAGAAGCTTCCACGTTTCCCATTCGAAAAGGTTTGCTCTTATGCATGAGGAGGTAACCCTGTGGCCATGAAAGTGAAACCTGTCGTGACTTACCGCACGACAGCTCAATGCCCGACACATGCGCGTACCGAGATCCCAATTCGCGATCTTGATGTGGTTGTCGACGAACCCGTCGAACGCGGCGGAACAAATCTTGGCCCGTCTCCGACCGAAACCGCAATGGCAGCCCTGATCGCCTGTACGAATGTCATTGGGCACAAGAACGCGCACCGGTTCGGGATTGATCTTGGCACGGTGACAATCGATGCGAAATGCAGGTTGGATCGGCGCGGTGTTCTCATGGAGGAGGAAATCGATGTTCCGTTTCCTGAAATCGAACTCACCGTGAAGTGTGACACGCCCGCCAGTCAGGAGGAGCTGACACGCGTGGGTGAAGAGACAGCCAAGTATTGCGCCATCGCAAAACTATTTGAAGCGGCAGGCACGGACCTGACCGTCAACTGGGTCAAAACAAACAAATAAAGACAAAAGGCCCGACTTTCTGGGAGGAGAGAAATGAAAATCTGGACCAAACGCAGCCTTATCGGAGCTGCTCTGGCAAGCGTCATGGCGCTGCCCGCCGCAGCAGAAGAAACTATTTCTGCCGTTGTCATCGACGGCTACCCAGACCGGGCATTGTGGGTGAAAGAATTCACCAGCTTCTTCATTCCGGAAGTGGACAAGCGACTGGCCGAATCCGGCAACTACAAGATGAACTGGCAAGAAAATTATGGCGGTTCAATCGTAAAGCCGAAAGGCGTTCTGGAAGGAATCCAGCTGGGCCTTGGCGACATCGGTATCGTGACAACAATCTTCCATTCCTCGAAGCTGCCCAGCCAGGGTATTTCGGGATCGACACCCTTTGTGGCATCGGATTCCCGTGCCGTGGCCAAGGCCGTAGATGAAATCGCACGCGAATACCCGGCGATGCAGAACGAGTTTGCCGCACAGAACCAGGTGTATCTGGCCACGGGTGTTGTCCTCGACACATATCAGATTTTCTGCACGGAACCGGTTGCTTCCGTTTCGGACCTAGAGGGGCGCAAGATTGCCGGTGCCGGTCTCAACTTGCGGTATCTCGAAGGCATCAAGGATGCGGCAGGTGTGCGTGGTGGGCTGACCGATTTCTACAACATGCTTCAGACGGGTCTGGTTGATTGTGGAATGCTGTGGCCCGAAGCGGCGAAGACGTTCAAGTTCGCGGGATGCTTACGTTGAGGCCGGTGGAACGATCGTCGAGGTTTCGGACGAAGACCGCGCCGCATGGGCAAACGCCATGCCGAATGTCGCGCAGGAATGGGCCGCGACGCTGAATGACAACGGCGAACAAGGAACGGAAATGCTGGCCGCCTACCTTGGCAAGCTTCAAGACGCCGGTTTCACCGGAGTGCGTGACTGGACGGCCGAATAACCGTCCGGCGATCCACGAAAGGGGCCCCTCATGCTGAAGACCGCAGTTGCTGCCCTGTCGCGGGTCGCCAATTCTCTAGCAATCGCCGCCAATGCTTTGGGTACGCTCGTCGTCCTGGCGTTGGTGGTTGTTCTGAATGTCGATGTTATCGCGCGTGGTCTGTTTTCAGCCCCTTTGCGCGGCACTTATGAGATGGTTCAGTTTTCGGTCGTGTTGATCGTCTTTCTGCAGTTGGCAGACGTGGTCAGAGTGGACCGATTGACACGTTCGGACGGGTTCCTGAACCTGCTGCACCATCGTCGCCCCGGTCTAACTGCAAACCTGAGGCGCATCATCAATGCCATCTCGGCCATCTTCATGGCATTGATCGCCTATGTGACATTCCCTGAATTCCTAAACATGTGGCAGACGCAGGACTACTTCGGAGTGCCCGGTCTTTTCACATTACCCTGGTGGCCAGTCAAACTGGTCATTGCGTGCGGTACTGCGCTTGCCTGCGTGATCTTCCTGCTCAAGGTCGTCACGGCGCAGGACCGCCCGCAACTTATCCGCACTCCTGAACATGACGGGGCCGCAGAATGACGCCGATTGAGATTGGCCTGATCTCGGTCGTTGCCATCGTCTTTTTGATCTACGCAGGCGTCTACATTCCCATAGCGCTGGGCGTCGTCTCGTTCGTGTCGATCTGGCTAATGCGGGACAATTTCACGCTTGCGCTTAACCTGCTGAAAGTGGCGGTCGGCGACAGCGCGATGGAATACAGTTTCGCAACTATCCCACTGTTTACCTTTATGGGGCTCATCGTCTCGAAGGCCGGTTTGGGCAGGGACATTTACGAAGTCATGACCATGCGGTTTCGCAAGGTCAAAGGCGGCATTGGAATGGCCACGGTCGGAGCCAACGCGGTCTTTGCCGCGGTGACCGGGTCGTCCATTGCATCGGCATCGGTGTTCACCAAAGTCTCAGTACCGCAGATGATGTCACAAGCCTACAATCCGCGCTTTGCTGTTGGCGTGGTGGCTGGGTCTTCGGTTTTGGGCATGATCATCCCGCCTTCCGCGATGCTGATCATCTACTCCTTTGTTGCTGAACAATCCGTAGGGGACATGTTCCTTGCCGGGGTCATTCCCGGGATCATGCTGGCGATCGCCTATGTTGGCGCGATCTGGGCCATGGGCCGTTTCACACCGGCGTTCGTCGGTGGCCGCATCGTCGAAGATACCGAATGGATGTCCGGCCGCGAGATCGCATCCAAAACGCTACCAACGCTGTGCATCATCACTATCGTTCTTGGTGGGATCTACACCGGCTGGCTTACTGCGGTCGAGGCAGGAGCAGCCGGGGCATTTGTCGCGTTGATTATCGCGGTCTTACGCAGTTCCATGTCCCCAAAAGCGTTCTGGGACGCGTTGCTGGAAACCGGTCATATCACGGCGGCGATTTTGTTCCTGATCACTGCGGCTTCGATCTACAGCCGCATGCTGGGACTTGCGGGGCTGCCCAATCAGTTGCAGGACTTACTTGCGGGGAATTCAGCGTCCTTTTGGTCGATCATGCTGCTATATGTCTTGCTGATGCTGTTTTTGGGAACATTGCTCGACACGGCATCCATCATCCTGATTGTTGTCCCGTTGTTCCTGCCCATGGCCGAAGCGCTGGATATGTCGCTGATCTGGTTCGGGATCATCACCGTGGTCGGAGCCGAAATCGGGCTTTTGACTCCGCCTTTAGGCATATCGTGTTTTGTTATCAAATCCACGATCAACGACGACCGCATCTCGCTGAAAGACGTGTTTATGGGCGCGCTGCCCTTCGCCTTTGTGATGCTAATCGTCCTGTTCATTCTGATCGAGTTCCCGATCCTCAGCCTTGCCCTGATTTAAGGAGGCCAAGATGCGCTCTGTCACCAAAGACAATATCACCGAAGTGTTCATGGGATACCTGTCCAAAGACACCGATCCGCGGATGCGTGAAATCATGGGATCTCTGGTCAAGCACCTCCACGATTTCGCCCGTGAAACTAACCTGACGCATGACGAATGGCGCAGGGGAATTGCATTTTTGGAAGGGTGTGCCGCTGTGGAAACCGAAGACAGGCATGAGTTTATCTTGGCCTCGGACGTATTGGGCCTGTCATCGCTCGTGGACATGCTCCATTCAACTCCAGACGCCACAAGCTCGTCCGTTCTTGGGCCTTTTCACGTCTCTGGCGCACCGCCACTGCCATTCGGTGGTGATATGAAGCGTCACTACGGTGGGCCGGTTCTGCTGGCCGAGGGCGTTATCCGGGATGTCGAGGGTAATCAGATTGCCGGTGCGGAACTCGACATCTGGCAAACGGCGCCAAATGGAATGTATGCAAGCCAGGATGAAGAACAGGACACCTATTCTTTTCATGGCCTGATGACCACCGGTGACGACGGTAAGTATGCATTCACGACCGTCAAGCCAGTTGAATACACGGTGCCGTCAGATGGGCCTGTCGGGGACATCCTGCGCGCCTGCGGCCGCCATCCCTGGCGACCTTCGCACCTGCACTTTATCGTCAAGGCGCCTGGCCACAGATCTTTGGTTACTGAGATTTTTCCGGACGATGATCCTTATCTGGATCAGGATACAGTGTTTGGTGTACGGGACGATCTGGTGATGACCTATGTTGAACGGCCAGCTTCAGAATTTCCCGAAGGCATGGAACTTTCTGGCAAGATCACTGAACCTTTCTTGCACGTAAAGTTCGATGTGAAGCTAGCCAGAGTCTGAATGCTGTTGAGGATGCTTGAAGTGTTAAAATATATCTTCCTTTTAGTTGCAGTGGTGCTCAGCGCAGCGGCGATCGCAGAAGAGCGACCGATCTTCGATGCACATATTCATTACAGCCATGATGCCGTCAAACTGGTTCCACCCGAACAAGTGGCCAAAATCCTTCGGGACGCAGGTGTGCGGAAAGCACTGGTTTCCAGCTCGGATGACAATGGTACCCAATTGCTATTGGCCGCAGCGCCGGACATCGTTGTTCCGGCCCTTCGCCCTTATCGTCGTCGCGGTGAGATCAACACCTGGATGCATGATGAAACCGTAATCGATTATCTGGAAGCAAATCTGGCAAAGAACAAATACGAAGCCATCGGTGAATTCCACGCTTATGGAAACGACATTAAAACGCCAGTTATCCAGCGTATGATCGCACTGGCAAAGGAGCGGAACCTAATTCTGCACCACCACGGTGATCGCGAAGCGGTTGACCTGATCTTCGAAACATGGCCAGAGGCTCGGGTTCTGTGGGCCCATTCTGGCTTTGACGACCCGGCCAGTGTGGTCGATGCCCTAGACACTTATCCCAGGCTTTGGGCCGATCTGGCGATTCGTTCGGATATGGCCTCGCGCGGCCGTCTCGACCCGGATTGGAGGGCTGCGTTCGAAGCGCACCCTGATCGGTTCATGGTTGGTACAGATACATTCGCCCCGGAGCGTTGGTACTACGTCGGCTCTCATGCAGATTTTTCACGCCAATGGTTGGATTTGCTTCCAGACCAGATCGCGGACAATATCGCGTATGCCAATGCAGAACGTTTACTGGCATCAGAATGATCCGCTGGGCTTTCTGGTTTCTAGTATCGTCCGGCGCGGCCGTTGCTTGTGAAGCGACAGGACAACGCATGGGTTCGGAAACTCAAAACGCACCCAAGGTGCATGTTACAGTCGATGAAATTCCATTGGCCCAACCGTTTTCCATTCTCAT
This sequence comes from Ruegeria sp. CK2, assembly GCF_056536585.1. Taxonomy (NCBI): domain Bacteria; kingdom Pseudomonadati; phylum Pseudomonadota; class Alphaproteobacteria; order Rhodobacterales; family Roseobacteraceae; genus Ruegeria; species Ruegeria sp. CK2. The sequence continues at coordinate 81,481 of NZ_JBQFPW010000002.1, forward strand.
TACCGTTTGCGACAATACTGACGTAAGCGAGATGCGTGTTGATGCACTAATGCCCGCTCATCAACATGGCTTGAACTATACCCCTAAGGTCACCGCATTGGGCGATGGAGTATTCCGTGTTGATAACATGCTGTTTCACATGCCGGGTCTGTGGGAACTGCAAGTTGACGTCGGCTTCGGCGATCGATCGGTGTCCTACACTTCTAACATCATGCTAAAATGAAGGTGTTGGTGACAACAGCGTTGTTTGTTCTGACAGGTGCAGCGCGTGCAGAGGTCTTGTTATCAGAAGACCAAATCCAACAAACGCTACCCTTCGGGCCGTGGCCGCCATCGTTCCAATCGGATCCAAGTAATAGGGTTTCAAACGATACAAGAGCAATTGCGCTGGGCGCGGCCTTGTTCAACGATCCGGTGTTGTCCGTCGACGGTGCTTTTTCCTGCGCAAGTTGTCATGATCCAGAACAGGCATTTACAACGTTCGAGGCGCGAGCGCTCGGCCGTGTCTTGCTAGATCGAAACTCTCCATCACTGCGGAACCTTGCTGGTCTCCGGTGGTATGGATGGGGCGGCAAGAGTGACAGTCTTTGGGCAGCTAGTCTGCATCCGATCATCGAAGAACAAGAGATGGCACACAGTAAAGAAAGCCTGAAAACAGCTATCTCTGAAAGTAGCTACATTGATGAATTTGAAGCCATGTTTGGCGACATCCAGACACAAGATCCAGAACTCGTGCTGGTGAACACTGCCAAAACTCTATCCGCCTACTTGGAAACGTTGGCTACGGACCGGACTCAGTTTGACGATTTTCGTGATGCATTGGAACGCCGCGATTTGGCTATGGCGGCGAACTATCCCGAACCTGCCCAGCGAGGTCTTCAACTCTTTTTGGGCCGCGGAAAGTGTGTGTTGTGCCACAATGGTCCGAGATTTTCCAACAATGAGTTCCATGACGCTGGCGTACCATATTTTCTGAGTGAAACCGAAGTCGATGAGGGGAGGTTTGGTGGATTGAACTTTTTGCTCTCCAGCGCTTACACACTGGATAGCGACTGGAGCGACGATCCGGATAAGCAAGGTGCATGGGTTGTTCGCAGTGTACGCAGGAGTCACTCTAATTTTGGAACCTTTCGTACACCAAGCCTGCGGGGCGTGGCTGAAACCGCGCCTTACATGCATGACGGCAGCCTGATTGATTTGGAAGCAGTGATCCGACACTACAGCGAAATTGATACGGAAAGGTTGCACGTCGACGGTGAAGCCATTCTCTCGGAGTTGAATTTGACTGAGCAGGAGGTTGCAGACTTAGCTGCATTTTTGGTGACACTGTCCAAAGCACCCTAGCACAAGGATAAGTTAACGGCTTGGGAACGAGTTATCTGGCTTGCAACCTTGTCGACCTTGGAATCTGTGCATTACTTCGCCGAGAAACCCTAGTCCCGAGGCTATGTGGGCCCATCGTGGACGTTTGAGCCAACTGGGGTACGCGACTTCACCGAAGCCGGATCTCAGTTGCGAGCTCACTGAAAAGTTTGATGTATATTGGCGGCTGTCTCAAGCAGCGCTTTTTCGATGATGGCTCTTTGTCTTGAAAACCGTGTCGTGGGGACGGGAATTGAGATCGCGTGTAAATCCCCAACCCAGTCGACAAAGGAAAATCCGATTGCCGACACGCCGGCTGAATGTTCGTCCAGGTCGTAAGCAAGTCCCTGCTTTCGGATCTTGTCCAACTCAGCCAGGAAATCTTCGAGACTTCTGTTAACGCCGTTTCGGTCCCACTCGTTTTGGATGAGCTTGATGGCATCCTCCGCCTTGAGTTTCGCCAGGCATGCTTTTCCGTTCGCCGTCGTGGTCAATGGGAAAACCTCCCCGACTTGGGAGACCGTAGTTAATCTGTAAACTCCCGGAACCTGGTCCAGAAAAACCATACCGATACCACGCATAACTGCGAGGTCTGTGGTTTCTCCGGTTTTCTGGGTCAGTTCCGTCAATAGAAGCCGGCAGTGTTCTACAATATTGTAGTTAGCTGCGCCTGCGAGCACGTTCAGTTCAGGGCCGAGCCGCAACCCGCTTCCATTGGCGTCGGCAATAACAAACTTTTCTTCAGCAAGGGCACTTGTGATTCTCTGTACCGTAGAGCGGGGCAAGTCGACGCGTTCGGCGATTTTCCCCAGGCTCATTCCAGATTGGCTTTCCTTCAATACGCGCAGAATCGAAGCTGCTCGTGAAATAACCTGAATTCCACCTTTTTCATTTTTTTCCGACACTTAAGTCACCCTCGCACTTCGTACTGCCACTGCATATCGGTATCGAGTATCCAGCCACATTGTATCGCGATACGGTGCAAGTCAACCGTAATGTGAGTTTTATATTGACCGCATTGCGGTGCGCGTGCATCATGATACGGGACAGGTGGGGAGGCCACCCATACAATTCAAAGCGACAAACGCCGCATCGTCGGCGAACAGAGGAGATATGCCCAATGGTTGAAATCCGCGGTATCGAGTTCCAGGGCAATACCGACAATGACATGGGGTTGGAGTTTCATAACCTGAGTCACAGATACGGGTTCCAGTGCCCCAACTGGCCGTACTTCAAGGACGTCCAGATCGACCGGAAACACTACATGGCGAAGTCGGGCGTCCTGTCGCAAACAATTACTACGACCATGCATGTGACCACGCATATCGATGCACCTGCGCACGTGGTTCAGGGAACGCCGTTCATCGACGAGGTGCCACTGCCGCATTTCTTCGGTTCAGGCCTGGTGGTTTCAGTTCCCAAGAAGAAGTGGGAACAAATCACAGGAGATGATCTGGAAAAGGCTTGCGGGCACGCGATCCGCAAGGGTGACGTTCTGATCATCAATACCGGTTGGCACAAGCAGTACGAAGATGGTGACTACTTCGCCTATTGCCCGGGTCTTGTTCCTTCAGCCGCCGAGTGGATGATCGAAAAAGGTGTGAAAGTTGTCGGGCATGACACCCAGGCAAACGACCACCCGCTGGCAACAGCCATCGGCCCGCAGCGAAACGGTCCGATCATGCCGCATCTTGAGAAGGAATATCTTGAGTGGTCAGGTGGAACTCCTTGGGAAGTTGACTTCCCTGAGTGGGAACCGGTGCACAATATGCTGTTCTCCAGAGGTATTCTTGGAATTGAAAATGTTGGCGGTGACCTTGATGCGGTGACCGGCAAGCGATGCACCTTCGCATTCTTCCCTTGGAACTGGGACCGTGGTGATGGCTGCATCATCCGCTTGGTGGCGATGATCGACAAGAGCCAGTCCTACCGCATCGAAGCTGGCGAAGACTTCTGAACACTCACAGACCGGTCGTCAGTTCGCTGGCGGCCGCCATTAACCTTGAACGGAGACGGATATGCACCTGAAGCGTTTTCCAGACGCCCAACCCTATGAAGCACCGAACCATTTTGGGTGCCATGGGCTTCGTCTGCAGGGGTTTGAGGAAGGCGGGCCAACAAATCAGTGGGTCGGTTTCAGCCAATTCTTACCTGGGGGCGGGGCAGGGCCGGACTCTACGCCGTTCGAGAAGGTCTACGTGGTTTTGAAAGGCGAGATGACCGTCATCGTAGACGACACCGAAACTACTCTTGGTCCCATGGACAGCTGCACGATCTCGCCGGGCGAAGTGCGCAAAATTGAAAACCGTTCGAACCACACCTGCAAGATGCTTGTCGTCATTCCGTACCCGCCAGAAAGCTGAGGACGAATAGTATGTCTAATCCACCCAAGATGTTTGATGTTAAGGACAATGTCGCACTGATCACGGGGGCCTCTGGGGCTTTTGGCATGGTGGCCGCACGTGTTCTTGCCGGGGCCGGGTGCAACTTGGTTTTGGCAGCAGGCAACCAACAAGCGCTCGATGAGATTGCCAAAGAGTGCGAGAAGCTCGGAGCTGCTGTTGTAACAGTGAACACACGCCCAAACGATGAGGCGTCATGCGACGCGTTGGTCGATGAAGCGGTCAACAGTTTTGGCAAGCTGGACATTCTCGTCGTCGCGTCCGGCATGAACAAAGTCGCTCCAATCAACGAAATGGCTCCCGAAACCTTTGATGCGGTAATGGATGCCAACGTCAATCAAAGCTGGTTGCTCGCGCGTTCGGCGGCGAAACAGATGAAGGTCAGCGAATATGGCAAGATCATCTTCGTCAGTTCCGCTCGCAGTATCCTTGGCCACCCGGCTGGCTATACTGCGTATTGCGCATCAAAGGCTGCAGTAAACGGGATCACCAAAGCCTTGGGGTGTGAGCTCGGGCCGACTGGAATTACCGTCAACGCGATTGCGCCGACAGTGTTCAGGTCCCCTTTAACAGCTTGGATGTTCGAAGAAACCGACGAGGCCAAAGCGGTGCGCGATGGCTTCCTTACCCGTGTTCCCAAGGGGCGACTGGGTGAGCCAGAAGACCTTGCAGGTCCGCTCCTGTTTCTCGCGTCGAGGGCATCTGATTTTTACACCGGGCATATCCTTCATGCCGACGGTGGATATACGGCGGGTTAATGATGGTTCGTAAGAAGCAGCAGATGGCAGTGGTTGGCGCAGGTCTTATGGGCCATGGCATTGCACTGACTTTAGCGAAGGCCGGTCAATACGTCGCCATCACGGATCCGGTGAAAGAAGCCCGAGATACGGTGTCAGAACGCATTAGCACCAGTATGGCGGCGATGGGGGATGACGAGGATAAAATCACAAAGACCCTCAAGATGATTGAGATCTTTGCGACAACGGAAAGCGCGGTCCGAAATGCGGACGCGGTTTTCGAAGCGGCACCGGAAAAATTGGAGCTTAAGCAAGCGATATTTGCTGAAATCGAGGCGCACGCACCGGAGACTTGCATTCTCGCATCCAATACTTCGGTCATGCCGATCACTCAGATCATGTCTGGTTTGCGGCTGAAAAACCGAGCCATCGGAACGCATTGGTGGAACCCGCCGCATATGATCCCGCTGGTCGAGGTCATCAAGACTGAGTGGACAGACCCAGAGACTGCACAGACAATGTACGATCTATTGAAGGATGCCGGAAAAACTCCGGTGATGGTCGAAAAGGATGTGCCCGGCTTTATTGGAAACCGGCTTCAGCACGCCTTATGGCGTGAAGCGGTCAGCCTGGTGGAAAACGGTATCTGCAACGCAGAGGCGGTTGATACTGTGATCAAGTCCAGCTTTGGCCGCCGGCTGGCAGTGCTTGGACCGTTGGAAAACGCTGACCTTGTTGGCACCGATCTGACACTCGATATCCACGAAAACGTGCTGCACGATCTTGAGGCGCACAAGGGCCCTTCATCCTATCTCAGGGCGCTTGTCGATGCGGGCAAGCTGGGCATGAAATCCGGGGAAGGGTTCAGGAAATGGGCCGAGGGCGAGGCGGATGAAGTTCGCCAGCGTGTCGCAACGCATCTGAAGAATCTCGAGAAGACTTTGTAAGATCAATCAAACACTGGCGGGAGGCCGGTGAAGGGAGGACGCAATGACAAGGACTTTCAAAACAGCCACAAGGCGTGGTTTCATGGCCGGTGCCACAGCGGCGATTGCTGCTCCGGCCATCCTTCGGGCAACGCGGGCCTATGCCGCGAACCCGACGCTGCGGATCGGTAATGTCAGCCCGCGCACCGGACCACTGGCCGGTTTTGCCGAGGCCGATGAATATGTGCTGCAAGCCATTCAACAGGTCTTTTCGGCGGGGTTGGACAACAATGGCAAGACCTGGAATGTCGAAATTATCTCAAAAGACAGCCAGTCCAATCCAAACCGCGCTGCAGAGGTCGCCGCTGACCTAATCTTGGGCGATGAAGTCGATATCATCGTCGCGGCGTCAACGCCGGACACGGTGAACCCGGTCGCTGACCAGGCAGAGATTAATGAAGTTCCCTGCATCACAACCGACTGCCCATGGCAGCCGTACTTCTTTGGCCGCAACGGCGTTCCGGGCGAAGGGTTTGAGAACACCTATCACTTCTTCTGGGGTCTGGAAGACGTTATCGCCGCGTTCCTCGACATGTGGGACAAGACAGGCGTGGCCAAGACCGTGGGCGGTCTTTTCCCCAATGATGCCGATGGCAATGCCTGGGGCGATGCGGAACTGGGTCTGCCCAAACCGCTTGCTGCTGCAGGATACACGCTGACCGATCCCGGCCGCTATCAGCCATTGTCTGACGACTTCTCAAACCAGATCGCAGCGTTTAAGGCGGCTGGATGTGAAATCGTTACCGGCAACATGATCCCGCCGGATTTCGCAACGTTCTGGAGCCAGGCCGCGCAGCAGGGGTTCAACCCCAAGGTTGTCACGATCGGCAAGGCGCTGTTGTTCCCGTCTGTCATTGAATCGCTCGGTGATCGTGGCGATGGATTGTCGACCGAGGTCTGGTGGTCTCCACATCACCCGTTCTCGTCCTCGCTGACCGGCATTTCGTCGAAACAACTGGCAGAAGGGTACACAGCAGAGTCGGGGCGTCCGTGGACGCAACCGCTTGGCTTCAAACACGCTCTGTTCGAGGTCGTCGCGGACGTGATCAAACGGGCTGATGATCTGGAAGACCCGTCTTCGATCATCTCGGCAATCACATCCACGAACCTAAACACAATCGTCGGGCCGGTGAACTGGGGTGATGGGCCGATCAACAATGTCACCAAAACACCGCTGGTCGGCGGTCAGTGGCAGAAGTCCGGAGACGGGTTCGAGTTGCAGATCGTTGCAAACAGCACCGCGCCCGAGGTTCCGGTGACGGCAGACATGAAGCTGCTGGGCTGACCAATTGTTCGGCGCCGATCTTGGCGCCGAACCCTTCATCCGAGAGAAGCATGACAACAATCCTGAATCTCCAAGACCTGAGCAAAGCATTTGGCGCAGTCACTGTCGCCGATGCGCTGAACTATCAGGTCCAACAAGGTCAGGCACTTGGGGTGATTGGCCCCAATGGCGCCGGTAAAACCTCGATGTTCAATCTGATTACAGGGACGCTGAAACCGAATTCCGGACGTATCGACTTTGATGGTCAGAACGTCACCAAATGGAGCGCGGCAAGACGCAGCCATGCAGGGATCGCCCGTTCGTTTCAGGTCCCGCAGCCATTTTCGGGCATGACCGTTTTCGAAAACGCCATGATCGCCGCCACGCAATCGGCTGGGCTGCGTGGGCACCAAGCTGAACGGTTTTGTCTGGAAGTACTGGATCAAACGGAGCTGCTGCCAAAGGCAAACACTGTTGCAGGTAGCCTGACATTGCTGGAACGAAAACGCCTGGAACTGACACGCGCGCTTTGCGCCAAGCCAAGATTGCTGCTGCTGGACGAAATCGCCGGTGGGCTGACCGAAGCTGAGTGCAAGTCACTGGTTAAAACCATCAAGGACATTCATGCCTCCGGCGTCACCATCATCTGGATCGAACACGTCGTGCATGCGCTTCTGGCTGTTGTGGACCGCCTGATCGTTATCGATTTCGGAAAGAAGATCGCCGAGGGCGAGCCGCAAACAATCATGGAAAGCACTGAAGTCAAAGAGATCTATCTGGGGATCGAAGCCGATGCATGATCCAATTCTCCAGACACGCGGTTTGAACTCATACTACGGCGACTTCCAAGCACTCTACGACGTCGAACTGGACGTGGGCGAGGGCGAAGTCCTTGCCATTATTGGTGCAAATGGTGCGGGAAAAACCACCTTGATGCGGTCCATCACAGGGTTGCTGACGAACGGACCGGGTCAGATCCACTACCGGGGGCAGGATATCAGCCGACTTCGAGCGGACGAGGTTGCCGAACTTGGCCTCGCCATGGTTCCAGAAGGTCGTCAATTGTTCCCCTCTTTGTCAGTCAAAGAAAACCTGATGATAGGTGCTCAAGTTGGCCGCAAAGGCCCCTGGGATCTGAAAGCCGTCTACGATTTATTTCCGATCCTTGAAGAGCGAAAAGATCAGGCCTCTACTTCGCTCTCTGGCGGTCAACAGCAGATGGTTGCTATCGGGCGGGCTCTCATGGCCAATCCCGATCTGATCCTCTTTGACGAAGTTAGCCTCGGGCTGGCACCGATCATCATCAAAGACATCTACGAAGCGCTTCCCGGCATTATTGGCGAGGGTATGAGCGCGATCATCGTTGAACAGGACATCACCAAGGCGCTGTCGGTCTCGAGTCGGGTCTACTGCCTGCAAGAGGGACGCGTTTCGCTGGAGAGCGCGTCTGACACCGTTTCGCGCGAAGACATCTCGCGCGCTTATTTCGGGATCGAATAACATGGAATGGCTGAACGCTATCGTGCAGGGAACCCTACTCGGCGGGCTTTACGCTCTGTTCGCGGCAGGGTTGTCATTGATCTTTGGCGTCATGCGGCTGGTCAATATTGCCCATGGTGACCTGATTGTGCTGGCCGCGTATCTCGGGCTGACGGTAACGACCGCGACGGGAATGCATCCGATGGCCGCGTTGGTGATCGTTGTTCCCGCAATGGCGTTGATCGGATATGCCCTTCAACGCGGCCTCCTGAACCAAACTTTGGGCGACGATATTCTTCCGCCCTTGCTTGTCACCTTCGGCCTAAGCGTGATCATCCAGAACGGATTGCTGGAGGTCTACACAGCAGACCCCCAAACATTGAATGCCGGTGCGCTTGAAACAGCAAGTGTTGCCGTGGGCGGTGTGGCACTCGGAATCTTACCGCTTCTCACCTTCGGTATCGCCATCGCGGTGATCTGGGGGCTGCAATGGACCTTCTATCATACCGCTCTGGGGCGCGCGTTCCGTGCCGTTTCGGACAATCAGGACATCGCCCAGCTCATGGGCCTTAATCGTCGCCACATCTTTGGTCTGGCTATGGCCTTGGCCCTGGGCGTGACTGCGATTGCCGGTATCCTGCTTGGTATTCGAACCAGCTTTGATCCCTCAATTGGCGGAGGGCGCCTGATCTTTGGCTTCGAGGCCGTCATTATCGGGGGGCTGGGCAACCTTTGGGGGACGCTGATTGGTGGCGTGATCCTTGGTGTTGCGCAAACAATCGGCGCCAAGATCGACCCGGGTTGGCAGGTGCTTGCTGGCCATATCGCCTTCCTTGTCATTCTTGCCGTTCGTCCGAACGGCCTCTTCCCGAGGGTTTCCGGATGAATCTGCAGGACTATTCCGTATCTCGATCATCAAAGGCAGCGCGAGTTGCTGCGATCCTTACCGCAATCGCTTTGCTTGTTTTGATAGCAGCGCCTTTGTGGGCGGGTCGCGCCGACATGCGGCTGATGGGAGAGTTGTTTCTTTACCTGTCCCTCGCCACCCTTTGGAACCTGATGGCAGGTTACGCCGGTCTCGTCTCGGTTGGTCAGCAGGCCTATGTGGGCTTTGGCGGCTATATGCTCTTTGCGTTGACGATGTTGGGCGGGCTGCACCCTTTGGTTGCTATCGCAGCTGCAGGCGTGCTGGGGGCTTTGGTCTCGATCCCGGTTGCCGTTCTGATCTTCAGGCTTCGGGGCGCTTATTTCGCCATAGGCACCTGGGTCATCGCCGAAGTCTTCCGGCTGAGCTTCGCGCAAATCTCTGCGCTTGGCGGAGGATCAGGATCTTCGCTCCCGGTTGCCATCGTGAAATCCCTGGCGTCCGGTCGTGCGATGCGAGAGGCGTTGAGCTATTGGTTGGCGCTCGGCGCTGCTGTTTTGGTGGTGACAGCCGTGTATCTATTTCTGCGCTCTCGCCAAGGGTTGGCGTTGACGGCAATTCGCGACAACGAACTCGCAGCTGGAAGCTTGGGTATCGATATCTGGCGCACGAAGTTCATCGTGTACGTCGTCACCTCGGCATTCACAGCGATGATCGGCGCGCTCATGTTTTTGCAAAAGCTGCGCATATCACCGGATGCCGCGTTCAGCGTCAATGACTGGACCGCCTTTGTCATCTTCATCGTGGTGATCGGCGGCATCGGCACAATCGAAGGTCCGATTATCGGCACGCTTGTTTTCTTCGCCTTGCGCGAAACATTGGCCGACCTCGGAACAACTTACCTGATCGTTCTCGGCGGGGTCGCGATTGTCGTCATGCTCAAGGCGCCGAAAGGCATCTGGGGTCTCGTCCGCAGCCGCTATGACCTACAACTTTTCCCGCTGGGCTACCGCGTGAAGCACATCGGACAATCCAAGGAAAACTGAACCCATGGCCCGACAGAAAAAGACCATAATCACCTGTGCCGTAACTGGTGCAATCCACACGCCGACAATGTCAGATGCATTGCCCTACACTTATGACGACATCGCACAACAGGCGGTTGAAGCGGCCGAGGCCGGTGCATCAATCTTGCACCTGCACGCGCGAAACCCCGAGAACGGCTCTCCGTCGGTCAACCCGAAAGATTTCGCCCCTTTCCTGCCACGCATCAAACAGGCCAACGACGCAGTTGTGAACCTATCAACCGGTGGATCACTGACATTGTCCATTCAGGATCGGATCACCCCAGCCAAGACCTTCAGCCCTGAAATGTGCTCGATGAATATGGGTTCGATGAACTTCTCGTTTCATCCATTGGCCAACCGTTATGGCGATGACGATTGGAAATTTGATTGGGAGAAAGACTATGTCGCGAACTCCGATCAGAACATCTTTCGCAATACGTTCCGTGACATTCGCGAAGCGGCCGAAACTCTGGCCCCGCATGACATTAAATTCGAGCACGAATGCTATGATGTTGGGCACCTCTACAACCTTAAGTTCTGTATGGATATAGGACTGTTCAAAGCGCCGATATTCATTCAGTTCATTTTTGGTATCCTCGGTGGCATCGGCCCCGAGGTCGATAACCTGATCTTCATGAAACACACTGCAGATAGGCTGTTTGGTGACGACTATCGTTGGTCCGTTCTAGGAGCTGGCGGCGCGCAAATGGCACTTGCCACCACTGCAAGCCAGATGGGCGGTAACCTTCGTGTCGGACTGGAGGACAGTTTGTTCATCTCTCGCGGAAAACTGGCCGAGAGCAATGCTCAGCAAGTATCCAAAATTAGACGTATCGTAGAGGATCTGGGCAGTCAGGTTGCTTCGCCCGATGAAGCTAGGGAAATTCTGGATTTGAAGGGTGGAGATCGGGTGGCCTTTTAGGCGTTCAGTCCCGACATCTTGTGGACAGGATTAATAATGAATCGATCCGACTCGGCAGCCCAGGTTTTGAAAATGTCTTCTTAGGGCCTGAGTCCCCCGTGTGTTTTCAACCTGCCAGCAACACGTTGTTTTTTAACAGAATCGGCGGAAATCCGACATTCGCACGCAGGTTCGGGTTCACGTGGGTCGAGTTGCCCAATCGGGCTTGAGACAATGGCCGCCCCCACTGCTAGCGAAATTCAGCACTGCGACAACTACGGCTCCCCAAGCGAGATGCGACTTCGCGTTGCCGATGCGAATGGTATTGCTCCTTCGGGACCCAAGGTGAACGTCAGATGTATGAGCCAAAAACTCGATCCTATGCTCGGAGACCAGGCTCAAAGCAATTTTCTTTGATGGCATGCAAAAAAACTGTGCAATCATTCTGCTACATCAAAATAAACGCTGTTAAATTGGGCGAACCCGTAGCCTGACAGAGAGTTTGATGGCTTTCGAATTGTCATCAACAAAGCTTGGGCTCAATTGAGTTCGCATGAAACAACACCTGACTGTCGTTGTAGTCGAGCAAAATCAAGAACACGCTTTCGCGATTGTAGATGCCTTAAAAGAGTCCGGAGATGTAGACGTCTTTGTAATCGGTAATGTCTCAGGGCTAGCACGTCAGATTGCGACGCACAGCCCGGACATTGTTCTGATTGATATAGACAATCCATCGCGCGATATGCTGGAAGAATTGACCGTTGCTTCGGGCCCAATGGAACGCCCTGTGGCAATGTTTGTATCCAGTGCGGCTGGCGGATTGGCCAAGGCAGCAGTTGAGGCAGGCATGTCCGCATACGTCGTCGACGGTCTTCAGGCCGATCGGATCAAACCCGTTATGGATATCGCTATCGCACGGTTTAAGATGCTGCGTCAGGTGCGCGTTGAATTGGAAGAAACGCGCCGCGCGCTGGAAGAGCGTAAGCTGATCGACCGAGCCAAGGGACTGATAATGAAAGCAAAAGGCTTTCAGGAGGATGAGGCCTACGCTCTGCTGCGCAAAACAGCGATGAACCAGAACCGGCGCGTGGCGGATGTAGCCGAAGCCTTAGTGACAGCTTCGGGGTTGCTATCGTGAGAACCGTTACCTTACCCGTCGCTTATATGCCGCTGGTCGATGCGGCCCCGTTGATCGTCGCGCGCGAGATGGGTTTCGACCATGCCGAGGGCATCTCGCTAGACCTGCAGCCAGCTCCTTCATGGTCATCACTGCGCGATATGCTGGCCTTTGGCCATGTCGATGCCGCGCATTTGCTTTCTCCGATCCCTGTGGCGATGGCCTTGGGTTTGGGCGGCATCGCGACACCGCTTTCCGCGGTGTCCGTCCTATCCCTGAATGGCAACGTGATTGGTGTTGGCACCAATCTGGCGGGACGGCTAGCCGGTTTGGGATATGGCTTCGATTTTAAGGATGCCGAAGCGGCAGGCGCTGGCTTGGCCAAGGCTGCCAGTGACGTTCTTGTCTTCGGGGTGCCTTTCCCGTTTTCGATGCATGTCGAATTGCTACGTTATTGGGTAGCAGGAACCGAACTTGCTTCGAAACAGGTCGAAATTCGCACCGTACCACCGCCATTGATGGCGAAGGCACTTGCGACCGGTGAGATCGATGCCTTCTGCGTGGGTGAGCCTTGGGGTTCGGTTGCTGTAGACGACGGCGTCGGTACTTTGCTCCTGCCGGGTCGCGCAATCTGGACCTGTGCGCCGGAGAAGGTGCTAGCCGTCCGAAACGGCTGGGCCGAAACCGAGCCCCACCTGTTGGGCAGCCTTATGCGAACGGTCTGGCGCGCGGGTCGGTGGCTGTCTAACCCAGAAAGCCGGACAACCGCATCTGAGATGCTGTCGCGCAAAGCCTACCTGAATGTCTCGCCCGAGTTGATCGACTGCGCTCTCATAGGCGACTTCACGATTTCCGGGCTTGGAGAGCAGCGCCATGTGGAGGGGTTTGTCGAGTTCTTCGACGGAGCCGCCACCTTTCCATGGCGTAGTCAGGCGAAGTGGGTCGCGCATCAACTTGCAATACGAAACGGGTTGGACGCTGGTATTGCGGAACGTCAGGCAGCCAAAGTCTTTCGCAGCGATCTGTATCGTCGCGAATTGCAGAGCCTTGGCGTTGAAACACCCGGTGCATCCGAGAAGCTGGAAGGTGCATTGACCGAGTCGACCGCAGTCGCGTCGACCAATGGCAGTCTGATTCTGCCTCGAAACGTGTTTTTTGACCGGCGCGTTTTCGAGCCGACCGGGTGAGACTGCACAATTTTGTTGCACCGCAGCATTAAAGTTTGTTGCGATGCAGAATTTCCCACGACGAAATGGCGAAAACTGATGACGTCCCGACGTCTGACGGGCTTAATCGTCTCATCGGCAAGCAACGACGCTTACCGACGGAATTCGCCCACAATCCAGGGCACCTATCAAGAGCAAAGCTGCTCGACCATCCGCCACCTCCTCCCGGCGGACTGTGTCGGCGGCTTTTTTTGTTTGCCCAAGGGGTTGGGCTGAACCGAAAGGGATCGAGATGAAAAAGCTACTTCTGAGCCTGGCAGCGACGACATCGTTTGTCTCTCCTGCATTTGCTGAGCTGGAACTGGAGAAAGACGAACTAACCTTTGGCTTTATCAAGTTGACAGACATGGCACCGCTGGCTGTGGCCTATGAGCAGGGATACTTCCTTGATGAAGGACTGTTCGTCACGCTGGAAGCACAAGCCAATTGGAAGGTGTTGCTGGACGGTGTGATCGATGGTCAGTTGGATGGCGCGCATATGCTGGCCGGGCAACCCTTAGCGGCGACCATCGGGTACGGGACGGAAGCCCATATTATCACTCCGTTTTCGATGGACCTAAATGGCAATGGCATCACCGTGTCCAACGAAATCTGGGAAGAGATGAAGCCGAACATCCCTGTGATGGATGACGGCCGTCCGCAGCACCCGATTAGTGCCGAGGCGCTCGCTCCGGTTGTTGAGAAATACAAGTCTGAAGGCAAGCCCTTCAACATGGGCATGGTCTTCCCGGTTTCGACCCATAACTACGAACTACGCTACTGGCTGGCCGCTGGTGGCCTGCACCCCGGCTACTATAGCCCCGAAAACGTCACCGGTCAGATCGGAGCGGATGTTTTCCTGTCGGTGACGCCACCGCCGCAGATGCCCGCCACTTTGGAGGCTGGCACAATCTATGGCTACTGCGTGGGTGAGCCCTGGAACCAGCAAGCGGTGTTCAAGGGCATCGGCGTTCCGGTCATCACCGACTATGAACTTTGGAAGAACAACCCCGAAAAGGTTTTTGGCATCACTGCCGAATTCGCCGAGGAATACCCGAACACCACCTTGGCCGTGACCAAGGCGCTGATCCGCGCGGCGCAGTGGCTGGATGAAAACGAAAATGCCAACCGTCCGGAAGCGGTCGAAATCCTCAGCCGCCCGGAATATGTCGGCGCGGATTACGATGTTATCGCCAACTCGATGACCGGGACTTTCGAATACGAAAAGGGCGACAAACGTGACGTTCCGGATTTCAACGTGTTCTTCCGCTATCACGCGACCTACCCTTTCTACTCGGACGCTATCTGGTACCTGACCCAGATGCGTCGCTGGGGCCAGATCCCCGACTCCAAGCCTGACAGCTGGTACGACGAGGTGGCCAAGTCGGTCTATAAGCCCGAGATCTATCTGGAAGCCGCGCGTTTGCTGGTCGATGAAGGCTTGGCGAATGACGCCGACTTCCCTTGGAACAGTGACGGTTACAAAGCGCCGACCCCGTCGGAGGATATCATTGACGGTATTGCCTATGACGGTCGCACCCCCAACGCCTATCTCGAAAGCCTGTCTATTGGTCTGAAGGGCGACCAGAAGATCGTTGGCTCGGACGTACAAGGCTAACCCCGAAACGCCACGCCCGGCATCAGTCGGGCGCGGACCCCAACAGTGCCCCGCCATCGCAAGGACACAAAAGATGACAACGGTCGATCCCGAATTCAACACAGACGTCGCGCGGCAACAGCGTCGCGCCCGCCTTTTCACTCGCATCAACGCAGCGGATAAATGGTTTCAGGTGCTGGGCCTCAGCTGGGCCACGCCCGTCCTAAAGGCAGCCGCCGGAGACAATCCCCGCGCTCAGATGACCGAGATCTGGCGGTTGCTGATCGTGCCGTTGCTGTCGATTTTCGCTTTCCTGCTTCTGTGGGGTTCGCTGGCGCCAAAGGTACAGACCTCGCTGGGCGCGGTTCCCGGACCGGCGCAGGTTTGGGCGGAGATGGTCAGCCTGAATGAAGACGCAAAAGCCAAGGCGGCAAAACGCGCCAAGTTTGAAGCCATGGTCGAAAAGCGAAATCAGAAATTCATTGATGCCGGCCAGCCGGAGAAGGTGAAAGACGTCGCTTTCACCGGGGCTCCGACCTACTACCAGCAGATCTGGACCTCGGTCAAAACTGTGTTTTTCGGCTTTCTGATCGCCACTGTGATCGCGGTTCCGCTTGGTATCGCTGCTGGCCTGTCTCCGACCGCAAATGCTGCCTTAAACCCGCTGATCCAGATCTTCAAACCGGTCTCACCTCTGGCATGGCTGCCGATCGTGACCATGATCGTCTCGGCCGTTTATGTCACCAATGACGGCTGGTTCGCCAAGTCCTTTCTGATCTCGGCCATTACCGTGACCCTGTGTTCGCTGTGGCCCACGCTGATCAACACCGCGCTGGGTGTGGCGTCCATCGACAAGGATTTGGTGAACGTGTCCAAGGTGTTGAAAATGAACACCTATACCAAGATCACCAATCTGGTTCTACCGTCGGCGCTACCGTTGATCTTCACCGGCCTGCGCCTGTCGCTTGGCGTCGGATGGATGGTTCTGATCGCGGCCGAAATGCTGGCGCAGAACCCCGGTTTGGGGAAGTTCGTCTGGGATGAGTTCCAGAACGGCTCGTCCAGCTCTCTGGCCAAGATCATGGTTGCAGTCTTCACCATCGGCATCATCGGCTTCTTGCTGGATCGGGTGATGTACGCGCTGCAATCCCTCTTTACCTTTACCAACAACCGGTGAGCGCGATGAGCATTTTGAGCTTCAAAAACGCCTCGAAATCCTTTGGCGACGGCACCGCGCGCACCGATGTGCTGAAAGACATCGATCTGGACGTGCGGGAGGGTGAGTTTCTGGTGATCCTCGGCTTTTCGGGCACCGGGAAAACCACCCTGATCAACCTGCTGGCGGGGCTGGATAACCCAACCGGCGGCGAGGTCACATTCAAGGATGCCCCGATCAAGGGACCGGGGCCGGAACGTGGTGTGATCTTCCAGAACTACTCGCTGATGCCATGGCTAACGGTCAGCGGCAATGTGGGGCTCGCTGTCGATACGGTCTTTCCCGGTCTCAACAAGGCTGACAAGGCCGCGAAGGTCGCGCATTATGTGAAAATGGTGGGCCTGAGCCACGCCGCGATGCGCCGCCCGGCGGAATTGTCCGGCGGGATGCGCCAGCGGGTTAATGTGGCGCGCGCCTTGTCGATGAACCCCGAGGTTTTGCTGTTGGATGAACCTCTGTCGGCTCTTGACGCACTGACCCGCGCCAATCTGGCAGATGAGATCGAACATATCTGGGAAGCCGACAAGAAAACCTGTGTCCTCATCACCAATGACGTAGATGAGGCGATCATTCTGGCTGACCGCATCATTGCCCTGAACCCAGATGGGACGCTGGGGCAGGAATTCCGCGTCTCGATTCCCCGCCCGCGCGACCGCGGGGCCATGAACAATGACGAGACCTTCAAACACTTGCGCGCGGACGTCACCAAATACCTGATGGATGTAGGCATTGAGGCCAAAGTTGAAGGTTCGCGCATCCTGCCGGATGTGACGCCGATCCATGGTGTGCCGACTGCGGTGGCTGAGGCGCAGAAGGGGCTGATCGAGAACCGGTTCCTCGACTTCTCGCAACTGCACAAGGTCTATCCAACGCCCAAAGGTCCGCTGACCGTGGTTGAGGATTTCGACCTGAAAATCGACAAGGGTGAGTTCATCTCGCTGATCGGGCATTCGGGCTGCGGCAAATCCACGGTTCTGACTATGGCTGCGGGTCTGAATGACATCTCGAAGGGCGCGATCAAGTTGGATGGCCGTCACGTCGAAGGCGCCGACCCGGAACGCGCTGTGGTGTTCCAATCGCCCAACCTGTTCCCCTGGCTGACCGCCAAGGAGAACGTCGCGATTGGCGTCGACAAGGTCTATCCCAAGTCAAGCATCGCCGAGCGGCAGGACGTGGTGGAGTACTATCTGGAACGCGTCGGACTGGCCGATGCGATGGACAAATCTGCCTCGGATCTCTCGAACGGTATGAAGCAACGCGTCGGTATTGCCCGCGCTTTTGCCCTGTCACCCAAGCTGCTTTTGTTGGATGAGCCTTTCGGGATGCTCGACAGCCTCACGCGATGGGAATTGCAGGAAGTGCTGATGGAGGTCTGGTCCCGCACCAAGGTCACCGCGATCTGTGTGACCCATGATGTGGACGAGGCGATCCTGCTGGCTGACCGGGTGGTGATGATGACCAACGGCCCGCAGGCGACGATCGGCAAGATCACCAAAGTCGACCTGCCGCGTCCGCGCACCCGCAAGGCCCTGCTGGAGCATCCGGATTACTACGCCTATCGGCAGGAAGTCCTGGATTTCCTTGAAGAATATGAACACGGCGCCAAGCCGAAATCTCCCGCCCCCAAGGCGATTGCAGCGGAGTGAAATCATGAAGCAAAGACTTGTTGTCATTGGCGCAGGGATGGCCTCGGGCCGGGTGCTTGAACACCTGACCGATGCCGCGCCGAATGCGTTCGACATCACCCTGTTCAACGCCGAGCCGCGCGGGAACTACAACCGCATCATGCTCAGCCCGGTGCTGTCGGGTGAGAAGTCCTATGAAGAGATCGTCACCCATGATGACGCCTGGTATGCCGAGCGCGGCATCGCCTGCCGTTTTGGCGAGAAAGTGGAAAAGATCGATCGCGAGATGAAGGTGGTAGAGGGCGCGAACGGGCATGTGCCCTATGACAAACTCGTTGTCGCGACCGGGTCGAATCCTTTCATCATCCCGCTGCCCGGTCACGATCTTGAGGGCGTGATCGCTTATCGCGATCTGGAAGATACCCAACAAATGATGGACATGGGTCCTGACAACAAGGTTGTCGTGATTGGCGGCGGTCTGCTGGGGCTTGAGGCGGCGGCAGGTATGGCCGCACACGGTGTTGACGTGACCGTAGTTCACATCATGGGCCACTTGATGGAGCGCCAGTTGGACGAAGCCGCAGGCTACCTGCTGAAGAAATCGCTGGAAGACAAAGGCATTAAGATCTGCCTGCAGGCGAACTCGAAGGAGATCCTTGGGCGGAGCGGAAAAGTCCGCGCGCTGCTGCTGGATGACGGAACCGAGCTGCCCTGTGACCTGCTGGTCATGGCTGTGGGCATCCGCCCGAATACTGCGCTGGCACAGGACACTGGGTTGGCCACCGGGCGCGGTATCCATGTGGATGACCAGATGCTGACCTCGGACCCGGACATCTACGCCGTCGGGGAATGTGTCGAGCATAATGGGGAGGTCTTCGGCCTTGTCGCGCCGCTTTATGATCAGGCAAAAGTGGCGGGGCAGGCGATTTTGGACGAGGAAGCTTCCTTCGTCCAGAAGAGCCTATCGACCAAGTTGAAAGTCACCGGCTGTGACCTGTTTAGCGCGGGCGATTTTGCGGATGGGCCAGGACGCGAAGATATCGTGTTCCGTGATCCTTCGCGCGGGATCTACAAACGACTCGTGATTGAAGAGGACTGTCTGATCGGCGCAGTCATGTATGGCGATACCGCCGATGGCAGTTGGTTTTTCGGCCTGATCAAGGACGGTACCAACATTGATGAAATGCGCGAGACTCTGATCTTCGGCCCGGCCTATCAGGGGGGCGATACTGCGGACCCTCTCTCAGCCGTTGCAGCATTGCCGCCTGAGGCGGAGATTTGCGGCTGCAACGGCGTATGCAAGGGCGATATCGTAGAGGCGATAAGCGCGGGTGCCGGTGATCTGGGCGCAGTGCGTGCTAGCACCAAGGCCAGCGCATCTTGCGGGACGTGCACCGGTCTGGTCGAGCAATTGCTGCAGGTCACTCTGGGCGACGGGTTCGAGATGCCGACCGCGCAGTCGATCTGCGGCTGTACAGACCTGACGCACGAGGATGTGCGTCGATTGATCAAGGGACAGGAACTAAAAAGCCAGGCCGCTGTCTGGCAGGAACTGGGCTGGATCACGCCCAATGGCTGCCATGTCTGCCGCCCGGCGATCAACTATTACCTGCTGGCAGACTGGCCTCTGGAATACCAAGATGACCCGCAAAGCCGCTTCGTCAACGAACGCAAACACGCCAACATACAGAAGGATGGCACATTCAGCGTTGTGCCACGCATGTGGGGCGGGATCACCACGCCCGAGGAGTTGCGAGCGATTGCCGATGCGGCGGACAAATACGACGTGCCAACAGTCAAAGTGACCGGTGGCCAACGTATCGACTTGTTGGGGGTGAAGGGCGAGGACCTGCCCTTAATCTGGTCGGATCTAAACAAGGCGGGGTTGGTCTCAGGTCATGCCTATTCCAAGGGGTTGCGCACAGTAAAAACCTGCGTTGGCACTGATCATTGCAGGTTTGGGACCCAAGACAGCACGGGGCTCGGCATCAAACTTGAGAAGATTCTCTGGGGGTCTTGGACACCGCACAAACTCAAGCTGGCTGTCTCGGGCTGCCCCCGGAATTGTGCCGAGGCGACCTGCAAGGATATCGGCGTGGTCTGTGTCGACTCCGGCTATCAGATCAGCATCGGCGGGGCCGCGGGTATGGATGTGAAAGAGACTGAAACACTATGCCAGGTGTCTACAGAAGATGAAGCGATCGAAGTCGTGATGGCAGTCACCCAAGCTTACCGAGAAGGCGGTAAGTATCTGGACCGCCTTTATAAGTGGCTGGGGAAGGTCGGCATGGACTGGGTCAAAGTTCAGGTCGTCGATGATCTTGAAAACCGCGACGCCTTGGTCGCCCGGTTCGAGCTGTCCCAAAGTATCTACCGCAAGGATCCCTGGGCCGAACATGTGCGGGAGAAGGCGCAGACCTACGGGCCGATCGCAGATTTCACACTGGAGGCCGCGGAATGAGCTGGATCGACATCGGACATATCGACGAGGTGCCGTTGCGTGGCGCGCGCCTGGTGAAAACCCATATAGGTTGTATCGCCGTCTTCCGCACCGCCGAGACGGAAGTCTACGCCGCCACCAATAGCTGCCCGCACAAGGGCGGGCCTCTGTCCGAAGGTATCGTGCATGGCCAGTCGGTCACTTGCCCGCTGCACAACTGGGTTTTTGACCTGAACACGGGTGAGGCGCAGGGCGCTGATGAAGGTCGGATCAACACCTATCCAGTGCGTCTCGAAGACGGTCGTATCCTGCTGGACGATAGTGCGGTTACCCGGCGGAGCGCGGCCTGATGGATGGAACCGGCCTGCCTGAGGTCCGCTCGACTTGTGCCTATTGCGGTGTCGGCTGCGGGGTCCTGTTGCGTCACGATGGGGCCGGAGGGTTGGCGGTACGCGGTGATCCGGACCACCCGGCGAATTACGGGCGCTTGTGCTCGAAGGGCTTAGCGTTGGGCGAAACGATTGGGCTGGAAAAGCGATTGCTGACTCCTCGCGCCTTTGGCCAGGACACCAGCTGGGACAATGCGTTGCAACTGGTCGCGGATCGGTTCTCAGCCGCCATAGATGAGCACGGGTCGGACAGTGTGGCCTTCTACGTCTCGGGCCAGTTGCTGACCGAGGATTACTATGTCGCCAACAAGCTTATGAAAGGCTTCATGGGTTCGGCGAATATCGACACCAACTCGCGGCTTTGTATGGCCTCAACAGTGGCCGGGCACAAACGGGCCTTCGGGACGGACACAGTGCCCGGAACCTATGAGGATCTAGATCAGGCGGATTTGGTTGTATTGGTTGGCTCGAACCTCGCTTGGTGTCATCCCGTTCTCTATCAGCGGGTCATTGCGGCGCGTCAGGCGCGCGGTACAAAGATTGTGGTTGTAGACCCACGCCGAACAGCTAGCTGCGATCAAGCCGACCTGCATTTGGCACTGCAGCCGGGCAGCGACGTGGCGCTGTTCAACCGTTTGTTAACCAGAATTCACCAAACTGGGCATGTGGCAGCGGATTTTCTGGATCGCAGCGTTGGGTTCTCTGAGACCCTTGAGCTGGCACAGCTTGACGATCCCGATGAGACGGGGCTTAGCCCTGATGAGATTGAGGCGTTTTGCGGTCTGTGGATTGGTACCGAGCGGGTTGTTACGATCTTTAGTCAGGGCGTGAACCAATCCTCAAGCGGAACCGACAAGGTCAACGCGATCTTGAATTGCCATTTAGCCACCGGTCGGATCGGGCGCGCAGGGATGGGGCCGTTCTCAGTCACAGGTCAGCCAAACGCGATGGGCGGTCGAGAGGTGGGCGGCTTGGCCCATATGCTCGCCTGCCATTTGGATATCGAAAACGAAACCCACAGTGCAGCCGTCCGGGATTTCTGGAAGGCGCCCAAGATGCCAAAGAAGCCGGGGTTCAAAGCAGTTGATCTGTTTCGCGCCGTCGAACGCGGCCAGATCAAGGCGCTTTGGGTCATCCACACCAATCCAGCGGTCACCATGCCAGATGCAGACAGAGTGAAAGCTGCTATCAAAAACTGCCCATTCACAGTTGTAAGCGACCTGACTGCTCAGACAGACACCGCTCGCATCGCAGACGTATTGCTGCCAGCTGCGGGTTGGGGCGAAAAAAGCGGTACAGTAACCAATTCCGACCGCACGATCAGCAGACAACGCGCTGTGCTGACACCCCCGGGACAAGCGCGCGCGGACTGGCATATCCTGGCCGAGGTGGGTCGCCGCATGGGATGGACAAAGGCTTTCAGCTATGAGTCTCCTGCGCAGATTTTTCGAGAATACGCAAACATGACCTCCCTTGCCGTGTTGTTTGGCAAGGACTTCGACATTGCAGGATTTTCAGACATTGATGACGAAGACTATGAGGCGCTGAGCCCAACACGGTGGCCGACGACATCGCGCACTAAAGACGGGCGTTTCTTTGGCGACGGGCAGTTTTTCCATCCAGATGGCAAAGCGCGTTTTATTCCTGTCGCCCACAGACCACCCGAGGCAGAAATTTCTGAACGATACCCTTTCCTATTGAACACAGGGCGGAATCGGGATCAGTGGCACACTATGACCCGGTCTGGCTTGTCGCCTCGTCTATCGGCCCATCTTGCCGAGCCTTATGTGGAGATTAACCCGAAGGACGTTGATCGACTGGGTCTTGGTACTGCCGATTTGGTCGAAATTAGAAGTTCAGTCGGAAGCGGCATCTTTCGGCTTCGCATCACGGAAGCTATCGCCCCGGGTCAGGTATTTGCGCCTATTCACTGGACGGGCGAAACGTCCCCAGCAGCCCGTGTGGACGCGCTTGTTCCAAGTGTGACCGATCCGATTTCCGGACAGCCGGAAAGTAAGGCAACACCAGTTTCTGTACGACGTATGAATGCCGCTTGGTACGGTTTTGCCGTTTCAGTTGCTGCTGCCTCGCCTAAGGCAGACTATTGGGCAACCACCAGAGCGGCCAAAGGATACAGGATGGAGTTGGCCGGGAAACACGTCGTCGACGACTGGGAAAGCACCGCCCGGGAGTGGTTCGGATTACGCAATGCCGTGGCAACTTCTGTAGAAGATTCAAAGAGTGGATCGTACAGAATTGCGCTGTCGGAGGGGCGGCGCTTATTGGCGGTGTTCTTCGTATCCCGAAAACCTATCACCCTGATGCGAGACTACTTGGCAACCTTACCCGAGGTCGCGCCCCAGCAGATTTTGTCCGGCCGTTCAGCTGCGGCTTCGGAAGACTGCGGACCAATCGTCTGTTCGTGT
This sequence comes from Ruegeria sp. CK2, assembly GCF_056536585.1. Lineage (NCBI taxonomy): Bacteria > Pseudomonadati > Pseudomonadota > Alphaproteobacteria > Rhodobacterales > Roseobacteraceae > Ruegeria > Ruegeria sp. CK2. The sequence continues at coordinate 104,559 of NZ_JBQFPW010000002.1, forward strand.
TTCGGGGTCGGGCTAAGAACCATCATCCGCGCTATTCACGACAAGCGTTTGATCAGTGTGAACGATATCGGAGATGCTCTTCAGGCTGGAACGAACTGCGGTTCTTGCCGGCCAGAGATAACTGATTTGGTCACTGAGCATTCGAAACTACTTCACGAGGAGTCGGAGCATTGCCCGCAAGAGTAAATCATAGGGTCTGATTGCTCTTGCTACAGGTTGGGCGCCCGAAAGTGGCCACCGGAGTAGTCGCAGCGAATTGGCGCTTCGTTGCACGCTTCAGTCATGTGTGACAGCCGCACCGAGTGACGGGCTTGCCAATTTCGTTCCGGGGGCTGACCGCGCCTGCCATATATGCTTGCAGATGCAATGACTGATTAGTTTGCTTGTCTTCGCATCCAACACAAACGCCTTCGTGGCTCCTTGGGTGAGCAATTTTCCGAACGAATGCATTCGGGTTTTCCTCGCTGCGGGAGCAATCGGCATAGTGCATCCAGCAAATCTGCGCTGTTCATCTTCTGTTTGACCGCCATGGGTAAAGCCTCGCATGTGTACTCTCCAACACCGTGAGCATCTTCTAGGGACGTCTGTTACTCAGCTTGTGTGAATACAATCGACGCTCCAGATGTGATTGGGATGTTGCGGTCAGGGCCGGATGATCGAGCTGCCCTTGTGTTGCTGAGGGAGTTGCAGGCCTTCTTCGCACCTGAGCCAATGACGGCTTTTGGACCGCTTGAAGGGGAGACGCCGGAGACACGCAGCCGAGCCGGCTTGCTCAGCCAGAGATCGTTTCAAGTAACACCGGTTTCTACGTTATACAGCGGAGCAGCAAGACATAAAAGAAGCCGCCTAAAACAAGTTTGCTACTCATCAAAGTAAGCGTTGTGGGTCGTGTAAATCGCTTGGATCGTCGGTGTCAAACGGTCAAGATGCGTGCGAAGGATTTGATCGGCTGTTTTCGCATCCCCGCTGAACAGGGCCTGCAAAAGAGATTGATGATCTTGGTACAGAACATCCATTGCTTCTTTGCTGGTCAAAGCCAGCATGCAAAGGCGATCAACCTGCGCCTTGTTCTCGGCGATGATTTCGAACGCAAACGCTTGTTTGGCCGAAGCGCAAAGTAGTTTGTGAAACTGGTAGTCCAGATCATGGAACAAACTGACACCTTCTGATGAGATTGCAGTGGCCTGCTCACGTAGGTTGGCTTTTAACGCTGCATCTACCGACTTGTCGCGATCTGACGCTGCAGCACGAATGACTTCCAACTCGACCGCTGACCGCACAAAGCGGGCATTTGCGATTAACTGCCGTGAGAACGGCCGAACAACTGTTGCCCGTTGGGGTCGAACCAAAAGAAGATTGAGGTTGGCAAGCCGTGTGAAAGCCTCTCGCACAGGTTGACGTGAAAATCCGAATGATTTCGCGACATCCGCTTCGGATATCTTTGTCCCTGGAAGCAACTCCAGCCGGGTAATTTGTCCAAACAGTTCGTCAAAGACGACATCGCTACTCGTCGTACGCTCAAGTGTTCCCAATGCTGCCATTTGTTTTTTCCAACCTCTGCTTAGCACCAGTTTGGCAGATAAATGAGAGAAGTAACAGAGTAAATTAGGATACTAGGAGACATAATATTTACTGTTTTATATGGATAATTATAAATGTTCTGAAAAATTTTACAGAATCTAGGTTGACTAGTATCCCAGTTTTCGTGTTGTGTATGCCCATGAACGAGGGCGGAGCAATCGTGCTAGCTGGGAGGGCATCAGATCATCCAGATTTGGGTGAAGACTGATCTGGCAATGCCGCTTGCAAGGTTTCGAACACGATCGCCAGTCAGAGACGACTGGAAGAAAACAAGACCTGAACTTGATCTGGGAGGATATAATGTTCAATTTTTCACTTAAGACGATGGCTGCGACGGCTGTTTTGCTAAGCGGGATTTCGACCGCGCAGGCTGATGTCACGCTGCGCGGCGCAAGCATGTTTGATGAAGAGCATGCGTTCACCAAGACACTGCGCGAGTTTGAACGGTTGGTCGCCGAGAATTACGATGGTGAGGTCGAGTTTGATCTTCGGCTGAATGGTGAGCTTGGGGTCGAATCCGACTATGTCACCTACCTCAACCAAGGTGTCGCGGTAGATTACACGATCCTGGCCCCGTCCAACATGGCCGTGTTTTCAGAGTCCATTCCATTGATGGATATGCCTTTCCTGTTCCGCGATCTCGAACACTGGGATGCGGTGCTTTCATCGGATGCATTGAAACCTCTTGAGGATGATCTGCGTGAAGCCGCGGGCATTGTGATCGTCGGGTATCACGGTGGTGGAGTACGCAATCTCGCATCTGCCGAGCCCATCACAAACATGGAAGAGCTTGCAGGACACCGTATGCGCGTCATGGGGGCGCCGATTCAGGCGCAGACATTCTCAGCTGTTGGTGCGGCACCATCTGCCATCGCCTACAACGAAGTCTATAACGCAATCCAAACAGGCGTTATTGCCGGGTTCGAAAATGAAGCGGCCTCGATCCAGAACCTGAAGTTCTACGAAGTCGCGCCGCATGTTTCATTGACCCAGCACACGATCACTGTACGCCCAATTGTGATGTCAGCGAAAATCTTCGATGAACTGCCAGCGAACCTGCAGGCTGCTATCATGGAAGCTGGCGCTGAAGCCGGTGCATTTGGTCGCGCGCTAGAGAGCGGTCAGGACGGTGAAAAGCTTCAGGCAATGATCGACGCAGGTCAGATCGAAGTGCACGAGTTCGAGGGCCGCGAGAAAATGCTGGAATTGGTTCAGCCGGTCCAAGACGCCTATGCTGAAGAGCTGGGCGCGACAGAACTGCTCAACAACGTTCGCGGAATGTAATCTCCCGGCTGACGGGCGGGTGAGTCATCAAGCTCGCCTGTCGGCATAATTTCAGATGCGCTTGACGCGTCACATTGCGGAGTAGGGCGGAACATGCTTGGAAAATATCTGGATAAGTTCTGCGCTGGGCTTCGCATATTGCTTGGTGTGATGATGGGCACACTCGCCATCCCGGTCGCGATGCAAGTTGTTTCTCGCTACACCGGTTTGATCCCAACTTACCTTTGGACCGAAGAGCTGGCGACGTTCCTGTTCGTCTGGATTGTGATGATCGGGTCAATTGTCGCTGTCTGGGACGGTACGCATTTCGACGTTCGGATCACCCGGAATGTGATGAGACCGCTGCCAAGTTTGCTTCAAGACGGCATAGTTCACGTTGCCATCATGATTTTTGGGGCTTTCTTCCTGTTTTACGGCATCGAATACACCGAATTTGGGGGTAACCAGCGGTCCGTAATGATGCGCGCCAATCTTGCGATTACGCACATCTCGGTCCCGATTGCCGGAGGGTTTTGGTTTCTCTTGTCAGGCTACCGGTTGGCCGAAGCCGTCGCGAAATATCTTAACCGAGAGAGCAACCAGGCATGATCCTCGATACTGCAACTGCCGCCACGATGCTTATTTCGGGCTTTCTGGTGCTGATTTTCATCCGTGTCCCAGTGGCATTCGCATTGGGTTTGGCGACCCTTCCGGTTGTGTTGCTTGAGCTGCGGCTGACGCCGTTCATCGTGCTGGATCGGATGTTTCAATCTTATAACTCGTTCATCCTGTTGGCCGTGCCATTCTTTCTACTGGCAGCCAACCTGATGAATTCCGGCAAGGTAACCGACCGGCTGATCGAACTGGCGCGCGTGTTGACCGGCTGGATGCCTGGCGGCTTGGGCCATGTGAATGTCGCTGTGTCGATGCTGTTTGCAGGCATCTCCGGATCTTCCACAGCAGATGCGGCGGGCATTGGAAAAATCCTGATCCCAGCCATGCAGAAAGAGGGGTACGACACGCGGTTTGCCGTCGCCATTACCGCCTGCTCTTCGGTGATGGGGGTCATCATCCCGCCGTCGATCCTGATGATCGTCTGGGGCGGTGTCATGCAGGTCTCTGTCGGCGCGTTGTTTCTGGGTGGTGCGATTCCGGGCTTGATGATCGGCCTTGCCTTGATGGCCACGGTATATGGCTTCGCAAAAGCTCGCAATTACCCGGTGACAGCGACGCCTAATTGGGGTGAGTTCTGGGCCGCTTGGAAAGGGGCCGCACTGGCTCTTTTGACGCCGGTCTTTGTGATTGGCGGTATCGTGGGCGGCCTCGTAACGCCAACTGAAAGTGCAATCATCGCAGCGGGTTATGCGCTGATCCTGGGTATGTTTGTCTATCGGACGGTCACACCCAAAGACTTGGGCTTCATCCTCTACGATACGGCACGATTTGCAGCCATTTCGCTGTTTGCAATCGGCACCGCGTCGGCATTCGGCTGGCTACTGTCCTTCTACGATGCGCCGCGTCTTATCGTCGGCGTCTTGACCGCGTGGGAGTTCGGCGCTTTTGGAACAGCACTGTTGATTGCCCTGCTGTTTCTCCTCTTTGGCCTGTTTATCGACGCAATCCCGACGATCATCATTCTTGGCACGGTTCTGATGCCTGTGGCCCAAGCGGGTGGGGTTGATCCAATCGCCTTCGCCATCATCGGTATCGTCTCGCTTGCTTTCGGGCTCGTGACGCCGCCCTATGGCTTGTGTTTGCTAATCTCTGCAGCGATCGGCGGCCTAAACGTTGTGCAAGTCCTGAAAGAGGTTGTGCTCATCCTTGCCCCAATGCTGGTCATTCTCATTCTGCTGGCGGCATTTCCCGAAATCATTCTGTGGCTCCCAAAGGCACTTATGCCGGGGGCATTCCGTTAGTGGCTCCTCCCTTTGCGCTATGAGCGCATTCCGCAGGCAGCCAACTTAAACCAATGACAAATGCGAAGCTGGGTGCTTCGCTACAGGAAGGACCAAGATGAAACTTGCAGGTAAAACCGCTATCGTGACCGGGGGAGGCCGTGATATTGGTCGCGCCGTTGCACTCAAGCTCGCCACTGAAGGCGCAAATGTTGCGATTAACTACTTTTCCAGCTCGAATGGCGCGGACGAAACCGTCGCTGCAATCGAAGCCAATGGCGGTAAGGCGATCGCCTTACAAGGAGACTTGAACAAGAGAGCGGATGTTGACGCGCTGGTGTATCGCACTGTCGAAGTTTTTGGAGGCGTCGACATTCTGGTCAACAACGCGGGCGGCCTGATTGCTCGCAAAACCATTGCGGAAATGTCCGTTGAGCATTGGGACGCCGTGATGAGTCTGAATCTGACCAGTACATTCCTGATGACGCAGGCCTGCCTGTCCAGGATGACGTCAGGAGCCATTGTGAATCTCGCCAGTCAAGCCGGGCGCGATGGTGGTGGGCCGGGTGCCGTCGCCTATGCCACTGCCAAAGGCGCGGTCATGACCATGACACGCGGATTGGCAAAGGAAGTCGGCCCGGACATTCGCGTAAATGCGCTTTGCCCTGGTATGATCGACACCGATTTTCACAACGTTCACACGCCTGATGCAGGTCGTCGCGGCTTTGAAGCCAACGCGCCGCTAAAGCGTCAAGGTCATGTGGATGATGCAGCGAACCTGGTTCTATTCCTGGCCTGCGAGGACAGTGCTTTCATCACTGGCGCAAATATTGATCTCAACGGTGGCATGCTGTTTTCCTAATAGAAAAGGAGAGAACCTGTGTCCCATTTCCCGATCGTCTCCACCGGTGAGCATGTCACGCGGCAGGTCCTTTCTGATCATTCGGAGATCATGGTTGTCGCCTTCCGGTTTCAGGCGGCCGGGGCGATTGGTGCCCTTCACAGCCATCCGCATGTTCAGGCGACCTATGTCGAGAGTGGACGATTTCGTTTCACACTTGGTGAACGCGAACAAGAGTTTGGCCCCGGTGACAGCTTTGTCATCCCGTCAGGCCAAACCCATGGCTGCATATGCCTGGAGCCCGGTACATTGGTCGACAGTTTCACACCCCGTCGCGACGATTTTTTGTAACTGATATGCGTTTCTTGGCAATCGGGGAGTGCATGGCAGAACTTGCCCCATCAGATCAGATCGGTGAGTTCAAGCTTGGTTTTGCGGGCGATACCTTCAACACAGCATGGTACCTTGCACAGGGCGCATCAGATATCGACGTCAGCTATCTGACCGCCGTCGGAGACGACGTGATTTCGCAGGACATGCGGACGTTTATGAAGGACAGTCGGATTTGCGATACGCACGTCCAGGTCATCGCAGGCAAAACAGTTGGGCTATATATGATCCATCTCACCAATGGTGAGCGCAGTTTTTCCTATTGGCGCGGCGACTCCGCAGCCAGACAACTCGCGGTCGACGAGATTGCACTTGGGCGGGCAATTGGCGACGCAGACTTAATCTACTTGTCTGGAATAACTCTCGCCATTCTCGATCAACCATCGCGCGAAAAGTTGCTTGATGCTTTGCGTCATGCTCGAGCGCACGGAATGACTGTTGCCTTCGACACGAACCTGAGACCGCGGCTTTGGTCTACGCCGCAAGAAATGACAGACATGATTATGATGGCTGCGGCACAATCTGATATCGTTCTGCCATCATACGATGATGAAGCAGAGTGGTTCGGGGATCGCGATTCAATTGCAACGCTGAACCGATATGCTGAGATTGGGGTGGATCAGATTGTCGTCAAAAACAGCGCTCAGCCAGTGGTTTTTCAGAAGGCAGATCAACGCGGTGAGGTAGACGTTGATCCAGTGACAGGTGTTGTCGACACCACCGCAGCAGGGGACAGTTTTAATGCTGGTGTATTGGCAAGTGTTTTAAGGCACGATGATTTAAGTGCCGGGATACGGCATGGATGTCGCCTTGCAAGCCATGTCGTCCGCCACAAAGGCGCGCTCATTCCTGTCGATGTAAATCTCGGGAAAGATGAGGCGTGATGGTGACCCCGTATGATCAAAGAGCAACACCATGAAACAGACCTGGCGGTGGTTTGGCCCTTCCGATGCGATTTCGATTGGTGAAATACGGCAAACCGGCGCAACCGGCATCGTCTCAGCCTTACATCATGTTCCAACAGGAGAGGCTTGGTCCGTCGAGCGGATCAAAGAGCGGCTGCAACAGATTGAACAGCCCGGAGGTGTTCCATCCGGGTTATCTTGGGATGTCGTTGAAAGTGTGCCGGTGTCTGAAGCAATTAAATCGCAAACCGGACCGGTTAGCCATCACCTTGAAACGTACAAGGAAACGCTTTGCAATTTGGCTAAGTGCGGCATTTACACGGTCTGCTATAACTTTATGCCTGTACTGGATTGGACGCGGACAGACCTAAGCTATGCGCTTCCACATGGTGGGCACGCGATGCGATTTGATCTCTTGGATTTTGTCGTATTCGATTGTTTCATCCTATGCAGGAAAGGCGCAGAGCAAGACTATTCAACCGAGATCGTAGAAGCTGCACAGGCCCGGTTTGTAAATCTGGGCGACGGAGATCGCCTGAAATTGTCGAACAATATCGTCGTTGGTTTGCCAGGGGCGAACGACAATTGGTCTCTTGCGGACGTGAAACGTAACCTCGACGCATATATCGGTGTGACACCTGAAATGCTCCGGTCCAATCTGGTTGATTTCCTGTCCGAGGTAATCCCGACGGCTGAAGACCTCGGCATCCGGTTATGTTGCCACCCCGATGACCCGCCGTTTCCTTTGCTTGGGCTGCCTAGGGTCATGTCGTCGCAAAGTGATTACGTCACCGTGTTGGATGCGGTCGACAGCCCGGCAAATGGGGTAACTCTATGCACCGGTTCATTGGGTGTTGATACAGAGTTCGACCCTGTGTCTTTCATTGCTCAGCTTGGTCATCGCATCCACTTTGTACATCTTCGCAATACGATGCGCGGCGGTCCAAGTGACAACAATCGCCACAGTTTTTCCGAGTCCGAACATCTGGCCGGAGACACCGATATGGTTGCAACGATCCGCGCCTTGCTAGCCGAGGAACAACGGCGCCGAAATAAGGGACGGTCAGATTATGAGATCCCCATGCGACCGGACCACGGCCACGCCCTACTGAGCGATCTCACACGTCCGTCACAGCCTGGTTATCCATTAGTAGGCAGGATGCGCGGTCTCGCTGAACTGCGCGGCGTTATACATGGCTGTAGTTAGACCTTATTTGGGTTTGGTGCCTAAATTCGCAGGTTATTGGCGAGCGTCTGCCCTTCCGGACAATTGCCTGATTTGATGGAAAGCCTGAATGTCGCGCCACAATCATGTAGGGCGCGCAGCGCGTGTGTTTCATGCCTTTGCCCTGCAACCATTCAGCCAGATCGCCCGAGACTTAGTCGGGGCTGTTGTCGCTGAGCAAGCGCGGCTTGTGACCGACGTGGGCCCGATCATATGCGCGAGACATCCTCTGTCGAATCCACGCACCCGATCGGTCATTGCTTCTAATCGATGACGTGACACTGACCCCTTACATCGCGAGCGCCTCGGCACGGGCCGCACTATACGCTGCCCAAGTTCTTGCCGGGTATGTAAGCTACATCAAGGGAAATCCTTTGAACAACTTTTGTGGAGCCTAGCATATGAATGAGACCAAAATCCGGGCCGAAGTCGTTGCCGCCTATCAGGAATTGAGCCTGGAAGGGATGAACAAAGGCGCATCAGGCAACGTCTCGGCCCGTTGCGGAGATCACATGCTGATCACGCCTTCAGGTATTCCCAGCGCGCAAATGTCGCCCGACCAAGTTGCCAAAATTGCCATCGATGACGAGACAGGCGCGTGGGACGGGCCATGCAGGCCCTCGACTGAATGGCGTTTTCACCGCGGCATCCTTGCTTCGCGCGAAGATGCTGGCGCGGTCGTGCACACCCACGCACCATTCGCTACCATCTTGTCGATCCTACGCAAGCCTATTCCGGCGGTCCATTATATGATTGCAGCCTTCGGTACCACTGAAATCAAATGCTCTGACTACACAACATTTGGTACAGATGATCTGTCGAAGATGGTTCTAGAGGCAATGACTGGCAGTGCCGGTTGCCTGATGGCAAATCACGGTATGGTCGTAACTGGCCCGAACATGACCCGCGCGATGTGGTTGGCCGGTGAATTGGAACAATTGGCCAGCCAGTATTATCACAGCCTCCTTTTAGGCACGCCGCATGTCCTAAGCGAAGCAGACATAGAGAAGACCGCAGAGTTGTTCTCCAGCTATGGCCCACAGACCACAGAGGAGTAGCGAAGCCCGACGACATTGATGTATTCGTCATGGGTGTGCTCACACCCGACATCAAGATCATCGCTCGTGACAATCACGGCTTGATCGTCGCCAGAGACACTGTTGACGAAGTGTGCGCTGCAAATGCGGTGCACACTGCGCTTCCACTGCCTCCAACGAAACTGGATGCGGAAATCACACCGCCTTGCTGGTCCTCGTCGATGGCGGAGCCGATGACCTTCTCGATGACCCGTTGGCCCATAAATTTGCTCTTTTGGATCAAAGGATTGCGCAAGCCGTAGCAAGTGATGATGATCGCCCCCTCTTTGTCTCCTCGCCCCGGGCAGGGGTCTTTTGCTGCACAAAGATGCAAGTATCGGCGCAAAACCACGAACTCAGCGCGCTTGGCACACCGCTGTTACAAACCATCCGCACAGTAGGCGCAGCGGCCCGGAATGATTCCGTCATCAAAGTCCGCGAAAGCTTCTTGGACCTTCGAAGCAGTGTACCGACACATGTTAAGGCGGACTATGGCGTGGCGCTTTTGGCGGAAATGGGGCGCAGGAATGAGCCTTGTGGCTGAACCGATTTGCCTATTGGTTGATCTCTACGATGCGTTCCTCATCAATCAGTTTGGCGATGAGGTTATTGTTTTTGGCCAATGGTCCTCGGCAAGAGCTTGAAAAGGTTTGGCCAATCAAAACCAACCCGCCCGATACGGGCGCTGTGTTCGCTTTCGCCACGTACCGGCCCGGTTTGGGGTGTGAGGCGTACGATACATGAGGACGGCCAAGCCTCGCCAGTTCCACATCAGTGTTTGAGAAATGTAACATTCTCGCGATTGCTGCAATTGCGTCTCTTTTCCGCCGGAATCTCGACTGATAAGGGGGCGTGCGTAAGTGGTAGTATGTTGAAAGGTGTGAGTGGGCAGATGAGAACCGGGTTCAACGGTCGCGTAGCTATTTCGTGGAAACAAACGGATATTGATGGGCTCGAGGCTGCACCTCTGGCCTATTTGGCTGTTGGAGCGGCATGGTCCTGGCGCGGTCAAGCTATGGTGCTGAGTGAAGCTTTGGAACACAAGCTTGAACAGACCGGGTATGCTGGTGGCGCTGCGTCTCGAATGGGCGGTCGTTTCCCAACGGTCAGACAAGTGCCGGGTCACGTCAGTGGAACAATAGTTTTGACCAACGGTGCTCAGAGCTTTGATGCGGATATTGTTGTCGATGACGACAACATCTACCCGACTTTGGTTTTCGAACATGGATGCCCCCCACGCGATCAGGAGTTCTGGATCAGCGAAGTGACCGAGCAGCCCCTGCCGCAATATGCAGACAAGATAGGCGGATCCGCTGTAATCTCTTTCCCATCCCAAGCCTAGCCTAACAAAAATGTCTTCGGAATTGGTCCCCGCATTTGGGTTGCTCGAATTCGCTATGACAACAGGCCCCTTGGTTTTCTCGATGTTTTTGCCACTACGCGGCTTGGCGTGTTGACTTTGCTGGAGCCGCAGATATAAGCGCCGCTTCATTGGTGTTGGTGGCCCCTGCAAGGGGATGCCTGTCATGAGGGAAACCTCAAGAGGACAACGCCCTTCATAGTTGCCCATTCGGGCTTCGATCAAAACGAAGGAGATCAGCCGTGACCAAACGCACGTCTGCCAAGCACAAAATTGACCGCCGGATGGGTGAAAACATCTGGGGTCGCCCGAAATCCCCAGTCAACCGTCGCGAATACGGACCCGGCCAGCATGGCCAGCGCCGCAAGGGCAAACTGTCAGATTTCGGCATTCAGTTGCGCGCCAAGCAGAAGCTGAAAGGCTACTACGGCGACCTGACTGAAAAGCAATTCCGCCGCATCTACGGCGAAGCCGAGCGTGTGAAGGGTGACACTGGTGAAAACCTGATCGGCCTGTTGGAGCGCCGTCTGGACGCTGTCGTTTACCGCGCCAAATTCGTTGCGACCGTATTTGCGGCTCGTCAGTTCGTGAACCACGGCCACGTCAAAGTAAACGGCAAGCGGGTCAACATCCCCAGCTACCGTGTCAAAGAAGGCGACGTGATCGAAGTGCGGGACAAGTCCAAGCAACTGGCTGTTGTTTTGGAAGCTGCGGCTCTGGCTGAGCGTGACGTGCCTGACTATATCGACGCCGACCATTCGAAAATGACCGCAACTTTCGTCCGCGCGCCGGGCCTGGGTGACGTGCCGTATCCGGTTGTCATGGAACCGAACCTGGTCGTTGAATTCTACGCGAAGAACTAATCTTCGCCGAACCAGTCTGAGTTCAGAGCCGCGCCTTCGAGCGCGGCTCTTTCTTTTTTAAGTACGAATCCGCGTCAGCCCAGCAGAGTGATATCTGATGCGCCAATGCTGTGGCGCAAGGCATGGATTTCAGTCAGTTCGGGATCGTTGATCCAACCAAGCGCGGCCTCCCGGTCTGGAAAAGACAATAGTGCTGCGACGTCCGGCAAATCCGGCGTCCCATCCAGTGGCGTCGGTTCGGCTGTGGCTGTTTCAACCTTGCCACCATGTTGTGCTAGCGCAGCGCCAGCTTTTTCGCGATACGCCGCCAGCGCGCCGGGGTCTTTTACCGTCAATTTCGCAAATGCGTAGATCATGTTCTCAGCTCCTTGGTTGTGCTGAACCAAGTTAGGCGCAGCGCGCTCGAGCAAAAACGCGTGTAAATGCATCTTAGATATGCGAAAACGCATATCATGTTGGCGCATTGGGATGATTATCGAGCGGTATTGGAAGTCGTGCGCGCACGCTCGTTGTCGTCAGCCTCTGACCGGCTTGGGATAAACTATACCACCGTTGCGCGGCGGATCGCGCGGGTCGAAGCGGTCGTTGGCCAAGCTCTGTTCGAGCGTCTGGCTGATGGATATCGCCCAACGGAAGCTGGACTGACAGTGGCCGAGCACGCGGCACATATGGAAAGCGCAGAACTTGCAATGCGCCGCGGGCTTTCAGGGCAGGACACTCGGCTTGAGGGGGCTATGACCCTGACCGCTCCGCAGCTGTTGATCGCTCATGTTCTGGCCCCGGTACTGGATGCATTTAACAGGAAACATCCGGCGATCGACCTGAAAGTACGGGCTGACAATGAGATGCTGGATCTGAACCGGCGAGAGGCTGATATTGCCATCCGTATCAGCCGCAATCCTGGCGACAGCCTCAAAGGGTTGCGCCTGACCGGGCAACACACTGCCAGCTTCGCGACCCAAGCCTGGGTGGAACGCATCAAAGCGGAGCCGCGGGGTGTCGTCGATTGGCTGGTGTATGAGAGATATTCGGAACTGCCGGCTACCGTGCGTCAATCTCTTCCAGGATCGCGAATTCGAATGCGATTTGACGATATGGTCGCATTGTCCGCCGCGGCGCAGGCTGGATTGGGCGTTGTCAGGATGCCGATGTTTTTGGGTCGGTCGCTGCCGGGTTTGGTGCAGATCCCGGGTGTGCCGCCTCAGCCCTACGCCGATATCTGGGTGGTGGCACATCCTGACGTCTGGCCCTCTGCCAAACTTGAAGCCTTCCGATCGATTGCCGTGCCTCATTTTCGCAAGCTGCGGTCGTTATTTCTGAAGTGATTAGATCGGCAGGGGCCGATTTTCAGCGATTGCTTCCATTGCGAAATACGACGTCACGCTGTCCAGTTCGACTTTTTCGATCAGTCGTTGATAGACCTTGTCGTAGCTGGCCATGTCCTGCGTCACCACTTTGAGTTGATAGTCGTAATCTCCACCGATCCGATGAAAATCCACGACCTCGGGGATCGTCAGTACATGACTGCGGAACGCTTGCAGCCAGTCGGCTGAATGGTGTCGTGTTCGCAGCATTACAAAGACCACAAGGGTCAACCCAAGTTTCTCGCGCGCGATCCGCGCATTTGATCCCAGCAACACCCCGTCATCATTCAGGGCCTTTAGCCGACGCCAGCACGCATTTTGAGACAGGCCGACCCGATCAGCCAATTCTCGTTGCGACAGTGTTGCTTCCTTTTGCAGCTCTCGAAGGATGCGCGTATCAATATGATCTAATTTTGAGTTCATATCTGATCATACGACACAAAATTTCGAACGTATACGCAGAAATTGACGAAGTTTCTGCGATCCAGGCCAATCATATTGGTTCTACAGTAAGGAGCCCATGCTATGACCCTGACCAATTTTCGTGCGGAAATCCAATCCACCACTCACAATTCCAGTCTGCGCGATGGGTTGATCGGAGAGAATGTCCTGATCCCGGGTCTGCATGGGGACGTGCCGCTTGTATATGCGGACTACGTCGCCTCGGGCCGCGCGTTGCGGCAGGTTGAAGATTTCGTAGCCGCGCATGTTTTGCCGTTCTATGCCAACAGCCACACCGAGGCCTCTTACTGCGGTTCGTATATGACGCGGCTTCGGCGCGAGGCGCGCGCAGAAATAGCCCGCATTGTTGGCGCACGGGAAGAAGATGCGGTGATATTTGCTGGATCTGGTGCCACTGCTGGGCTCAATCGGTTGGTCAGTCTGCTGGGAGTGCAGGAGGCTGACCAACCGATTGTTTTGATCGGTCCATACGAACACCACTCGAACATCCTGCCATGGCGCGAAAGCAAAGCGCAGGTGATAGAAATACCCGAGGCATCTGGCGGAGGTATTGATTTGCAGGTGTTAGAAGACACCTTGAGTGCAAATTCAGGCGCGGATCTGGTGATCGGGTCGTTTTCGGCCGCATCGAACGTGACTGGGATCATCACCGATCCCGACCCGGTGACACGGCTGCTGAAAGCGCATGGCGCGCTGGCCGTCTGGGATTATGCTGGTGGCGGTCCGTATTTGCCGATGGATATGGGGCCACATGATGCCCGTAAGGATGCAATCGTTGTGTCCCCTCATAAATTTCCAGGCGGGCCGGGTGCATCCGGCGTGCTGGTCGTAGACCGGTCTGTCGTTCAACGCACATGCCCCAGCTGGCCGGGCGGTGGGACCGTTAGCTTCGTCTCGCCCTGGCGGCACGATTACAGCGAAGATCTGTCTGCGCGGGAAGAGGCCGGAACGCCCAATGTCATTGGCGATATTCGTGCGGCACTTGCCTTTATTGTCAAAGACGTGGTTGGCACGGACGAGATCGCCAGGCGCGAAGCTTTGTACAACCGCATGGCGCTGGACGGCTGGAAGGACAATCCGAACCTGACTTTGCTGGGAACGGACAACCCGCATCGCTTGCCGATTTATTCTTTCCTTGTCCGTGACAATGCCGGACAGCCGGTGCATCAACAACTGTTCACACGGATGCTCAGCGATATCTACGGCATTCAGGCACGGGGAGGATGCGCCTGCGCGGGACCTTATGCCCACCGCCTTTTGGACATTGACCAGGCGACCTCGGAAAGATTGCACGCCGAGTTGTCGGCCGGGGAGGAAATGAAGAAACCCGGTTGGGTGCGGCTGAACTTCTCGTATTTGATGAGCGAGGAAACGGTCCAATTCATCATCGACAGTGTCAATGAGCTGTCGCACCGGACCGAAGAGTACGTGCCGTCTTACAATGCTGATCCGGCGACGGCCCGCTTCAAGGCCGCCTGACGGAATTGCCGCTTTTCTCAACGCCTTGAGACAGGTATGAGGGGCTCAATCAACGGAGCCTCTCATGACCCAAATTACCCCTCAACCCGGCATTATGGACATTGCGCTGTATCAGGGCGGCCAATCGCATGTTGCGGGGGTGGAACAGGTTATCAAGCTGAGTTCCAACGAAAACCCGTTCGGCCCCAGTCCCAAGGCGATTGAAGCCGCTCGCGACAGCGCGGCCACATTACATCGTTATCCCAACACAGACCACGCGAGCCTGCGCGCGGCCATCGGTGATGTGCACGGGCTTGACCCGGCACAGGTCATCTGCGGTGTCGGCAGCGACGAAGTGCTGCAATTTGTAGCCCAGGCCTATGCGGGACCGGGGGACGAGGTCATCTATACCGAGCACGGGTTTTCGATGTACCCAATCATCGCGCGTATGGCGAGCGCGACACCGGTTATGGTGGCTGAGCGCGACCGAAAGGTCGATGTCGATGCTATTTTGGATGCGGTGACGCCACAGACAAAAATCGTTTTTGTAACCAACCCCGGTAACCCGACTTCGACCATGATTTCCGAAGCAGAATTGGGGCGTCTGGCCCAGGGTTTGCCTGACCATTGCCTGATGGTGCTCGACGGTGCTTATACGGAATTCGTCGACGGGTTTGATGGCGGTGCGTCATTGGTTGACCGCTTTGAGAACGTGATCATGACGCGGACCTTTTCCAAAGTGTATGGCTTGGGCGGTATGCGGGTGGGTTGGGGATATGCGCGGAAGCCGATTATCGATGTGCTGAACCGGGTACGCCAGCCATTCAACCTGTCGCTGACCGCGCTTGCTGCAGCCGAAGCTGCGATTAACGATACCGAGTTCCTAGAGTTCTGCAAATCTGAGAACGCGCGCCTTAGGGTTTGGATGGCGGATGAACTGGCGAAGATTGGCGTGCCCTCTGATCCATCCAGCACCAATTTCATTCTCGCGCGCTTTGCAGATCAGGCCGAGGCCGAGGCTTGTGACGACCACTTCAAAACGCAGGGTTTGATCGTGCGACGTGTTGCGGGTTACAACCTGCCAAGCGCTTTACGGATCACTGTGGGCGATGAAGAGGCCTGTCGCCGTGTTGTCGCGGCTGTCACTGCGTTCAAAGGGGGCGCTGCATGAGCCAGATTTATGACCGCGTGGCGCTGATTGGTTTGGGCTTGATTGCTTCGTCCATGTACTGGGCGATCAAACGCGCAGGCCTTGCGAACGAGGTTACAGGCTTTGCCCGGTCCACGGCGACCCGGGACACCGCCCGCCGCATTGGGCTGTGCGACCGGGTATGCGACACTGCGCAGGAAGCTGTCCAGGGTGCCGATCTGGTTGTTCTATGCGTACCCGTGGGGGCAATGGCCGCAGTTGCGAAAGACATCGCGCCGGTTCTGAAGCCAGGCGCAACAGTGTCAGATGTAGGGTCTGTAAAGCGCCACGTCATAAAATCTGTGGCTCCGCACATCCCCGAAGGCGTGCATTTTATCCCGGCCCACCCGTTGGCGGGGACGGAACATTCGGGTCCGGAATCCGGCTTTGCCGAATTGTTCGACAACCGTTGGAGTTTGCTGGTTCCAGTCGATGGGTCCGACCCGGACGCCATCGTCCGATTGCGCGCGTTTTGGGAAGGTTTGGGATCAAACGTCGATGAGATGGACGCCGACCATCATGATCTCGTTTTGGCCGTGACCTCTCATGCGCCACACTTGATTGCTTACACGATGGTGGGTGTGGCCGATGATCTGCGGCGGGTGACCGATAGCGAGGTCATCAAGTACTCGGCAGCGGGCTTTCGTGATTTCACCCGTATTGCTGCCTCTGATCCGACCATGTGGCGCGATGTGTTTCTAACCAACAAGGACGCAACACTAGAGATCCTGGGGCGTTTCACCGAGGAGTTGTTTGCGTTGCAACGGGCAATTCGAACCGGCGACGGTGAGCAATTGTTTGACTATTTCACCCGTACCCGCGCCATTCGGCGCGGTATCATCGACGCGGGTCAGGATACCGATGCGCCGGATTTCGGTCGCGGAAAGGCAAGCTGATGAGAGTTTTGGGGGGAAGACTACTAATCGGAGTTGCAGTCATCTGGGCCTCAGCGCCTCAGGCGATGCCATTGGAACAGTCGTTGATACCGGTCGCACGACCGGCGATCTATTCAGGCGGAGCATCAATTGTCCCCGTCGCCGTCCAGAGCGCGTCGGTCCAAGTGATCGCCATCCCCAAATTGCGCCCTGAATTGCGACCAGCCTCGCCGCAGGTAGCGGCCTTTACCGCGCGGCCGTCGGATTTGCCCTTGTTGGCACCCGACACATCTCTGATGCCGTACATGCGGCCCAAGTCGCTGGAACAAGAGGTGCTGTTCAAGAAACGGAAATTGCGTAAGAGCTCGGTGTGTGGCGACATCGCTATTCAAGGCAAAGCCGTTGGAAGGGTTCCGGGGAAAATCAAGGCGTGCGGAGTTAAGGACGCTGTTCAGATCACCTCGATCTCGGGTGTGAAGCTAAGCCGCCCGTCGACAATGGATTGCGGAACGGCAATTGCGCTGAACAAGTGGGTGGATAAGTCAGTCAAGCCAACCTTCAAGCGGCGGGGTCCGGTCGTCCAGTTGCAGGTGGCTGCACATTATGCGTGTCGCACCCGCAACAACCGCAAAGGCGCCCGTGTTTCCGAGCATGGCAAAGGGCGCGCCATAGATATCTCGGGTTTTGTGATGGCAGATGGCGAAGTGGTGAGCGTGTATCAGGGATGGCGTAAGAACCCATCCCAAAAACAACTCAAGAAAGTCTGGCGCGGCGCGTGCGGACCCTTTGGTACTGTGTTGGGGCCGAACTCAGATCATTACCACCGCGACCATTTCCATCTGGACACAGCACGCTATCGCAGCGGTCCATACTGCCGCTAGCGCAGGATCAGGCGAGGGGCAGGCCCAAGTGGCAGCGGCCCCAACGCGACGAATCCATCGCGAAAGTTCAGCTGCAGATCCAGCGCATTGGGGTTGCCACCCAAGCCGGCCAGAAAATTCAGGGCGCGCGTCACTGGGTCAACGGCCTGATCGGGCAGGGCGCCCGCAGCATTCGCCATTGCGATCATATCGCGCCAGTTCTCTGCTTTGATCGCGATCTCGCCAGTTGGGATACCCTGGGTGTCGACATCAAGCTCTCCGGCCGCAAACAATCTTAACTCGCCCCACTTGATTTCAGCCAGATTCAGATCGATTTGCGTCGGCTGCGGGCGGCTCTGCTCTAGCGCGGAGCGGTCCCATGGCTTGTCGAACGTGGCGACCATATCCAACTCCAGCGTATCGAACGCCTGCGGTAGCGATGCGGCTGATTTCATCAGGTTGCGCAGGTCATCCCCGGGCGTGAAGCCGTCCACTTTCCCCGAAATCATATAGGCCTCGGGAACGGCCGTTTGCTCCATGATAAGCCCGAGTGTGCTTCCGGCGGCCAGCGTTTCTGTGTCTTCGGTGATCATCCATGGCCCGGCAGTCAGGGCCATTTTCTCAAGCATCAAGGCAACGCCGGGCTGCAATTGAAGCTCGGCCTGAAGTGCATTTGCCTCAATGGTTGAAGTCTGATCATAGTAGGACAAGCGCTGCGGCGTTTCGGCAAAGCGCAAAACCTGCCGTCCGGGCCAGATTGCGGGGCTTTGGAATTCGATCCAATCCGCGCTCCAGGCCGTGCCGTTCACCGGATCCGCCAGCGCAGGATTGTTCAACCGGGTGAGATGATGCGCGGGATATCCAGCGGTGGCGACATCCGAGAAATCGGCCTGCCAGCCCAGGTCTTGCTGTTGGTCGAACCAGCTTGTGATCGCATTGCGCAGGCCATACCCGGCAACGAACCAGTAGGCGCTCCATGCGAGAGCCGCAAAAATGATCACTCGTATCAGACGGCGCATGCGCATTGG
This sequence comes from Ruegeria sp. CK2, assembly GCF_056536585.1. Classification (NCBI taxonomy): domain Bacteria; kingdom Pseudomonadati; phylum Pseudomonadota; class Alphaproteobacteria; order Rhodobacterales; family Roseobacteraceae; genus Ruegeria; species Ruegeria sp. CK2. The sequence continues at coordinate 123,194 of NZ_JBQFPW010000002.1, forward strand.
CCCTTTTTCCTGCCTTGGATTTGATGTTTATAGGCCGAAACGGGCAAGGACCAGTGCAATGACGATGTGGGTTTTCGGTTATGGATCTCTGCTGTGGAATCCGGGCTTTCCGGTGGCCCGCAGCGAGCGCGCGACGTTGCACGGTTATGCGCGGTCATTTTGCATGAGCTCGATCCACCACCGCGGGACAGAAGAAAACCCGGGCCTTGTCTTGGCGTTGGACGAACAGGCCGAGGCCCAGTGCAAAGGGTTGGCTCTGGCGGTGGAATCCGGGCACGAAGACCGTACATTGCAAGAACTACGCGAACGCGAATTAATCTCGTCGGCCTATGTTGAACGAATGCTGGATGTTCATCTGGACAATGGCGAGGCTGTGAATGCCGTGACATATGTGATTGATGGCGATCATGTGCAGTATTGCGGCGGTATGCCGTTAGAGGATCAGGCCCAGATCATCGCCCACGCGGTTGGCGGGCGCGGCCCTAACACCGAATATCTGTACAATACAGCCGAACATCTGACCGAGATCGGCTTACACGATCCGGATCTTGAGTGGTTGTCGCAACGGGTGCGCAACCTTACCGCATAAACTCTTGGCGTCACCGGCGTAATTTCGCTAGATTCGGCCCAGAGCAGGCAAATATCGGGAACAACGCGCATGGCGCAGGCACATCAGGGCGCGAGACCCCATTTCTCGCATCCCATTCGGCAGATTGTGATGATGTTGATCGCAATCGGCCTTGCAGGGCTGGGGATATTCATGGCGCTGCCCTATGTGCTGCCGGTGTTTTTCGCGAACCCGTATCTGAACGGGTTTATTCTGTTGGTCTTTGTTATCGGTGTGTTCGCCTGTTTCTATCAGGTCACGCAGCTTATCGGCTCGGTCCGATGGATTGAGGCATTCGTTGGCGGGGTGGTCCGTGAAGACGCCCGCACGCCCCAACTGTTGGCACCGCTGGCGTCGCTTTTGCGGGAACGGGGCGCACGGTCTCAGATCAGTTCAACATCGACACGCTCGATCCTTGATTCCGTGGCGGAACGGGTCGAGGAAGAACGCGAGATTACGCGCTATATCACCAACGTCCTGATCTATCTGGGTCTTTTGGGAACGTTTTTCGGTCTGGCCACGACCGTGCCGGCCATTGTCGACACTATCCGCAGCCTTAATCCGCAAGAGGGCGAAGAAGGGCTGGCCGTATTCAACCGCCTCATGACCGGGCTTGAGGCGCAATTACAGGGTATGGGCGTCGCCTTTGGCTCGTCTTTGCTGGGTCTGGCCGGGTCACTGATTGTGGGCCTTCTTGAAGTGTTTGCCGGGCACGGCCAAAACCGTTTCTACCGTGAGCTGGAAGAATGGCTGTCTGGTATCACCCGCGTCGGATTTGCCTCGGGTGAGGATGGCGGTGCCGAGATTGCTGTGCTGACGCCGGTTCTTGATGCGATGTCAGAACAGATGGATGCGTTGCAGTCGATGTTTATTTCGCAGGAAACTGAGAGGGCAGACGTTTCAGCAAAGCTAAGCCAATTGGTCGATGTAATTGGTGATATGAACTTGCGTCAGGCAGATAGCGAAGGCGTGACTGCCGCGCTGGAACGGATCGCGTTGGGCCAGGACGCGTTGTTGGATCATTTGCGCGATCACGGGTCAGGCGAAGGGATTGATGCCGAAAGCCGCATGCGCTTGCGATCCATGGATGTCCAATTGCTGCGCATTCTGGAAGAGATTTCCGCCGGACGGCAGGAAAGCATGAACGAACTGCGCAAGGATCTTGAACTGTTGGTCAAAGCGATGACCCTGCCGCGCGGCGCGGTGCGCACCGCGCCGGAAGGGGAGTAACCCATGGCGCTCTCCCGCCGTACCGGCCAACGATTCCAAGGCTCTATCTGGCCCGGCTTCGTGGATGCGATGACGGGCTTGCTGATGGTGCTGATCTTCGTGCTGACCATCTTCATGGTGGTACAGTTTGTTCTGCGTGAAACCATCTCGGGGCAAGAAGATGAGTTGACGGCCCTGTCAGATGAAGTGGCTGCGCTAGCGGGCGCGCTTGGTCTGGAAGAACGCGAAAATAGTCGATTGGAAGCTCGACTCGGGGCGCTTACGACGACACTCTCGCAGGCCGAAGGTGACTTGGCGCAAGCGCAGTCACTGATCGCATCACTGACGACCGAGAGGGACCGGCAAGCGGCGGCATTGGATCAGGCACAAACCCGTATCACAGATTTCGAAGCGCAGGTCGCGGCCTTGTTGTCTGATCAGGAACGGGCGTTGGGTGATATTGCTGCTTTGGAAAACCAGCGTGAACAACTACTTAGCGCGCAAGAAGCGCTGAACCTTGCACTTGCCCAAAGCCGGGACGAGATTGACGCACAGGCTGAAGCAGCGCGTTTGGCGGCGTCGCGTCGCGAGGCACTGGAAGCACTGATTGCTGATCTAGAGCAATCCGAAGCGGAACGTGTGGCCCAGATTTCAGAACTGGAACAGAACCTGAGCGACGAAGAAGCGGCCCGCTTGGCGGAAGCTGCAGCTGCGGAAAACCTGCGCAATCGGTTACAGAACGCAGATGCTGAGTTGACGGCCATGACCCTTGCGCTGGAGGCGCAGCGGAAGGAGGCCGAGGAAACCCTGACCTTGTTGGCTGCCGCGCAAGCTGCCAGAGCTGAGCTTGAACGCCAGTTTGGGGAACTGAACAACGAGGAACTGCAAGCGCAGTTGGAGGCCGCTCTTGCGGCGCGGACAAAGGCGCAAGTCGACGCGGATGAGCAAAGATCATTAGCGGATCAACGAGAGGCCCTGCTGGCCGTCGCGCGCGAAACAATTTCGGCAGAGAAGACAATCTCTGCTAAAGCACAACGCGAGGCTGCCTTATTGAACCAACAGATCGCAGCTTTACGAGGACAGTTGGGGTCTTTGCAGGCCCTGCTGGACGACTTCGAAGAGCGCAATGCAGCCTCAGAAGTTCAAATTCAGACATTGGGTCAGGACCTGAACGCGGCATTGGCACGGGCCGCCTCGGAAGAGCGTCGCCGCCGATTGCTGGAAGAGGCCGAGCGTCTTCGACTTGAGGCGGAAGCGGAATCCCTTGCCGGTGAAAATCAGGAGCTGACGGCGCAGGCCGCAGACCTTGAACGCTATCGCTCCGAGTTTTTCGGCAGGTTGCGCGATGTTCTGGGCAATCAGGAGGGCGTCCGGATCGAGGGGGACCGGTTTGTCTTTTCCTCGGAAGTTCTGTTCGATACCGGCTCGGCGGTTTTGTCAGCGGAAGGGCGTCAGGAAGTCGCCAAAGTGGCCAACATCTTGCGTGGTGTGGCGGCCGAAATTCCATCCGGCCTGAACTGGGTCATTCGGGTCGACGGTCATACGGATAACGTGCCTTTGGGCGGTGGTGGTCGATATCGTGACAACTGGGAGCTTAGCCAGGGTCGTGCCTTGTCAGTGGTGCGCTACATGGTCGACGCGCTGGGCATACCGCCGAACCGATTGGCGGCCAACGGGTTCGGCGAGTTCCAACCCGTCAACCCGGCCAACACGCCCGAAGCCAGGGCGCAGAACCGTCGGATCGAACTGAAGCTCACCGAACGATGAAATCGTTGGTTTTCTGAGACTTCAGACTATTGACGCCCAAAACGGAAACTTTTGTCCGGTGTTCCGGCAAAGCACCTTGGGATCACCGGGTAGTTTTCGGTCAGGAAATAGGCATAGGTTCCAGATGGGTATTCGGCTGAAACAGTAAACGCGCCGTTACACTGATCCAATGTCCCGCTGCCCTGAACATAGGCATAGTCCTCGTTGAACGTGCCATCATATCGACCGTCCGGTTGGTTGCCCCCTGGCCGATTGCCGGATTTCAAACGGTAAGATGAGGTCATTTGGATCACCTGGCCGTCAATCACACCAGTCATGGCATAAATCGGATAGCCATCGGCAGCGTACCCAATCAGGGGCGAGTGCTTTACAGGTGACCAGTCATGCAGTTCGATCAATCCGGTCGGGACGCCGTGATAGTGATATTTTCCATTTGGCTGAACATGCGCATAGTTCGCGTCAAGACCCAGAGCAATCGCTCCACCCAAGGCATTGTAAGACCACCCTGAGCGTTGATCCCCGTGCCAGAATTCTGCTGCCAGTGGATCAAACGTCACTCCGGTCAGCGAGACGCCAAAATTCCAACCCATTTGTAACGGTGTTCTGGATCCGGTCGATTTTGGATTTGCCGGAATGTTCAGTTTTACATTCTGAGTGGAAATGCTGTGTGGATTTCCGCGGTTGGGAAACTGCCCAACAAGGTGGTCAGGAATGCCGTTGCCAGTCAGGCGCAGCTTAGATGCCGTTTCTTTGATTTCGGATTGATTGGTGCCTGGGTCGACCGTTGCAGGCACAAGGTTGATCGGTCTGGTTTCGGTTTCGTCATGATAGCGAAACCTATGCTGTGCCGTCGCTACGGCCGCGCTAACAGATGCCAAAATAGCGACACCCCAAATCATGGTTTTTTTCCTGTGCATTCCCAAACTCCTCAGATGACCGTGTACTAGGACTAAACGTATGGAGTTTCAGTTTCCGTCGCGCAGACAAGATACAGTGTCAGATTTGACCCAGACCAAAACGCAAAGCCGCCCGGCGCTGGTCAGCGGCCGGGCGGTTCTTGATAAATTTTGGTCGGTTAGATCAATCTGCCGTCAGCAATGGCGGCTTGTCGCCCGGGATACGCCGCTGATCGGGCCCCAGGATTTCTAGGTCCAGCTCACCTTTCTTGACCGATACCCGCACCACACCGCCTTTGGCCAGCTTCCCGAACAAAAGCTCTTCGGCGAGAGGTTTTTTGATATGCTCTTGAATGACGCGCCCAAGAGGCCGCGCGCCCATCTTGTCATCATATCCTTTGTCGGCCAGCCAGGCAGCCGCCTTGGTCGTCAGATCGATGGTCACACCGCGATCCAGCAATTGCGCTTCAAGCTGCAAGACGAATTTCTCGACCACTTGCAGAATGACCTCTTTCGGCAATGGTGCGAAGGAGATTACGGCATCCAGACGGTTGCGGAATTCCGGCGTGAACATGCGTTCGATCGCTGCGGTATCCTCACCCTCGCGACGATCACGGGCAAAGCCGATGGCGGCCTTGGCCTGTTCCTGCGCACCTGCGTTTGAAGTCATGATCAGGACAACGTTGCGGAAATTCACCGTACGGCCGTTGTGATCGGTCAATTCACCGTGGTCCATCACTTGCAACAGGATGTTGAACACATCCGGGTGCGCCTTTTCGATCTCGTCCAGAAGCAACACACAATGCGGGTGTTGATCGACACCGTCAGTCAGCAGGCCACCCTGATCGAAGCCTACATATCCCGGAGGTGCGCCGATCAGACGGCTGACCGCGTGTTTTTCCATGTACTCGGACATATCAAAGCGCAGCAGTTCGACACCCAAAGTATCGGCCAGTTGCTTTGCGACCTCTGTCTTCCCGACACCAGTTGGTCCCGCGAACAGGTAGTTGCCAATTGGTTTTTCGGGCTCACGCAGACCGGCGCGCGCCAGTTTGATCGCGCTTGAGAGCGCTTCGATGGCCAGATCCTGACCAAACACCACGCGTTTCAGAGATGCTTCCAGGTCTTTCAGAACCTCGGCATCGTCTTTGGTGACGTTCTTCGGCGGAATGCGCGCAATCTTGGCCACCACAGCTTCGATCTCCTTGACGCCGATGGTTTTGCGACGCTTGCTTTCTGCGACCAGATGCTGGGCGGCGCCAGCCTCGTCGATTACATCGATGGCTTTGTCCGGCAATTTGCGATCATTGATGTAGCGCGCAGACAGCTCAACCGCTGTCTTGATTGCATCTGCGGTATATTTGATCTCGTGATGCTTCTCAAAATAGGGCTTGAGGCCGCGCAGAATCTTTACGCTGTCTTCAACCGTAGGCTCGTTTACATCGATCTTCTGGAACCGGCGGGACAGGGCACGGTCTTTCTCAAAGTGCTGACGGAACTCTTTATACGTCGTCGACCCCATGGTCCGCAGCTTGCCGCCCTGAAGCGCAGGCTTCAGCAGGTTCGAGGCATCCATAGCACCGCCTGAGGTGGCGCCAGCGCCAATGACCGTGTGAATCTCATCAATGAACAGCACTGCGTCGGGGTGGTCTTCCAACTCGGTGACCACCGCCTTCAGGCGTTCTTCGAAATCACCGCGATAGCGGGTCCCGGCCAACAGCGCGCCCATGTCGAGCGAATAGATCGTTGTTTCGGAGAGCACGTCGGGTGCTTCGCCCTGTACAATCTTATAGGCCAGACCTTCGGCTATGGCTGTTTTGCCAACACCGGGGTCGCCAACCAGAAGCGGGTTGTTCTTGCGACGGCGGCAAAGCACCTGAATGCAACGTTCCACCTCGTCGGCCCGGCCGATCAAGGGGTCTACATCGCCAGCGCGGGATTTTGCATTCAGATCGACGCAGTATTTTCCCAGTGCGCTTTCTTTCTGTTCTGCCTCGCCGGAACCCGCCTGCGCCTCTTCTTCGACCTGATCCGCACCGGAGACGGACCGGCTTTCGCCATATGCTGGGTCCTTGGCAACACCATGGGCGATGAAATTGACCGCGTCGTAACGGGTCATGTCCTGTTCTTGAAGGAAATAGGCCGCGTTGCTTTCGCGCTCGGCAAAGATCGCAACCAGTACATTTGCTCCGGTAACTTCTGTTCGGCCAGAACTTTGGACATGGATGGCAGCGCGCTGAATAACACGTTGGAAAGCTGCCGTCGGGACGGCTTCGGATCCGTCGATATCCGTGACCAGATTGGACAGGTCCTCATCAATGAACTCGACCAGAGTGCTGCGCAGCTCGTCCAGATCAACGCTGCAAGCTTTCATGACACGGATGGCGTCAGGTTCTTCCAAAAGCGCCAGTAGCAGATGCTCTAGCGTTGCAAATTCGTGGCGCCGCTCATTCGCAGCTGCCAAGGCCGCGTGGATGGCTTGTTCTAATGTGCTCGAGAATGAAGGCACGCGGGTGCTCCTCTGTCTTGGGTCGGAAGGGGCGGGCTTCGGCCGGATCCCCATCCCAACCATGTCCTCATACTATTAGAGTTTGGTTGATCGTGGCCCGGCTTCAAGGGTTTTCTTTCACTTGACAGTCACATTTCCTGTGACCGTGGCCGTGAAGAGGGCGAAATAGGCACTAAAACCTGTCTTTTCTAGACCGGATCTCGGCAAAAACTTTGGCTGGGTCCGAGGTTTCCATGCCTAAATGCGCTTGAATCGCTGGATCTGCCGCCCGCAAGAAGGGATTTGTGGCCTTTTCCAAAGCCAGAATTGAAGGAACAGTGGGTATCCCTGTTGCACGCGCACGATCAATTTCGACTACCCGGTCCTGCAAAGCCAAATTGCCTGGATCGATTGTCAGGGCGAATCTGGCATTGGATTGGGTGTATTCATGCCCCGAACATACCAGCGTGTCGTCGGGCAGGGCGGCTAGTTTGCTTAGAGAGGACCACATTTGAGGGGCAGTGCCTTCAAAAAGACGCCCGCACCCAAGGGCCATCAGGCTGTCGGCTGTAAACACCGCTTTGCTTTTGGGTAGGTAAAAGGCCACATGGCCTACAGTGTGGCCTGAGACGTCCAGAACCTCGACCGGTTCGCCGCCGATTTCAAATCTATCCCCTTCAGCAACCTGCAAGTTCAGGGGCGGCAGGCGGTGGGCATCTGCCGTAGCGCCGACCACTTGTGCCGGATGGGCTTCAAGAATAGCAGCAAGGCCATCTACGTGATCCCAGTGGTGATGGGTCAGAAGAATGTGGCTCAACCGCCAGTTCCGCTCATTCAGCGCGGTAAGAATCGGTTCTGCCTGCGGCGCGTCGACAAGCGCTGTGTCGCCACTGACAGGGTCGTGGGCGAGAAAAGCGTAATTGTCGCTGAGGCACGGGATGGTGACGATCTCAAGAGGCATGGCCTTTTGCCCTTTCGTTGCTAGACTGCACTCAGCTAAGCCGATTGACCAGGTGTCCGCAATGCATCTTGATGTGCAGGATCTGAGGAATTTCTATTACCGCAGCACGTTAGGGCGTGCTGCGCAGGCGGCAATACGTGGCCGCCTGACAGATCTGTGGCCTGAGGCAAAAGGTCAGACTGTTGCTGGTTTTGGGTTTGCGGTGCCGCTACTGCGCCCCTACCTGAAGGAGGCGCGGCGTGTGATCGGCCTCATGCCCGGCCCGCAAGGTGTTATGCCGTGGCCAGCCGGGATGCCGAATGTTTCGGTTCTGACGGAAGAAACGCTCTGGCCCATCGAAACCGGTCATGTGGACAAGTTGGTGGTGATGCACGGGCTGGAAACCTCAGAACGACCTACTCAGCTGTTAGAAGAATGCTGGCGCGTTCTGGGCCCAGGCGGGCGGGCGCTGTTTATTGTGCCGAACCGGGCCGGGTTATGGTCACGATCGGACCGAACCCCGTTCGGCTACGGGCGACCTTATTCGGCCTCACAACTGGAAAACCAGTTAAAGGCCCATCATTTCCTGCCGGGGTCTCATTGTTCCGCCCTGTACATGCCGCCATCCTTCAAGCGCTACTGGCTGAAATCCGGCAGCCTGATCGAAAAAACAGGACAACGATTGCCGACGGTCATGGCAGGTGGCGTCCTGATGGTGGAAGCGACCAAACACATACGACCGCCAGGTGGCAACGTGACCAAAGACACCGAAAAACGACCGATAAAAGCACTCGATGGATTGCTGAAGCCTGCCTGATGAAGCGAGCCTTCATAAGGTCCGTTGAAGGCAAAATCATGAGGGAAAAAAGTCACAGGAATCGCAAAAACCTGCAATTTCGTAACATTTTTCAACTGGTGTGCCTGAACCAAAGGGTCGCACTTGCCTTAAGTGTATGAATTAAAACGTTTTGTGGATAACACTGTGATGGTTATAATATATTGCTAGCTTGGTTCGGCTCTGCTACATCCCCGTTGATTTTGATCCCCGGCCTTTTGGACGGGGTTTCTTCACGCCCCCGGGGTAGCTGCCGCAACGCGAATTCGGGGCCCAAAATATCGGAAGGGTGGACGTGTCCGAACCAGCTTCGATTTCCACAGGCATTGCCATGCGCTATGCCACCGCGATCTTCGAGATCGCCAAAGAGAATAAAGACCTCGCAGGTCTGGAAACCGGCATCAATGATCTGGCAGCAGCTTTGGGCGACAGTGCCGACTTGCGCGACCTGATTGCGTCGCCGCTGGTGTCCCGCGCAGAACAGGAATCAGCCATTACCGCGATTGCCGACAAGATGGGGCTGCATGCCATCCTGCGCAATACGCTGGGCCTGATGGCGCAGAAACGCCGTCTGTTCGTTGTACCGCAACTGGTGAACGTCCTGCGCGACATGCTGGCAGACGAACGCGGCGAAGTGACTGCCGATGTTGCCTCGGCCAAGGCGCTTACCAAGACGCAAATGGAAAAACTTTCCAAGACGCTGTCCGAGCGTGTTGGCAAAAACGTAACAATCAATGCGACCGTTGATGAAAGCCTCATCGGCGGTCTTGTCGTTAAAGTGGGCTCGAAGATGATCGATAGCTCGATCCGGTCGAAGCTCAACTCCCTACAGAATGCAATGAAAGAGGTCGGATAAATGGGAATCCAAGCTGCAGAGATTTCTGCAATCCTAAAGGACCAGATCAAAAGCTTTGGTCAGGAAGCCGAAGTGGCCGAAATTGGTCGCGTGCTGAGCGTCGGTGACGGGATTGCCCGTGTATATGGCCTCGATAACGTTCAGGCCGGTGAAATGGTCGAGTTCCCGGGTGGCATCATGGGGATGGCCCTGAACCTGGAAAGCGACAACGTTGGTGTCGTTATTTTTGGTTCTGACCGTGACATCAAAGAAGGTGACACTGTTAAGCGCACCAACTCGATCGTGGACGTGCCAATCGGCAACGGTCTGTTGGGTCGGGTCGTTGACGGTCTGGGTAACCCGCTGGACGGCAAAGGCCCCATCGAATCCACCGAGCGCGGCGTCGCAGACGTCAAAGCGCCGGGCATCATCCCGCGCAAGTCGGTGCACGAGCCGATGGCAACCGGCCTGAAATCGGTTGACGCGATGATCCCGATTGGCCGTGGCCAGCGAGAACTGATCATTGGTGACCGCCAGACCGGCAAAACCGCTGTTGCTCTGGACGCGATCCTGAACCAGAAGGTCTACAACGAAGCGGCTGGCGACGACGAGTCGAAGAAGCTGTACTGTGTTTACGTTGCTGTTGGGCAAAAGCGTTCGACTGTTGCTCAGTTGGTAAAGAAACTGGAAGAATCCGGTGCGATTGATTACTCGATCGTTGTGGCCGCGACCGCGTCCGATCCGGCGCCGATGCAGTTCCTTGCACCCTACGCGGCGACCGCGATGGCAGAATTCTTCCGTGACAATGGTCGCCACGCGCTGATCATCTATGATGACCTGTCAAAACAGGCTGTATCTTATCGTCAGATGTCGCTGCTGCTGCGCCGTCCGCCCGGACGTGAAGCCTATCCTGGTGACGTTTTCTACCTTCACTCCCGCCTGCTGGAACGCTCGGCGAAGCTGAACGAAGACTTCGGTGCGGGCTCGTTGACCGCTCTGCCGGTTATCGAAACCCAAGGTGGTGACGTTTCGGCGTTTATTCCAACCAACGTGATCTCGATCACCGACGGTCAGATCTTCCTTGAAACCGAACTGTTCTACCAGGGTATCCGCCCCGCTGTGAACACCGGTCTGTCGGTTTCGCGTGTGGGCTCCTCGGCTCAGACCAACTCGATGAAGTCGGTTGCCGGTCCGGTTAAGCTGGAGCTGGCTCAGTACCGCGAAATGGCTGCGTTTGCGCAGTTCGGTTCCGACCTCGACGCCGCGACCCAGCAGCTGCTGAACCGTGGTGCGCGCCTGACCGAGCTGATGAAACAGCCGCAGTACTCGCCGTTGACCAACGCCGAGATCGTCTGCGTTATCTTCGCCGGTACCAACGGCTACCTCGACAAGATCGACGTGTCCGATGTTGGCCGTTACGAAGCTGGCTTGCTGGCGCATCTGCGCGGCAAGCACGCCGACTTGCTCCAGTGGATCACCGACGAAGATCCCAAGATCAAGGGCGATGCTTCCGACAAGATCAAGGCTGCGATTGACGAATACGCCGCAACCTTCGCTTAAGGGAGAGGCGGGCATATGCCAAATCTTAAGGATCTTAAAAACAGGATCGAGTCGGTCAAGTCGACCCGCAAGATCACCAAGGCCATGCAAATGGTCGCGGCTGCAAAACTGCGCCGCGCCCAGGAATCTGCCGAAGCCTCGCGCCCCTATGCTGCACGGTTCAATGCCGTGATGGCGGGGCTGGCGGCATCGGTCGGGGGCAGCGACAGCGCCCCCAAGCTGCTCCGTGGGACGGGCAGTGATGATGTCCATCTGCTCGTCGTCATGACAGCTGAGCGCGGCCTGTGTGGCGGCTTCAACTCGAACATCGCCAAGCTGGCCCGCGCCAAAGCCTATGAGCTGCAAGCAAAGGGCAAGACGGTCAAAATTCTGACGGTCGGCAAGAAAGGTCGCGACGCGATCAAACGCGAATATGGCGATCTGTTCGTGGGCCATGTCGATCTGAGCGAGGTTAAGCGTCTGGGCTACACCAACGCGCAGGACATCGCAAAGGACGTCCTGTCTCGTTTCGACGGGGGTGAGTTCGACGTTGCCACGATCTTCTATTCGAAGTTCGTCAACGTTGTGACGCAGATCCCTACGGCACAGCAGATCATCCCTGCCTCGTTCGAGGATATCGAGGGTGACGACAGCGGCGCGGTGTTCGATTACGAGCCCAGCGAAGAAGCCATTCTGGCTGATTTGCTGCCTAAGGGGGTTGCGACTGCGATCTTCTCAGGCTTGCTCGAAAACGGGGCCTCGGAACAGGGTGCACGGATGTCTGCAATGGACAACGCGACACGCAACGCGGGTGAAATGATCGACAAGCTGACGATCCAGTTCAACCGTTCGCGTCAGGCCGTGATCACCAACGAGCTGATTGAAATCATTTCCGGCGCTGAGGCGCTGTAGAGACAAACCGGAGACGAAACATGGCGAATGCAAAAGGCAAAGTCACACAGATCATCGGGGCCGTCGTTGACGTGCACTTCGATGACGCACTGCCTGAAATTCTGAACGCGCTGGAAACCACCAACAACGGCAAGAAGCTGGTTTTGGAGGTTGCACAGCACCTGGGCGAAAACACTGTCCGCACCATCGCGATGGACGCGACCGAAGGTCTGGTCCGTGGCGAAGCCGTAACCGACACCGGCGCCCCGATCGCGGTTCCGGTCGGTAACGCGACCTTGGGACGGATCCTGAACGTTGTGGGTGAGCCCATCGACGAAAAAGGCCCAGTGGAAACCAAAGAAACCCGCGCCATCCACCAGGATGCGCCGGATTTCTCGGATCAGGCCACTGAATCCGAAGTTCTGGTCACAGGCATCAAGGTTGTGGATCTGCTGGCCCCTTACGCCAAAGGCGGTAAGATCGGCCTGTTCGGCGGTGCTGGCGTTGGTAAAACCGTTCTGATCATGGAACTGATCAACAACATCGCAAAAGTGCACTCGGGCGTGTCCGTGTTCGCGGGTGTTGGTGAACGGACGCGTGAAGGCAATGACCTGTACCACGAGATGATCGAATCCGGCGTTATCGTTCCTGATAAGCTGGAAGATTCGAAGATTGCACTGGTTTACGGCCAGATGAACGAGCCTCCGGGTGCGCGTATGCGGATCGCTCTGTCGGGTCTGACCTTGGCGGAACAATTCCGTGATGCGACCGGAACCGACGTTCTTTTCTTTGTCGACAACATCTTCCGCTTTACGCAGGCGGGTTCCGAGGTTTCGGCTCTTCTGGGTCGTATTCCTTCGGCTGTGGGCTATCAGCCGACACTGGCGACCGACATGGGCGCGATGCAGGAACGGATCACCTCGACCAAGTCGGGCTCAATCACCTCGGTGCAGGCCGTCTACGTCCCTGCGGATGACTTGACCGACCCCGCGCCGGCCACATCGTTCGCACACTTGGACGCGACCACGGTTCTGAACCGTGCGATTTCGGAAAAAGGTATCTACCCTGCGGTTGACCCGCTTGACTCGACCTCTCGTCTGCTTGACCCGGCCATCGTTGGTGAAGAGCACTATACGGTTGCGACCGACGTCCAGCAGATCCTTCAGCGCTACAAATCGCTGCAGGACATCATCGCCATTCTTGGCATGGACGAACTGTCGGAAGAAGACAAACTGACCGTGGCCCGTGCCCGTAAGATTGAACGCTTCCTGTCGCAGCCGTTCGATGTGGCTGAGGTCTTCACCGGTTCGCCCGGCGTTCAGGTCGCTCTCGATGTCACCATCGCGTCATTCAAAGCCGTCGTCGCCGGCGAATACGACCACCTGCCCGAGGCAGCCTTCCTGATGGTTGGCGGCATCGATGAAGTGATCGCAAAAGCCGAAAAGATGGCAGCAGAAGCCGCCTAAGGAGCACACCTGATGGCAAACACGATGCAATTCGACCTCGTCAGCCCCGAGCGGAGCCTTGCTTCGCTTGAGGTCAGCGCGGTCCAGCTTCCCGGCGCCGACGGGGATATGACGGCAATGCCTGATCATGCCGCCACTATCACTACGCTGCGCCCCGGTCTGCTGAAGGTTGAGGCGCCCGAAGGGTCCAGCGAATACCTGGTCACCGGCGGGTTTGCCCAGATCAACGGCGACAGCCTGTCGGTTCTGGCTGAAAAGGCCATTCCAGTGGCCGAAGTGACCCGGTCGCGTCTGGACGATCTGATCGCCGAGGCCCGCACCTCGCATGATGCTGCTAAAGAGGGGCAGGATCAGTCTGTTGTCGACGATGCGGCCAAGCTGCTGGCTGATATGGAAGCTCTTGGAACGCATATGAGCCTGTAAGCGTCTCTGTGCACTATGTTTTCTTTAGACGGCCCTGCATTTGCGGGGCCGTTTTTTGTCGTGCGTTCGCCATAAGGTCGGGGTAGGCTGCAAGAATTGAATGAAAATGATGCAAGAATGAAAACGTTTAAATCCCATCCCATTGGCATTGATCAGGGCGAAGAAGTTCTATTTTCGGAATTCGCCGATGGCGGACAGATGTGGACAGGCGATGGCCCGCGTGAACGTAGGACTGAAATTGCGTTCACCCAGCCTTTCCGGTCAGTTCCGGTCGTCCAGATTGGTGTGTCACTGTGGGACGTGGACACGTCCTCTGCCTTGCGCGCCGAAGTACAGGCCGAGGAGGTTACGGCCGAAGGATTCTATGCTGTATTCCGAACCTGGTCAGACACGCGCATCGCCCGCATCCGAGTCGCCTGGACTGCAATTGGCGAACTGGCAAATGAAGATGACTGGGACATTTCTTAGCTAGCATCTAGCACAAGTCCCGCTCAGCCTCGCAGAGCTGGATCTTTAGTGATGGCGAACGTCCGCCAGCGATCAAAGCAACCTTCACTTCAATTCCGACGTTCATGACAGACAAGAGCGATGCAGCAAACAGGCTGTTCGACACAGCGCAGTTTTGTTGCATCTAAGTCGGAAACAGTCTTTCGGCCAATCCTTTTGCGAAGGCGGACTTGCGATGTGAAATACCGGTCTTGCGAGTACCGGCATCTGCATCGAGCAATGGCAACAGCTTGATGTCGTCGCGCCCATCTCCGTGTGACTGCGGCACAAAAGCAATTCCCAACCCAGCCCCTATCAGTTCCAGTAGTTGCATGTCGTTTGTAGCGTGTGCCGCGACAGACAACCGAGAAGGCACAAGCTCGATGCGATCGGCATTCGGGCAATATGGCCGGTGGATCAGCGGGGCATCCTCGAGATCTGCCAAATGCACTCCTGGCAATGAAGCGAGCGGATGAAAGCGTGCGACGGCGATGCGATATGGTTCTTCTGCCAGCGTGGCAAATACGTGGCCTTCTGGAACACACTTATCAGACAGATAGGCAAGATCGCTGTCTCGGGCATTCTCAGTGAAGCTGAAGATCAGGGTAGGAGTACTTCTCCGCAGACTGCTCATCCCGGGCGCGATCCCTTGGATCAGAATGTCCGGGGCGCAATGAACTCGGACCGTTTGTTGTGGCTGGTCACATAGGCGGGTCTCCAATGTGGACAGATGAGTAACGCTTTGCTCTGCTTCGTAGTAGAGCCTGTGCGCCAGCGGTGTCGGCGTCAGTCCGCTCTTTGATCGCTTGAACAGAGGCGTGCTCAGCCTGTCTTCCAGCTTTTGGATTGCCGCAGAGACCGTTGGCTGGCTGACACCGTTTACACGCGCCGCTTGGCTAAACGTTCCTGTCTCAAACGCGCTCGTGAAGTAGCGCAGGGTGTTCAGATCAATCATAGTCTATGCCTATATCATAGATAGAAATAACGGCAATTTTCAAATACATTGAGCGGCGACAGATTGGCATGGCCACAACAAAGGGAATTTATGACCATGCAGTTGACCTCCGTTAAGCTGGAACAAACAGTCATTGGACAGGCGCTTACAAAATTTATCTTCGGCGATGCCTCGCTTTTTGACTTGATCTCGGATGACATTGATTTTCGCATCGAACATTTCCGCGACGAGACGGACACGAGTTGGCAACGGGCCAATTCTCGCGAAGCCTTGATGGCGGTGATCACGCAACTCGGTCAGGAAGTGTTCCCTAAAGGAACCGAAGCTCTTGGGCTTGAAGTTTTCGCGTTAGGAGATGGCTGGCATCTGACCCGTTTTGAACAGCAGTTTTTCTATGGCTTAAGGCAGCGCGACGTTGTCAGTCGCACAATTATTGTTTCACACGAAACGGATGGTTTGCTGGATTTCTTTCGAGAGACAGTCACAACTGTTACGAATGTTTGACTGACGTATGGCCTCTTGAACCACGAAGCCGACAATGACGATGTAAACGCATAGGTCCGCTTTGCAGGCAATCATTGTCTTATGAAGTCAGAATTTCATAGCGTTGGCGGCGAGGCTCGAAATACTCTGCCGCCCCGCCCGGTTAGTCCATGTGATACATCGACTCATAAATCGGAGTCAGCGTTTTGTCCTCGAACAAGGACGAAACGCTCGTCCCGTTCCAGATGTTCAGGATCGCTTGGGTAAAGATTGGGGCTGTTGGCACGATGCGGATGTTCTTCGCTTTGGTGATGTCTTTGGTCGGCTGGATCGAATCTGTCAGCACCAGCGATTTCATGACAGAATTCGTGACCCGCTCGACTGCGGGGCCGCTCATGACGCCGTGGGTGATGTAGGAATGAACTTCCTTGGCACCGTTATCCATTAGTACCTGTGCTGCCTTGCAGAGCGTTCCGGCTGTATCGCACATATCGTCGACGATCAGGCAGATCTTGTCTTTGACTTCCCCGATCACAGTCATTTCGGCTATTTCGCCCGCTTTTTCGCGGCGCTTGTCTACGATCGACAGCGGGGCGTTGATGCGTTTTGCCAGCTCACGGGCACGAGCCACGCCGCCAACGTCGGGCGAGACGACCATGATCTCGTCGAGTTGATCCTTGAACTGGGTCTTTACATCCAGCGCAAAAATGGGTGAGGCATAAAGGTTGTCTACCGGGATATCAAAGAAGCCCTGGATCTGGGCAGCGTGGAGATCCATGGTCAGAACCCGCTCGATTCCGGCACCGGTTAGCATGTTGGCAACAAGCTTGGCGCTGATCGGTGTACGGGCTTTGGTGCGGCGATCCTGACGGGCGTAACCGAAGTAAGGGATCACCGCAGTGATACGTGAGGCCGACGACCGACGCAGCGCGTCAGCTATGATCAGCAGTTCCATCAGATTGTCATTCGCCGGGTTCGAGGTTGGCTGGATAATGAACATATCCTCGCCGCGGACGTTCTCGAACACTTCGACAAAAATCTCTCCGTCGTTGAACCGTTCGACCCTCGCATCGACCAGACCTTGGTCAACACCGCGATACAGGCTCATGCGGCGGGCAATGGTTTCGGCAAGCGGAAGATTTGCGTTCCCAGCGATAAGCTTGGGTTCGTTGAGTGTCGGCATCGGCTGAAGTCCCCGGGCAGCGTTGGCAATGTGACAGATTCGTGATGTTGACACCGCTTAGCATGGCCTTACCGTTCCGCAAAGATAGCCCAGCGGAGAAAGTGAACATGACCCAGATTGACTACTTTTTTGCGACACTGTCGCCCTATTCCTATCTGGCAGGCCTGCGGTTGGAGGAGATCGCTGCCAAGCATGGTGCATCGATCAATTACAAGCCGCTCGACATCGTCACCCTGTTTGGCCGGACCGGCGGGGTCTCTCCCAAAGACAGGCACATCTCGCGCATCGAATACCGCGCGCAGGAGCTGCTGCGTCAGTCCGAGAGAGTTGGGATGGAGTTCAATCTTCAACCTGCTCACTGGCCAACAAATGCGGCACCGTCGTCTTATGCCGTTATCGCCGCGATCAAGGACGGCTCTGGGGATGTCGGTCAGCTATGCCATTCGGTTCTACGCGCCTGCTGGGCCGAAGAAAAAGACATCGCGCAAGATGAGGTGATCCGGGAATGCCTGTTGAACGCGGGGTTCAACCCGGACCTTGCTGATAGCGGCCTTCTGGTTGGCGCCGAAACCTATTCGGCCAATCTGGAAGAGGCGGTAGATCGCGGTGTCTTTGGCGCTCCGTTCTACATCACCGAAGACGATCAGCGGTTCTGGGGCCAGGATCGGTTGGACGACCTAGATCGACATCTCGCAGTACTGAGTAAGTGACGATCTAAGCTGTGCCGTGTCAGCCGGGACATGTCAGATCGATGGGCAAGGGCGAGCGCAATCTGCTCGCCCTTCACTGTACGATAGCCCATTCTGGCGCATGGTCTGGTCTGGCGTCTGCTCTGAAAGGGCATGTCAGGATTTTCGCTCCTGACATGCTGTCTCATGGCCGCAGTTCAGATTGGGATGGTACAGGTGACTATTTTGATCAGACCACGGCGATGGCAAGGGCGCAATTGAGCGAACCTATGGATGTGATCGGTCATTCGTTTGGGGCGATGATTGCGCTTCGTCTGGCTGTTGAGTACCCGGGCCTGGTACGCAGCGCCGTTTTGATCGAACCGGTGTTTTTTGTGGTGGCGCAACAAAACTCGCCTGCTCTGTTTCAACAATACGAAAACGATGCACAGCCCGTTGATGAGGCGTTGGTAGCTGGTGACAAACCACGCGCTGCCCGATTGTTCAATCGCATGTGGGCTTCCACGCCCAGCCCCAGATGGGCTGACTTGCCGGATCGCATGCGCGCGGCCATGATCCGGGGGATAGACGTTGTGCCAGCCGTGCGAACCGCGTTGTATGACGACAGTGCAGGGCTTCTTGCGCCCGCGTCGCTGCGCCAGGCGTCAATGCCAATCCTGCTGCTGAGCGGATCAAAAACCCATCCTGTCATGCCAACCATCTGCGACGGGCTTGCACAACATCTCGCTTCGGCAAGCCACGCAACGGTCGATGGGGCAGGGCACATGCTGCCGATCTCGCATCCACGCGAAACCGCTATTCTGGTTCAGGACTTCTGGCGTTCAAATGCCCCGCTGCCGGTCACAACAGATCAAGAAACCGATCGATCTCATCCGGCCCGATAGACCAATCGCAAACCAACCTGCAGGCCAGAGCTTCGTTTTCATCCGCCCCAACCAGTTCAGCACCCCACAGGTGATAAGTGGCACCTGCGTCGTGCAAAAGCTTATGTTTGGATCGCGGGAAGGATGCAAAAATCATGTTGGCCTGTGGCTCATGCAGAAACGAGGCGCCTTTCGCGCGCAGGCCATCCGCCAGACGGGCACAGTTCGCATTCGATTTCCGAGCAAGTTTCAGCCACAGATCGTCCTGCAGATAGGCCGCCATCTGGGCCGACAGAAAGCGATGTTTCGAAAACAGATGCGCCCCGCGTTTGCGGCGCAGTTCAAACTCCCAGGCTTTGCTCTCATCGAAAAAGACCACGGCTTCTACGCCCATTAGCCCGTTCTTAGTTCCGCCAAAACTGACAACATCCACACCTGCTTTCCACGTCATCTCGGCGGGCGAGCAATTCAGGGCAACAAGCGCATTGGCAAACCGGGCGCCGTCCAGATGAACCGGAAGGTCATACTCTTTGGCAACCGCACACACCGCTTGCAATTCTTCCAGAGAATAAACCGAACCGCGCTCAGTCACTTGCGTGATCGATACCGGCCCGCGCTGCGGACCGTGCACGCCGCGCGTTTCCTCAGCCAAAATGGAAGCCCGCAGAGCCGTAGGGTCCATTTTGTCGCCGCCGGGGACCAGCGTCAGCTTGGCGCCACTGTAGAATTCGGGTGCATTGCATTCGTCTTCGTGGATATGGGCGACCGGGGAACAAAACACGGTTTCCCAAGGCTGTGACAAGGTCGCCAGAGCCAGCGAGTTTGCTGCCGTGCCCGTTGCCACCAGATAGACGGCAGCCCCCGGAGCCTCAAAAACACCGCGGATGCGATCACGCACTTCATTCATAAGCACGTCTGCCCCATAGGCCATTTGATATCCCTGATTGGCCTCGGTCATTTTGGCCATGACCTGCGGATGAACAGGACCAGAATTGTCGGACGCGAAATGCATCAGGTCGGCTCCTCGATGATGTAGTCTTCCCACTCTTCCATGGGGGTTTCGAACTCTGAAACAGTGCGTCCTTGAACGGAAACACCAGCCGCGCGGACACTGTCTGGGGTACCTGACAACAAAGGGTGCCAATCGTAAAGAGGCTTACCTTCCCACAACAATCGATAGGCGCAGGTCTGTGGCAGCCAGTAGGCGTGTTGATCTATATTGCTGGGTGTCATCACGATGCATTCAGGTACAAATTGGTGCCGAATGTCGTATTGAGTGCAGCGACAACTTTCATCGTCCAATAGCCGACACGCAACACAGGTCAGGGCAACTTCGCCTGAGTCTTCGTCTTCCAACTTGTTCAGGCAACACTTCCCACAGCCGTCACACAGTGCCTCCCATTCGGGTTGGGTCATGTTGCGCAGGGGCTTGCGCTCCCAGAACCGCGCGGGCAGGCCTGCCCGATCAATAGGGTCTTCTGTTGTCATAGTGATGCCAGAATACCGCGCGCCTGGTCGCAATCCGCCTCCATCTGCGCAATCAGCCCATCCAGCCGGTCGAATTTCAGTTCCGGGCGCAGGAAATCGATCAGTCCAACCGAAAGGGTCGCTCCATAAAGATCACCTGAGAAATCGAACAGGAAGGTTTCAATGTTTGGCGTCTCACCTTGGAACATCGGTCGAACCCCGATTGACGCTGCCCCATGATAGCTGCCCTGATGCGGGCCATCCAACACGTCCACTAGTACCGCGTAGACGCCGAACCTTGGGGGATGAAGGCCCTCGATCGACATGTTTGCAGTGGGAAAACCCAGCTCGCGCCCACGCTGCTCACCGCCGATAACCTCGCCTTCGATCCTGTGCCAATGACCCAGCATGGCAGCGGCATCCCGTGGCCGCCCTTCGGTAAGAGCGGTGCGGATTGCGGTAGACGACACAACGTTTTCCGACCGTTCCATCAGCGGGGCGATTGTGACACCGAACCCCATGTCCTGACCAAACCCAACCATATCCTGTGCGGTTCCGCTCCGGCCTTTGCCGAAACAGAAATCAGCACCAACTACGACATGGGACAGCCCCAGCCCGCCGCAGATAACGTTGTGTGCAAATTCCTCGGGCGATAAACCGGCAAGCGCCGCGTTGAACGGCAGTTCATAGAGTTTTTGTACGCCCAGTTTTTGCAACCGATGCGCGCGTGCATTGCCACGCATCAGACGGAATGGGGGGGCTTCTGGCATGAAATACTCGCGCGGATGCGGCTCGAATGTCAGGATGCCCAGCGGCGCATCTGGCGCCGCAGTGCGCGCCAGTTCAATGACAGACTGATGCCCGACATGGACGCCATCAAAGTTTCCGATCGCCACACTGGCCCCGCGATCCTTTGGTTCGATAAACTGGAAATCCCGAATAATCTGCATGACGCGTGGGTACTGTCCAACGAGCCTATGTTCAAGCGTCTCGTTTCGACGTCTATCCAAAATTCCGAACGTCTGTGGTGTCTTGCCTTGCTGATCAAGGCGCATCAGGTCGTTCGCGACCAGAACCGACGCATACTTGCGGCCGATCCTTCCAGTGGAAATCTCTTGGTTAATTGCTTTGACGGGTGATCAGTCGAATTTGCGTGACGGTGCGAGAACCATGGCTTCGCCCACCAGCACCTTCTTGCCGTCGACGGAACAATGGCAGTCCAGCTTGACGCGTCGCTTTGCGACATCCATGTCGATCACCTTGACCTCGGCATAGACCATGTCACCAGGGCGCACAGGGGCCAGAAATTTCAGCGACTGGCCCATATAGACCGTACCATGGCCGGGCAGCTGCTCACCGATCACGGCCGAGATCAGGCCCGCCGTCAGCATTCCATGGGCGATACGCCCCTCAAAGATTGTATCGCGGGCGTAGTCATCATCCAGATGCACCGGGTTTCGGTCAGTGGAGATCTGCGCGAACATCTCGATATCTTCATCTGTCACCACTTTGCGCAGATGCCGGGTCATGCCCATTTCGATGTCTTCGATACAAATCGTTCCGCGTGGAAGATTGTCCAACATGTTGCCCTCACTCGATATCGACCGTGAAAGAAAAAACCATCATCAGGCCAAGGTTGGCAACTTTATTACTTCGCAACTGCAGAAAATCAAGTGAAAAATAACTACCTTAAACGACCGATTGTATAGGTGGGGTTGATATTTTCTTTTTGAATATAATCGGTTAGTGATTCTGCGTGTGGATGGTGCGATGTTTTTGTTTCCGCGGCAGCCAGACCGCCCGAAATAAAGAGGGTATCGATTCCCTCTCCCATTCCGCCCATGATGTCGGTGTGGGGGCCGTCCCCGATGGCCAGAATCTCCGCGTCCGCAACGTCGGTGCCCAGCTCCTGCAGCCGGCGGCGGGCCAGATCGTAGATCGGGGGGTGCGGTTTCCCGAAATAAAGGCTCTCACCACCCATTTCGGTGTACAGCCGTGCCAGTGCGCCAGCACACCATTCGCGAACCTCGCCCCGGTCGACGACGATGTCGGGGTTGGCACATAGCAGTTTGAGGCCCATCTGCTTTGCATACAGGAAATCAGGGCGGTTCACGTCAGGATCCGCCATAGGATCAAACGGCCCGCAACACACGATACCTTCCGCCTGATCCAAAGGAACACGTTCGATGTGGATGGGATGATGGAGCAATTTCAAAGGTTCAAAGAACCCTGCATCGCGTTCCCATTCTCCCATGAAATAGACCTTCTCGCCGACAGCGCTGCGAAACATCGCTGACCGGGCCGAGTCGCCGCTGGTTGCGATGGTGTCATAGGCATCTGGTGGGACATTGAATTGCCCCAACTGGGTCGCAACCCCGGCGCGCGGCTTTGGGGAATTGGTGACCAGCACAACCAACCCACCGCTGGCACGATAGGCCTGCAAGGCGGCGACGGCCTCGGGAAAGGCTGTAATCCCGTTGTGGACACAGCCCCAGAGATCCACAAACAAGGCCTTGTAGCGGTCTGAAATAGTGGCGAGGGAGGGGATGATCTGGGTCATATGTGGCCTCAAGCTGAAACTGCATACGCCTTATGACCGATTGGCAAAAGATTGGCCACTGATCGATACGCGGCGCTGCTCAGTTCGATCTGGCTTGCGGCGACATGGCGCACAGCTTGTTGTTTTACAACCCTATCCAGGTTTGTCTTGTTCCAGGATGGAGACATGAGTGAAAACGCCAAAACACCGATGAGCATTGCTTTGTGAAACAATGCTTAGTCGCCGTTCTTCCGAAAAATATTCGGCGGCACTCGCATCAGATTCAACACTGGGTACAACTGTTGTTGGAGGCCGTCGTTAGAACAGTGTTGCGGGGCTTGACTGCTGCACAGCGATAGGCCCCGCTTATTCTTTAGACTTTAAGGTTGGGGATGATCTGCTTCTTGCGACTCATCACGCCGGGGAGAACGACGCTGTCGCCTTCAACGGATGCCCCAAAGCTCTTTTCTGCGACGCCTTTGACCAGATCGTTGGGCACCAGCAGAGTGGCCTCTTCGTTCAGAATGTCGACGACGAAGAGCAGTACCTGATCAACGCCGTCTTCTTTCGAAACATCCACCATCGATTCAGCCAGGCTGGCTTTTCGGTCCAGCACAACGCCTGGTGCGGTTGTTTCCAGAACCGAGACACGGAACTTGGTGCCGTCGACCTCGTATTCCTTGCTGTCCATTCGGATCAACTCGGCATCCGAGAAGGATGAGACATCGGATTTTGCAGCGAACATGTCTGCGGCATAGGCGGAAACATCCAGTCCCAGATCGGCCGCCAGTTTCTCGGCCACAGCGCGGTCATGCGGGGTGGTCGTCGGTGAGCGGAATTCCAGAGTGTCCGACAGAATGCAGGTCAGTGCCGCGCCCTTGATAGCTTCGGGTATCTTGGCAACGTCATCGCCTATCAGGTCGATCATGATCGTCGCGGTGCAGGCCAGCGGGCGTACAGTGATGTCGATTGGGCCTTTGGTTTCCAGGCCACCAACCAGTTTGTGGTGGTCAATGATCGCTTGGATATCGGCGCTGTTGATGCTGGCGGGCAGCTCAGCAGGATTGTTGGTGTCAACGATGACAACCGCCGCGCCTTCGGCCACATCTTCGATGATCCGCGGCTTGGGCAGGTTCCAGCGGTCCAACATGAACGCTGCTTCGGTGTTCGGCTCGCCCAGCAAAACTGGCTCGGCCGCTTCGCCTTTGACTTCATTCAAGTACCAGGCCCACAGTATAGGAGAGCCGGTGGAATCGGTGTCGGGGGACTTATGGCCGAATACTTGGGTGGTCATGTCGGAATCCTAAAAAATGGGAATTTGCGCGCCTTATAGGGCGGTCCGCTTGGGTTGTCACCCGGCAGAGTTTTTGCTGCGACAGTTGGCCTAAATTTAGCCAGGTCCTGTCAAAACGCTGAGCGGGTCAGGGTGTACCCCGCCTGCTGCAATTGGTTCAACAGGCCGTGTTTGCCGCCAAGATGCGCTGCACCCACGGCTATCACGGCCGTTTGATCCTGAATGTTCAGGAGATGCGACATCCAGTTGTTGTTCCGCTCGATTAGCAAGTGTTGTTCGAATGCACTCCATTCCTCATCAAACACTTCGGGCGACATACCAGAATACTCACGCGCCATAATTCGACCGAGTTCGATGGACTGTGCGTGATTTTCCTCGAAATAAGCATTTGTCACAGTGGCCATCTGATCGTCGCTGTTTTCATACGAATTGACCCACCGCGCCAGCGATTCCGCCTGCTCTTCGATGGTGTAGATTTCGAACATGGCCATCAGTTCCTCAATGCTCTCCAATGAAAATTGGGGAATGCCTTGTTCTTTGGCCAGCTCGGTCAGACGCGCGTCCAGCCCATGATTGGCGTCCGGGTCCTGAACTAAGCACGCAGGCATAGTCAGCGTCATCTCCAAAAACCAGGGGCGCATTTTCGCCCCCATCCAGCTGGGTATGCCACGCTCGGCCAGCGCAGAAGACAGGGTTGTCCAAGCCTCTTCGGGCAGCAGGTCAATCAGGGTCGGGCCGGACGTGATCAAGATCTGGCTTGGGTCCATGGCCAGTTCCTGTTCCCAGGCGTTCATCTCCTCTTGAGTCACTTCGAAATAAAAAGCGTCGGCCTGACTGAGTGTTGGCGTCAGCCGCGCGACGGTCGCATCCATGCGCGGATCGTTCAGGTGCATCGTTCCAATCAGATGCAGCACCGTGTAACCCTTGGTGGCGACCCAATGGTTGCCTTCCGAAAAGGGCCAGTTGATCAGGGCCTGATCCAATTCTGCTTGCAGTTCGGGGGTAAAGTCTTCTCTCAGATCGCGGCCCTCGCAGGCGGCGCGAGCTGTCGCAGGCAGCAGCAGGCAGGTCAGAAACAGGAATAGGCGCATGTGTGGTATCCTGATGGGGTCATCTCTGCACAAGACCTTGCCCCGGCGCAGGGCGGTGTGCAAGGCGAACCAAGGGGTTGCACGCGGCCTCTGGCATTCCGCAGCAAATCGCATAGCATGCGATCATGGACCGCGAGCAGGATCTTTATCCACCCATCAAGGCTTTGTTGCAGCGTCAGGGTTATGACGTCAAAGGCGAGGTCGGCGCGGCCGACATTGTGGCCATTCGCGAAGGCTCTGACCCAGTCATAGTCGAGCTCAAGCTAAAATTCTCTTTGGCGTTGTTTCATCAGGCGATCACCAGATTGAAACTGACCGATCAGGTCTACATCGCGGTGTGCAAACCAAAGGGACGCAGTGCCCGGCGGATGTTGAAGGACAATCTCGTGCTGTGTCGCCGGTTGGGGCTGGGCCTTATCACGGTGCGGATGGATGGAGAGGTCGAGGTGCAGTGCGACCCAGGTCCTTACGCACCGCGTAAGGACAAGAAAAAGACCGCACGCTTGCTGCGGGAATTCGACCGCCTTGAAGGTGATCCAAACGCAGGGGGTGCGACACGGCACGGTATCGTCACGGCCTACCGTCAGGACGCATTGAAGTGTGCCAGCCATCTTGCTGAGTGCGGCGCGAGTAAAGGATCGGACGTGGCCATGGCCACCGGAGTGACCGAGGCTACGCGCCTGATGCGAGACAACCATTATGGATGGTTTGATAAGGTGGAGAAGGGCATCTACGGGTTGACTGATGCCGGGTATGACGGCCTGAAACACTGGGCCTATAGCTGGGAACAGACCGATTGAAGCCAATTCATTTCGGACGAACCAAAAAATCTCTCTCATCTTGTTGACTCGCTGCAATCGACCCCCTAGCTATGCGACGTTATCACTCGCAAGGGTCGAGTGATAACGCCTCGCCAACCGGCGGGGGGAGGAAAACAAACTTTGAGCCCAAGGAGCTGCAAAGATGGCATTGAAACCGCTTCATGACCGCGTGCTGGTTCGCCGTACCGAAAGCGACGAAAAAACCGCTGGTGGTCTGATCATTCCCGACAGCGCAAAAGAAAAGCCCAGCGAAGGCGAAGTCGTCTCGACTGGCGAAGGCGCACGTAAGGACAGTGGAGAGCTGATCGCGATGGCTGTGAAAGCTGGCGACAAAATCCTGTTCGGCAAATGGTCCGGCACAGAGGTTAACGTCGACGGCGAAGAGCTGCTGATGATGAAAGAAAGCGACATCATGGGGATCATCGAGTAAGCCCTGCGCTTTCTCTGATCTCTGGACGCTTATTCTTAAAACTATTTCTCAAGGAGAAAATACATGGCTGCTAAGGACGTCAAGTTTGACACCGATGCCCGTAACCGCATGCTGGCAGGTGTGAACATCCTGGCTGATGCTGTCAAAGTAACCCTGGGCCCCAAAGGCCGCAACGTGGTTCTGGACAAATCCTTCGGCGCACCGCGCATCACCAAAGACGGTGTTTCGGTTGCCAAGGAAATCGAACTGGAAGACAAGTTCGAAAACATGGGCGCGCAGATGGTGAAAGAAGTCGCCAGCCGCACCAATGACGAAGCCGGTGACGGCACCACCACCGCAACAGTTCTGGCTCAGTCCATCGTCAAAGAAGGCCTGAAGCAGGTTGCAGCGGGCCTGAACCCGATGGACCTGAAGCGCGGCATCGACCTGGCAACTGCCAAGGTTGTTGAGGGCATCAAAGACGCTTCGCGCGAAGTCAAAGACTCGGCAGAAGTTGCTCAGGTTGGCACCATCTCGGCCAACGGCGAAGCCGAAATCGGCCAGCAGATCGCGGACGCGATGCAGAAGGTTGGCAACGAAGGTGTTATCACCGTCGAAGAAAACAAAGGTCTGGAAACCGAGACTGACGTTGTCGAAGGCATGCAGTTCGACCGTGGCTACCTGTCGCCTTACTTCGTCACCAACGCAGACAAGATGATCGCAGACCTTGATGACTGCATGATCCTGCTGCACGAAAAGAAACTGTCCTCGCTGCAGCCGATGGTTCCGCTGCTGGAGCAGGTGATCCAGTCGCAAAAGCCGCTGCTGATCATTGCCGAGGATGTTGAAGGCGAAGCGCTGGCAACTCTGGTTGTCAACAAGCTGCGCGGCGGCCTGAAAATTGCTGCTGTCAAAGCACCGGGCTTCGGCGATCGTCGTAAGGCCATGCTGCAGGATATCGCTATCCTGACCGGTGGTCAGGTTATCTCTGAAGATCTGGGCATGAAGCTTGAGTCCGTCACCATGGACATGCTGGGCACCGCCAAGAAAATCGAGATCACGAAAGACGAGACAACCATCGTTGACGGTGCAGGCGAAAAGGCCGAGATCGAAGCCCGCGTTAGCCAGATCCGTACCCAGATCGAAGAAACCACCAGCGACTACGACCGTGAGAAGCTGCAAGAGCGCGTTGCCAAACTGGCAGGCGGTGTTGCCGTTATCCGCGTTGGCGGTATGACCGAAGTTGAAGTGAAAGAGCGTAAAGATCGTGTTGACGATGCTCTGAACGCGACCCGCGCTGCGGTTCAGGAGGGCGTTGTCGTTGGCGGTGGTGTTTCCCTGGTTCAGGCTGGTAAAGCACTGGACACTCTGAAAGGCGCAAACGCTGATCAGGACGCAGGCATCAACATCGTGCGCAAAGCAATCGAATCGCCACTGCGCCAGATTGCTGAAAACGCAGGCGTCGACGGTGCGGTTGTTGCCGGCAAGGTTCGCGAATCTTCAGAAGCAGCCTTTGGCTTCAACGCGCAGACCGAAGAGTATGGCGACATGTTCTCGTTCGGTGTCATCGACCCGGCCAAAGTTGTCCGGACCGCTCTGGAAGATGCAGCATCGGTTGCTGGCTTGCTGGTTACCACCGAAGCTATGGTTGCTGACAAGCCCGCCAAAGAAGGCGCGCCTGCCGGTGGCGGCATGCCCGACATGGGCGGCATGGGCGGCATGATGTAAGACGCCGAACTCGCCTCGGCGAGTTCTGATAGCCCTGGTGGCGCTTGGCCTTTTTGGCCAAGCTGCCAACCGGACACGCGTCAATGCTATTGAACGGGGTCGCCATTGTGCGGCCCCGTTTTTTTAAATTCCGAATTCAATTGGGAATGGTTGCGCCTAGAATCCCAAGTTTTGGCCGCAGATCAAAACGATCGCGAAAGTGAGTATCAATGTCGCGTGCAAGCGGCTATGCCGTTGATATGAGATTGTTTCTGCTAATAGCGCTGACAATGTGCGCCTTTGCGTCGAATTCCATCCTGAACCGTCTTGCAATTGATAGCGGTGCCAGCGATCCAGCCGGCTTTGCCGTTGTCCGGGTTCTTACGGGGGCTCTGGTCCTTGCTGGTTTGGTGAAATTGCGCGGTGGTCGTTTGACCCTGAGCAACCGTAGACGGATCGTCGGGGCTGGGTCTCTGTCGCTTTACATGATCGGGTTTTCCGTGGCCTATCTGACGCTTGACGCAGGGCTGGGTGCCTTGATCCTTTTCGGGGTGGTGCAGATCACGATGTTTGCCGCCACTTCTCTGACAGGAACAATACCGACACCCAAGCAGCTTGCGGGCGCCGGACTGGCGCTGGGCGGGTTGGCCTGGGTCTTGTGGCCATCCGGCGCGATCCAGGTGGATCTGGTCGGGGCGGTCTTGATGGTCATGGCAGGCGTCGGCTGGGCCATTTACTCGCTTGCCGGAAGATCCGAACCGGATGCGTTAGAAGGGACGGCTGCCAACTTTGTTGTGGCACTGCCCGTGACAGCCGTGGCTTTGCTGGCCCTTGGCGATGCTTGGCAAATGAGCGTGTTTGGATACGTCTTGGCCGCGCTGTCGGGTGGTGTGACCTCAGGGCTGGGCTATGCGCTTTGGTACCGCGTGCTGCCACAGCTTGTCCCGTCAACAGCGGCTGTTGTGCAACTTAGCGTTCCGGTTATTGCTATTGTCGCTGGTGTCATACTGCTTGGCGAAACAGCCGGACCACGTTTGGTCGTGGGGGCAGTGTTCGTCCTCGGCGGCATAGCATTGGCCGTCGCGCGACCACGACGTGGCTAGGTCTTTCATTGCCGAAGGATAGGCTTTATCTGGCGGATATGAGATTCCTGTTCGCCTTCCTCTTTTGTCTTTTCCCTGCCGCAGTTAGCGCGAAATGCGTGATCCTACTGCATGGTCTTGCGCGGACCGAGGCATCTTTTTCCGTCATGGAGCAATTGTTCAAAACCCATGGCTACACAGTTGTTCGCCCTGGTTATCCGTCAACCGATATGGGCATTCCCGATTTGGCAAACCAAACCTTGCCCGATGCGTTTGCAGCATGCGGTGAAGATACTGCGAATGTCGTGTCTCACTCCATGGGGGGGATATTGCTACGTTACTGGTTGCAGGACAATCGGCCGAGTAATCTGGGCCGTACCGTTATGCTGGGCCCGCCAAATCAGGGCAGTCAACTGGTTGATGAACTCAGCGCCTGGGAAGTGTTTGGCTATCTCAACGGGCCCGCAGGTTTGCAACTGGGAACAGGGCCAGAAGGTATACCGCGACAATTGCCGCCGGTTGATTTTGAACTGGGCGTGATCGCAGGCAAAAACTCATTAAACCCGGTGTTTTCATCGCTGATTGATGGTCCGGATGATGGCAAAGTGTCGATTGAAACCACCAAAGTAGAAGGGATGGCCGACTACATCATTCTGCCTGTGACCCACACCTTCATGATGAACAATCCACGTGTCATGGCGCAAGCGCTGCATTTCATCGAATTCGGGCAGTTTGACCCGCAAATCACCTGGCTTGACGGGGTGATGGACGTGATTGATGAGATCTGCATCGGAGAAGACTGCTCAGAACCGGACTCGGAGCCGACACAATGACGGCATTGGAGGTGACTTTATCAGGCGCGGATGTCTTGCTGCCAGATGTCGGATTGTCGCGCGCGAACCTGACCATCGCTGACGGGCAGGTGCAAAAGGATCCTGCGGGGCCGCAAGTGGATCTGTCCGGCTACACTGTCTTGCCTGGTATTGTCGATCTGCACGGCGACGGGTTCGAACGCCATATTGCGCCGCGCCGGGGTGCAATGAAGCAGATGGATGAAGGCATCCTTTCAGTTGAGGCCGAGTTGGCTGCCAATGGTATTACCACCGCTGTTCTGGCGCAGTTTTACAGCTGGGAGGGGGGCGTGCGTGGGCCTGAATTTGCCTCTCAAGTCTTTGACGCGATTGCTGCTGTGAAAGGCAGTGTGGTGACAGACCTGATCCCACAGCTGCGTTTTGAGACCCATATGCTGGATGATTATGCCGGATTGCCAGAACGGATCGCGAGATGGCAGGTGCCCTATGTAGTGTTCAACGACCACTTACCGCACGGCCGGTTGGCACAAAGCCGAACGCCACCACGTCTGACGGGACAAGCCCTGAAGGCCGGGCGTAGCCCGGAAACCCATCTTGAGATGTTGCAGACCATGCACGCGCGCAGGGGTGAAGTTCCGGCTGCGCTAGAGGTGCTTTGTTCCGACCTTGCTGATCTTGGCATTCGTCTGGGCAGCCATGATGATGCAACGGCTGAGGCGCGGGCCTGGTGGCGCGCGCGCGGTGTCTCCGTCGCTGAGTTTCCCGAAACGCTGGACGCCGCCGAAGCTGCACGCACAGCCGGGGACTACATCATACTAGGGTCGCCCAACGTGGTGCGGGGTGGCTCGCACAAAGGCAACGCGAGTGCTTTGGACCTGATCGCTATGGGCCTGTGTGATGCGCTTGCGTCGGATTACCACTATCCCAGTCCGCGTCGTGCCGCGCTGATGCTGACCAAAAGCGGTCTGCTGGATCTGGCCGGTGCGTGGGCTCTGATCTCATCCGGCCCGGCCAAGGTATTGGGTCTGACAGATCGCGGAGCGTTGGCACCCGGCAAACGTGCGGACCTTGTCATCTTGAACGCTGAAAATCACCGGGTGGTCGCCACGATGGCTGGTGGGCGTGTCAGCTACATGTCCGGAGACATCGCCGCCAGGTTCATAACCTAACGCCGCGCCAACTCTTCATCTTTTCGCAAATACTCCTGCCAGATGCCTCGCGCGGATGCGCGATTAACCCTAACGAACCATCCGGTTGAAGTGGCCCATCTTACGGCCCGCCTTAACCTCGGCTTTGCCGTAGAGATGCAACGCGACATCGCTCTCCCGTGCCAGCTCCGGCACTCGGTCCATGTCATGCCCGATCAGGTTCTCCATCACCACGTCCGAGTGGCGCTGCCCATCACCCAACGGCCAACCTGTGACGGCACGGATGTGTTGTTCGAACTGATCGACGGCACAGCCGTTCTGTGTCCAATGACCCGAATTATGCACACGCGGCGCAATCTCGTTCACAACTAATCCCTTCGGGGTCACAAACAACTCGACCCCCATGACACCCACATAGTCCAAGGCGTTCAGGATGTTGGCCGCTACTAGGATAGCATCGGTGCGCTGCGCAGGTGGCAGCCGGGCAGGGACGGTGGTCGTGTACAGGATACCATCTCGATGCACATTCTCGCCCGGATCGAAACAGGCGACCTGACCATCCAGACCCCGTGCCGCGATGATTGAGACCTCATGCGTGAACTCAACAAATCCTTCCAAAATGGCTGGTGCTCCGGCCATCTCGGACAATGCTGCTTCGGTGTCTTCTGGTGCGCGAAGCCGCGTTTGACCTTTGCCATCATAGCCAAAACGGCGGGTTTTAAGGATCGCTGGCGCTCCGATCGCATCAATTGCGGCGCGTAGGCTGTCTAGATCGGTGATGTCGGCAAAAGGCGCGGTATTCAATCCCAGCCCCTGAAGGAAGGCTTTCTCGGTCAACCTGTCCTGACTGACCCGCAGTGCTTCGCGTCCCGGGCGGATCGGGCGGTGCGCTTCCAGCACATTCAGCGCTTCGGTCGGGATATTTTCGAACTCGTAAGTGATCACATCGACCGAGGCGGCAAAGGCCGTTAACGCATCCGTGTCATCATAGCCCGCTGTCGTGACGTGATCTGCCACATGTCCGGCGGGTGGGTTCGCGCCCGGCTCGTAGATATGGCTGACAAATCCAAGCCGCGCCGCCGCGACCGACAACATGCGGCCCAGCTGGCCACCACCCAAGATTCCGATTCGTGCGCCGGGTGCCAGTGTTTCAGACATCTTTCGGCTCCTGCGGGATCGAGGCCGAGAGAGCCTCACGCCATGCTTCGAGCCGTTTGGCCAGCGCCTCATCCTGTAGGGCCAGAATGCCGGCGGCCATCAGACCGGCGTTGGCGCCGCCGGCAGATCCTATGGCCATAGTGGCAACCGGAAAGCCTTTGGGCATCTGCACGATGGAATAGAGTGAATCGACACCTGATAGTGCACGCGTCTGCACTGGCACGCCGATCACGGGTATCCAGGTCTTGGACGCCATCATGCCAGGCAGATGCGCAGCACCACCTGCACCTGCGATGATCACGTTCAACCCACGCTCGACCGCGGTTTTCCCATAGTCCCAGAGCCGATCAGGGGTGCGATGGGCCGAAACGATGCGCTTTTCATAAGCGACACCCAATTCATCCAGAATATCTGCGGCTTCCTTCATGGTCGGCCAGTCCGATTGGCTGCCCATGATGATCCCGACTTTGATCTCACCCATCCGCTCATATCCCTGGCTTTTCAAAGAGCGCGAACTATAGCCAAATCCGTCTTCGTGGCAATGCGTTACAGTCAGGCTGTTAGGCGTCAAGCAATGATATCTGGGGTCAGGCGATCCTCGATCAGGCGGATCAGGTCTTTCAGCTTCAGTTTCTGCTTTTTCAGCCGCTTGATTGTCAGCTGATCCGAGGTGCCAGTGGCCTGCAACGCTTCGATGGCTTCGTCCAGATCGCGGTGCTGGCGGCGGAAAACCTCCAGCTCTACGCGCAGAACTTCATCTGTTTTCATCGAAAGATCGGTAGGCGCGTTCATGGGCGACTCAATTTTGAAGGTGGTGCGTTCCACACAAGATAGTGTGTTCAAGTGAATCCGGCCAGACCTTGTGGACATCCTGATTTCTTCCCATATTCTATTATGTGCGGTTGCCGAAACTGGGGCCGCTCAAAACGTCGCTTTGGCAAAAAAGGACGAGAAAACGTGTCAAAACTTACTCTTGGCTCATACCCGCATCTTTTGGGGTTCGAGCAGTTGGAACGCCTTTTGGAACGGTCTGCCAAGGCCGGTAACGAAGGTTATCCGCCTTATAATATCGAACAGACCTCGGACTTTTCGTACCGCATTACCTTGGCCGTGGCCGGTTTTGCAGAAGAGGACCTGTCGATCACCATTGAGGATCGCCAACTGGTGATCCGGGGCCGTCAACGCGACGACAGCGAGGGGCGCATATTCCTGCACCGCGGGATCGCCGCACGCCAGTTCCAGCGCATGTACGTGCTGGCCGATGGGGTCGAAGTGGGCGAGGCAATCATGGAAAACGGTCTGCTTCATGTCGACCTGACCCGTGCCGTGCCCGAAACCGTGGTGCAAACAATCAATATAAAGAAGGGGTAAGAGCTATGAATACACCGGTTGAGATCAATACCGAAGGCGACCGGATCGTCTATGTGAAATCTGTGGATGTCGCTGACCTGCCGCGTGATTTGCGAGAACAGGCCGGCGATCTGGATCATCTGTATGCAGTGCACGACTCGGACGGTCAGCAACTGGCGCTTGTGGCCGACCGTAAGCTGGCCTTTGTCTTGGCGCGACAGCATGACCTTTCGCCCGTGGCCGTTCACTGACGCGACCCGATGGCCAATGATTTGACCGCTAAGATCCGAAAGAAGGTGCATGAGCTGGTTTGAGTTTGATTGGGTGGATGCCTTCAGTGATCGCGCCTTTGGGGGCAACGGGTGTGCTGTTGTCCATGGCGGCGCGGCGCTGACCGAGGATGTTTGCACCGCTTATGTCCGTGAAACCTCGCTGGTGGAGTGCACCTTCACGGGTCCGTCGGACATCGCCGATGTTCGGGTTCGATACTTCCTTGCCAGCCGCGAAATTCCATTTGCAGGCCATCCCACAATTGCCACGGTTGCGGCCATGAAATCTCGGGGGCTTTTTTCAGGTGATAGTCTGATACTGGAAACTGGGGCTGGGCTTGTTTCGATACAGCTGAACGGCGACGAGATTGAAATGACCCAGGTCGCGCCAAAATTTAGCGCACATGTCTCGGCTGACCTTGTTGCCTCTGCGATTGGGCTGAGTGAGGACGCGATCATTTCTCCGCCGCAGATGGTGTCAACCGGGTTGCCGTTCTGCATCACTGTTTTGCGTGATCATGAAGCATTGCGAGCAGCGCGTTTGGCTGAAGGTCCGCTGCGCGAAGTCGCTGCCGCCGCGGGCTATTCGGGCTCGGATATGGCCGAGCCGTTTCTGGTGACACTTCAGGGTGCAACGGCTGGGGGTGACACGTTCTCGCGTCTATTGCTGGCGCCACCTAGCCCGCCGGAGGATCCTTTTACCGGATCCGCGACGGGTGCCATGGCTGCTTATCTGTGGAAATACGGTCTGATGGACAAAGACACGTTCACCGCTGAACAAGGCCACGATATGGGTCGCCCCGGTCAGGCGACAGTAACCCGGGTTGGCCCGCCCGACGCAATGACAGGGATCAAGGTTGCAGGTCGCGGCCATGTCTTGATGCGCGGGCAGGTCAATCTGCCTAATCACTTCTGATGACTCAGGCAGATATGCCATTCTGGGCTATGGCGTGACGATGGTCCCGGGATGGGGCTAACTGTCGCTCGAAAGGACCAAGTTCTGTTCCTTGACCAACTCAGCGAAGCGGGATCTCGTGGGACATTAATTGCGTCATTCGGTCATCGAGTGGGTGTGCGAGAGGGACTATCTCTCACGAGAACTGACCAATGCGGTTCTGTATCTTTCCGTACCGATCTATTGGGAGGGCCCCAACATCGGTGATTTCTTTGACACTGCCTGCATGATTCTGCGCGAAACGCACGACGATATTCAAACAGCCATCAAAACCGCCAGCCCAAAGTATAATAAAATGCGTCTGACGGCGTAAAAAAATGCCCAAACGCAGGCCGTGGACTATTGAGAATTCGAAAGACGAGCGGTGAAAATACTTCGGGCCGAGATTTCATCCTGGCGTGCGACGGATGATTGTCCCTTGGTGCAAGCAATTGCAATGATTGAACGAACTGCAAGCACTGGCTGTTTTTTGCGCGGATAACTTATGAATCTATCGTTTCCACGCATTTCATGGTAACATTGTTTCGCGGTCGTCCCGGTATTTTGCGGGTTCGGGCGGCATTTTTGAGAACTAAATTTTATCAATTTTGCGCCCGATGAAGGGCCGTTTGAATAGTAACGAGTATTATTTTAGGAGCACTTTGATGAGCGTTTCGTCATCCAGGTATGGCATTACCAGCCTCCCCAGATCCAAGAACTACAAAGGTCCATTCGGAAGGTTGTTTCGTGAACTTCCACCGTGGCGGTCCCCCCATGGCGATGACGCCACAGCCGTCGCAGCGTTACGCGATTTTGCGACCAACGAGATGAGCGAAACGGCCGGGCAAGACAACCTGGACAATGCAAATCTGCCCGCGGGTTACACCTATTTTGGTCAGTTCGTGGATCACGACATCACGTTTGACCCAACCTCCTCCCTGATGCGTCAAAGCGATCCTGAGAAGCTTGAAAACTTTCGCACGCCACGCCTTGACCTGGATTGTCTCTATGGCGAAGGCCCGGCAGATGAACCTTTTATGTACGACAAGAATCGTGGTGGCGTGTTCCTGCTTGGGACAACTGAGAAGGACTGGACGGGCGACAAGGACATCGCGGGTTCGAAAGAACCGGACCTTCTGCGCAACCGGCAGGGGCGCGCCATTATTGGCGACATGCGTAACGATGAGAATGTGATCGTTTCCCAGTTCCAGTTGGCCATGTTGCGACTGCACAACCGGGTCATGCAGAAGCTGGCAACCGGTGATCCGGATGATGAGACGACCGAGTTCGGTTTTGACGGCGAAAGGTTTCAGGAAGCGCAGCGCAAAGTGCGTTGGTTCTATCAATACGTTGTGTGGAACGACTTCATTAAACGCCTGGTCAGCGATGCAATTTGGACCAGAGTTCTGGACAAGTCCGACAACCACAAATTCAACGGCACCGTTTATGATTGGAACTATCAGCCGTTTATGCCGGTCGAGTTTTCTGTGGCGGCCTATCGCTTTGGCCATTCGCTGATACGTCCAGGATATCAGGTCAACGTTAACGATGATAACGATACCGGGCTTGGATTTGGAAAAGAGCTGCCGATCTTCCACCCCGATGGCCCCGAGGATGACCAAGGAGATATCCGCCACGACCTACGCGGTTTCCGCTCCTTCCCGCATCGCCACACAGTGCAATGGGATTGGTTCTTCGACATCAATTCGGGCGGACCTTTCCCGCAGCCTGCCAGACGGATTGACACAAAGCTGTCGTCGGCGGTCTTTGCGTTGGATGAAGGCCCGGCACCCAAGCCCAACATGCTGGCCTTCCTGAATCTGTTACGCTCAATGCGTCTGGAGTTGCCAAAAGGCTCTGATGTCGCGCAACGGATGGGTTTGACACCGCATGCGATCAACGATCCTCATGAGGATATCTTGTGGCACTACATTCTGAAAGAAAGCCAAATTCTTCCGGCAAACAACTCGGGTCGCATGCTCGGCGCAGTCGGCGGTACGATCGTTGCTGAGGTGTTCGGAGGATTGCTGGACGGTGACCCGATGTCCTTTGTGCGCAACATGCCGAACTGGAAGCCAAATGATGACGCCGATCTGATGTCGCTGCTGGACAATCCGGCACCCGTGAACGGCGGGGACTGGGAGGTTGGCGATCTATTGCGGGCTTCTGGCGCGCCGATTGATGCCAACGATGTTGCGAATACAATCGCAAACGGCCGAAACTAAAAATGAGAAGGGCAGTGCTTTGTTCAAGCGCTGCCCTTTGATTTCCTCGTCGCGCGGGTCTACTAGCCTGCGATCAGGCCCATACTTTCGAGCTTCAGTAGAACCTGATGGGCGCAATTATCGACTTCGACATTTTCGGTCTCTACGCTCAGTTCGGGGTTGGCTGGAACGTCATAAGGGTCCGAGATGCCGGTGAATTCCTTGATCTTGCCCTCCCTTGCCAACTTGTACAAACCCTTACGGTCGCGGCGTTCGCATTCTTCGATGCTGGTTGCCACATGCACTTCACAAAACGCGCCGAACTGTTCGATGTCTTCACGTACCGCGCGGCGGGTCGTGGCATAGGGTGCAATCGGCGCGCAGATTGCGATACCACCATTCTTGGTGATCTCGCTGGCCACATAACCGATGCGGCGGATGTTCAGGTCACGATGCTCTTTCGAAAAGCCCAATTCCGACGACAGGTTTTTCCGGACGATGTCGCCGTCCAGCAAGGTGACAGGACGCCCACCCATCTCCATCAGTTTGACCATAAGCGCGTTGGCGATGGTCGACTTGCCTGAGCCCGAGAAGCCGGTAAAGAAGACGGTAAACCCTTGCTGGCTGCGCGGCGGTTTGGTCTTGCGCAGCTCGGTCACAACCTCGGGGAAGCTGAACCATTCGGGGATTTCCAGACCTTCAGACAAGCGGCGGCGCAGTTCGGTGCCCGAGATATTGAGGATCGTGACGTTTTCTTTGTCTTCGATCTCGTCATTAGGCTCGTACTGGGCACGTTCCTGCACATAGACCATGTGTTTGAAATCGACCATTTCAACGCCGATCTCATCCTGGAACTGGCGGAACAGGTCCTGCGCATCATATGGGCCATAAAAGTCCTCACCGGCCGAGTTCTTTCCGGGGCCGGCGTGGTCACGGCCAACGATGAAGTGAGTGCACCCGTGGTTGGCGCGGATCAGGCCGTGCCAGACCGCCTCACGCGGGCCCGCCATGCGCATCGCCAGGTTCAGCAGCGACATCGAGGTGGTCGAGGCTGGGTATTTGTCCAACACCGCCTCATAGCAACGTACGCGCGTGAAATGGTCCACGTCGCCGGGCTTGGTCATGCCGACAACCGGATGGATCAGAAGGTTGGCCTGAGCTTCTTTGGCGGCGCGGAAGGTCAGTTCCTGATGCGCACGGTGCAGCGGGTTGCGGGTTTGGAACGCCACGATGCGACGCCAGCCCAGCTTGCGGAAATAAGCACGCAGTTCGTTTGGTGTGTCGCGGCGCGCGCGGAAGTCATAGTGAACCGGTTGCTGGATGCCGACCACGGGGCCGCCCAGATAGACCTTGCCAGCATGGTTGTGCAGGTAGTTCACCGCCGGGTGTGCATCATCGTCGGCGCCAAAGACTTTTTCAGCCTCACGCGCCTTGTTCGGCGTCCAGCGGTCGGTGACGGTCATGGTGCCCAGAATGACACCTTCCTGATCGCGTAGGGCGATGTCCTGACCTAGCTCAATTTTTTCTGCAAAGTCTTCGCTGACGTCCAAAGTGATTGGCATCGGCCAAAGCGTGCCGTCTGCCAAACGCATGTTCTCGACCACGTTGTCGTAATCTGCTTCACCAAGGAACCCTTTGAGTGGGTTGAACCCACCGTTCATCAACAGCTCCAGATCGCAGATCTGGCGTGGGCTCAGGTCCCAACTGGTCAGGTCTGCGGCTTCGACTTTCAATTTCAGGGCCGAGTCATACGACACATAAAGTTCGGGGATTGGGGCCAAATTGCTTAACATCGTCATCAGAATACTCTTATAGCAGTTTTGTATTGCCGGTGATTCCAGGCGGTTTGCAGGGCATTTGCCCCGACTATTAAGCGGAGTCCACCGACGTCAATGAAACAAAGGACGATATGCGCTGATTTTCACCGGAAGGGAAGGAATTTCCGGTCAGGCGCCGAAAACGCGACTTTGGTTCCGCCAAGTGGCAACAATCCAATCAGCCTGAGTATATGTGTTCCATACCATGGACTGATTGGTCCAAGTCTGATGCGCGGGCCACTGGCAGGGCAGGAACAGGTTGCGTGACGCCGCGCAGCTGAAACAAGCGCATCTCATCCGGGTTGATTGCAACGTCTGCTGCCTGAATCAGCTCGTCTGAGACCAGTAACTCTACACCTAACGCCTTGGTTTCGCTCTCAAGGCGGCTCGCAACGTTCACTGCGTCGCCGATGATGGTCCGTGAGGCGTGGCCGGCCGCGCCAATCTCACCCAAGACCAGATCACCCAGATGCAACCCCATCCCGATGCGAATCCGGGGGCTACCTTCTGCTTCCAATTGCTCGTTGAACCTGTCCAGCGCCCGGCTGATGTCGATCGCAGCCTTCAACCCGGCGCGGGCTGAGCTGGAGGCATCACGTTTTTCAAAAACCGCGAGCAGCCCGTCACCCATGTATTTGTCCACAACTCCACCCTCGGCGGTGATCGCCGGGACAATCGCGTCAAAAAAACGGTTCAACAGAAAGACGATGTCATAGGGCAGCTGCCCAGTGGTGCGCGCAGTAAAACCGCGCATGTCCAGAAACAAAACAGCCAGTTGCCGTTCCTGTCCCTGACTTGCGTGCCCGCGATTGCGGCCACCATCGGGTCTGAAAACGCGAAAAACAGTGAGTGGTTCGGTTGGGCGAATTTGGCACGCCAGCCTTGTTTGTCCGGATGCGCCAACGGCAGCCAGGCTGCGCGCTTCGACATCGCCAGCCGGAGGCAAGCTGTCTGCCCCATCCTCGACAATGACGCGACAGGTGGTGCACCGCCCTTTGCCGCCGCATAGCGCGGTGTGTGGAACGCCGTTGGCTTGGGATATCTCCAACAGAGTCATGCCTTTTTCTGCCACGACTTCGGGCCCTCGTGCATAAGTGATACGCACCGAGTGTCTGCGCCGCCACAATTTGCGGCCAACATAGAACAAGGCCGTTGCACCCAACGCGAACCAAAACGCAATCAGAGCATTGTCTTTAATGCTGAACATGGTTTGGAACGCTTCGGGTGACGGCCAATTGTAGTGTTCAACATACTGTTCGCGCAGAAATTCGTCTGAAAAATCGGACCAGATGCGTCGACCCTCGGTCAGCAACCCGGCCAGGGCAAAGGACGGTATGAACACCGCCAACCCGATCAGATAAGGCACCGTGTTGCGCCACCAGTGGGTCAGTCGCAACCACATGTGCAGGCCGATGCAGCCATGTACCCAAACGATTAGTAACAAAAGGCTCTGCATCCATATCGCCGAGTTGGGCCACATCAGGACAATGATATAGCCCATCTCGTCATTGACATCGTAGACCTCATGAGCAACGCGCGTCTGGACGATGTGCGAGATCAATTGCAGCGGGATCAGTAGTCCGAGCACGATCTGCAAAGCGGAACCAATAGGCATGCGCAGGGTTCTGCGCTGAGCGATTGAAGCAAGGGCCAAGCCAGCATGTACGAACAATGCCGCGTAGAAAAGCGCGCTTATTAAGTTGTTGCGGGTGATCGCTTGCCGCCCGTCTTGCATGCCGTGAAGATAGTCGGTGTGAAAAAGGCCTAAGCCAATATTTATGAAATGAAAAAATGCGAAGGTGAATAGAACGAGGCCGCTGCCGATCCTAAGGCGGGTTGTCCACCCGCCGCGCCAAAGAGCGTTGTCCAATGCTGTCACCCGCATTCATCCTGTTCAGCGCAAGTTTGCTGGGCCTCTGCGCGGGGGTCAAGCCAAGCTGCGATTTCAGTCGATTGGAATCGACGCAAAATCATTGCTCATTATGTGAGGCGATGCCCCGTTTCCGATGCGCGGTATCGCTCGAAAGCTAAGCAGGGTTTCCGGACGCGCCCGAGGACCTTGCTGTTGTCTCAGTCTTGCTCAGCCAGGAAGCGTTCAGCATCGAGAGCTGCCATACAGCCCATTCCGGCACTTGTGACGGCCTGGCGATAGATGTGATCCGTCAGATCACCCGCCGCAAATACACCAGGGACCGAGGTCTCGGTCGAGCCGGGCTTGGTGACCACGTACCCGCCCATGTGGCTGTCCAGTTTGTCTTTGACCAACTCGTTGGCAGGCGCATGCCCGATCGCGACAAAAACACCCTTGCACGGGATCTCGGTGACCTCGCCGGTCTTGACGTTTTTCACGCGCACACCTTCGACGCCCAGTGGCGTGTCCGTGCCGACGACTTCATCCAGTTGGTGGAACCAGAGCGGTTCGATCTTGTCGTTCTTGAACAGGCGATCCTGCAAGATCTTTTCGGCGCGCAGCTCATCCCGGCGGTGAATCAGAGTGA
This sequence comes from Ruegeria sp. CK2, assembly GCF_056536585.1. NCBI lineage: Bacteria > Pseudomonadati > Pseudomonadota > Alphaproteobacteria > Rhodobacterales > Roseobacteraceae > Ruegeria > Ruegeria sp. CK2. The sequence continues at coordinate 164,349 of NZ_JBQFPW010000002.1, forward strand.
CCTTGCTGGCGAAATTTGTCAGGAATAATGCCTCTTCGACCGCGGTATTGCCTCCGCCGATCACAACGATTTCCTGTCCACGGTAAAAGAATCCGTCACAAGTGGCACAGGCCGAGACACCAAAACCTTTGAATTTTTCTTCTGACGGCAGGCCCAGCCATTTTGCGCGGGCACCGGTTGCCAGAATGACGGCGTCGGCGGTGTAGGTGGTTCCACTGTCGCCTTTTGCGACGAACGGGCGCTGGTTCAGATCAAGATCGCTGATGATGTCACCGATCACTTCGCACCCCATTGCTTTGACGTGATCCTGCATCCGAACCATCAGATCAGGGCCCTGAACCTCAGTATCGCCGGGCCAGTTCTCGACTTCGGTTGTGGTCGTCAATTGCCCACCGGGCTCGATCCCCTGCACCAGGATCGGTTCCAGCATCGCCCGGCTGGCGTAAACGCCGGCAGTGTATCCTGCAGGACCCGATCCGATGATCAGAACCTTGGTGTGTCGTGTGTCGGCCATGGTACCCCCGCTCGAACTGGCTGAATTGGGCCATTTGCCCGTCGCACCGATATAACGGCGGTCGCGCAGGGCTTAAAGCCCCTTCCTGCGCAACATCAGATATGCAGCTGGGGAATGGGGTCACAAAATCGAGCGTTTTGAAAACAAAGAAAATTGCGCAGATGCGAAACATTATTGCGCATAGGCGGGGTGCTGATATAAGAACCGAAAAATCAGGAGCATTTGATGGTCACGACTCGGCTGGATGAAATCGACCGCAAGATTCTGGCGGAGCTGCAGGCGGACGGTCGTATGACCAACGTCGAATTGGCCAAACGCGTCGGAATCTCGGCCCCACCATGCTTGCGACGTGTTCGTACTCTTGAAGAATCCGGTTATATTACCGGCTATCATGCCGAAGTGAATTCGCGAGAGCTGGGGTTCGAAGTTCAGGTCTTTGCGATGGTCGGGCTGGACAGTCAGGCCGAGACAGAACTGCGTGCCTTCGAAGACCGCTGCCGCGAGTGGCCGCTGGTCCGGGAATGTCATATGCTGAACGGCGAGGTCGACTTCATTCTGAAATGCGTTGCGCCTGATCTCAGCAGTTTTCAACAGTTTCTGACAGGCGAGCTGCTGACCACGCCAAACGTGGCCAGCGTTAAGACTTCGCTTGTTATCCGCGGCGCAAAAGACGAGCCCGGCGTGCCGTTCGACGTTCTGGAAGAACGAATGAACCGGACGGCGTAAACCGCATGCGCTTTGAATGTGCCTCGCAAGGCGGAAGAATAGCGACAACCGCCAATGATATGATCCAGGTTAGTAATAGCTGCATGATGCCCCCACACTTGCAGTAATCGTTAACAACTTACGCAGATATTGCGTCCACCTCTCCATCTCCGGCGCGCGGTATCAAAAGCGGCCCAAAATCGTTCAGTGACTCAATATGCGCGAACAGGTTCAGATAAATCGACCGAAGTGAATGGCTGATCATCCGAACTGCATTGATACCTGGGTGATAGGTTTCAAATTGTAAACCATCCACCCGTATAACGCTGTGCTTTTCCAGGCAAATGTGAAACAATTCGACTGGTGTTGGCGGCATTGTTTCGACAACGCCCATCCCATCCTGAAATTCGGACACAGGTGTCAGGATAGCCTCGTTTCCATGGATATGTCGCAGGTGCGCAGGCGTTCCCAGCAGTCGCGCAGCAGGACCGGCGATCACGCCAGACAACGGCTTTTGCATTCCGAACGTATCTGCCATGATTCGTGTTAGCGGCCGTGTACGGCCACGCGAATCCTCGCGCCCAGGGATCAAAGTGACCGACCCCTTCCACAGCACCTTTTGCGAAGTGCCGTCCTGAGTCAGGACACTGTCGCCAGGCATCAGATCTTCAATCGCAACTGGCCCCAGCTCTGTTTCTACCAGAGATCCTCGCGAAAATGCACAGAATGCATCCTCGAACATTGGCAAGGCGGGCGCGATATGGCGCATTTGCGAAACATCGCCGTTTTTCATCAAGCAGCTGACCTCATAGCGCCGCAGCTGTGCCTTCTGCGTTGTGGCTGGTCGTGGCGACTCTCTCAGTAATGCAGATGTTTTAACAGCGTGGCTGGCCGGGCTGACCAGTGAATTTGGAATAGTCATAATATTCCGTTCCCTTCAAAATTCCGTCAGGCGCGGCGTACCCCATAAAGGCCTGCCTGGCAGATAGGTTCTTTGTCTTGAAACAAGCGGGTAAGACCCGTGCCCCGGCCAATATGGCGCGGCACAGCGAAGCAATTTCGCGTTCCTTTGGTCAACATTATGACCCCCCAGACAAACTCGTACTTTGCAGGCCACAATTGCCTACACACACACTCCAAAAACATGCCGCGGAGTTGATCGCGACCTGTTACGCATCGGACCGGAGCAATTTCCGATGCGCGTTCTCTCCGTCAGGACCGGCAGCTTGGCCCCTCAGGGTTCCTACTTCAGCGTCGTGCGGCCAAACGGCGTGCGACCCTGACAGAATGGCTTGAAACCCGTTTCCAAGGCATTTCCAAATTCTGGTCCCGCGTGGCCGCGACCACTGCGCTGAGAAAGCGAGATTTCGTTTTCATTCCCTGATCCTGCTCTGCTTGGGGTCTGATGCCCCGAATTCCGTATTAACCTACTGTCATGCCCATTTGAGGCAGCGATAAGGCTTTAGCTGGATGATATGCAGGCAGAAAATGAAGTATGGCAGTCCTTCTTATTTTGGATGCCAGATTTCAAAGGTCGGATCGTCAGATAACGTCTGATCTACTGGCAAAAATTCAATACGATTCTTAATAAGATAGACACAATAAATATGGCGGAAAGGTGGCAAACCTGCCTTATTTTCGGCAACTTCTATAATTTAATGACGGAAATCAGGCGGCCATAATCCGCTTCTTTCGCGTGGGTTGAACGGCGATAAGAATAAAACCGTTCAGGGTCTGAATAAGTGCAGTGTCTTGTCCATTCAGCCTGACCGATTCCCGCTTGGCGAAGCCTGTGAAGGCCAAATGCAGGAAGGTCGAATTGCAGCCTATCATCCTGGCCATTTGCAAAAAAACGGGTGTTGTCCGGTGACTCGGCAATGAACTCGTCCATGAAGTCCGGGCCAACTTCGTAGGCCCGTTGCGAGATGGTTGGCCCGATGACCGCGCAGGTGTTCTCCCGTTTGGCACCTAGTGCTTCCATGGCGTCCAAAGTGGTCTCAAGCACCCCGTCCAAAGCACCACGCCAGCCCGCGTGGGCCGCTCCTATTACCTGAGCTTCGCGATCGGCAAAAAGGACCGGTTGGCAATCGGCTGTCAGGATTGTCAGGGCCAGCCCAGGGGTCGCCGTCACTATCGCATCCGCCCTGGGTTTTTCGCCGTTCTGAGGTCCTTCGACCGTCAAGGCGGTGGGAGAATGCACCTGATGCACGCCGATCATCGCATCGGGCGTCACTTCCATTGCGTCGGCAACCCTGCGGCGGTTCAGCGCCACGGCCTCGGTCTGGTCAGATGATCCATGGCCGCAATTCAAACCTGAGAATATCCCGGAAGACGCACCGCCACGACGGCTAAAGAAACCATGGCGAACAGGGGACAGAATATCTGATGTCAAGATTTCCAGTGTCATGAGTCCAGTCCCGGTGGTGGCGCCGATTGTGCCGGATACAGGCCCAGCACTTTAAACAGGTTTCCCATTTCCTCGGGGTGCGTCAACCTGCGATGTGCGGCAATCAACCCTTCCAGCTCAGATCCCTCTAGCGAATTGGCCAATGTCTGGGCCCTTGCCGTGATACCCAACCGTTCCAAAAACACACCCTGCGGCGTCAGACGCGTGTATGCACACCCTGCTGCCCGGGCGGCTCCGGCCAAAGCTTCAAAGTCGACATGTGACGTCAAATCAGCCTGGCCCGGGTTTTCCAGCGGGTCCGAATGTTTATGGTTTTGCATCGCTTGCAATGTATCGCCCAGAGAGCGCCAATCACCGTAGTCCACAATCAGAGCTGACCCGCCACATGTCGCGATTTTTTGGGCGACCGTCGTCAGAATAGGAGTTGCGGCGGAACATAGCTCGACCAGATCGCCATCCGTCGTGTCATCCATCCTGTGCTTGAGCCCGGACTGTTCTGTGCGAGGACCCAAGCCGAACGTCAGCGAGCCCGCTGACACGCCGACCAACCGTTCACACCAGCTGTCGCCATCCCTTAAAAACTGTCGGATCGGTAAGGCGTCAAAGAATTCGTTAGCGACCAAGTACAATGGCAGATCCGGAAACTCAGCGATGTTGCCCAGCCATTCCGGTGCGTATTCACGAAGGGTTTCGGCTTGCTTTTTCTTTAGTTCAGGCGACACTTCCAGCAGTACTACCTTTGCCGCCTGATGGAATCCGGGCACGCGCCGTGTTGCGCGCAAGATATCCGCCATCAGGGTGCCGCGCCCCGGACCAAGCTCACCAAGTATAAACCGAGAGGGTTGCCCCTGATCCATCCAGCTTTGCGCCAGGCACAATCCAATCACCTCACCGAACATCTGACTGATTTCAGGAGAGGTGATAAAGTCGCCCTGCGGGCCAAGCGGGTCGCGCGTGGTGTAATAGCCCAGCGTTGGATGCAGCAAGCACTCGGTCATGTAGGCGGCCACGCTTATCGGGCCATCCTGAAGAATGCGCGTAGTAAGATGGTCCAATAGGCTCATGTTTTCTGGCGTGCGCGCAATGCAAACCAAAGACCAAGCGCGATCATAGGCAGTGACAGCAACTGGCCCATGGTCAGGCCGTAGCCACTGACATGCCACGCCAGCCCCAGGGGGTTTCCTGGTGAGACGAATTGCGCATCCGGTTGGCGGAAGAACTCGACAATGAACCGCGACGCGCCGTAGCCGGCAAGAAACACACCCATGATCAGACCGGGCTTACGGAAGGCTCTGCTGCGATATACCAGAACCAGGAGCAGGGCACCCAGCAGCACGCCTTCCAGTGCTGCTTCGTACAGCTGTGAGGGGTGCCGGGCGCACATGCCCACAACAACGTCAGGGCAGTCCTGCGCGGCTATGCCCGGGAAGACCACTGCCCAGGGTAGCTCGCTTGGTCTGCCCCAAAGCTCGGCGTTAACGAAATTGGCCAAACGGCCTAGCAGCAGCCCAGGCGGCACAGTAAAGGCAACAAGATCGCCTAATGAAAGGGTCGGAATGTTGTGGCGGCGAGAGTACAGGAACGAGGCAATGACGACACCCAACAACCCGCCATGAAAAGCCATGCCGCCTTGCCAAACTTTCAAGATGTCCAAGGGGTTCGAAAGATAATAGGCCGGTTGGTAAAACAGCACAAAGCCTAGGCGTCCGCCCAGAATGACACCAAGAATGATCCAGGTGATCAGGTCATCTAGTTGCTCAGCGCGCATTGGTGGCGTGTCATCCGACCAAAGGGCAGGGCGCCTTAGCACCCTCACGGCCATGCGCCACGCTATCAAGATACCGGCAATGTAAGCCAGTGCGTACCACCTCAGGGCGAACTCGATCCCGAACAATGAGATCGAGAACAACTCGGGCGACAGATCGGGGAAATTCAGAACAGCCTGCATGTGCGCCTCATTGCCCGGGGTTTGCAGGGCAAGTCAACCTTGTGCCCGGGCCATTCTTTACCCATATAGAGACCAACTGCGATACCGGAGTAAAGCCATGCAAACCCGTAACAAGATCCTGGACGATGTCTCTCAGCTGATGACCAACGCCATGGGTGTGGCGCAAGGCGCGCGGGAAGAGGCCGAGAACGCAATGAAGTCAATGGTCGACCGTTGGTTGGCTGACCGTGATTTTGTAACGCGTGAAGAATTTGATGCCGTTCGGGCGATGGCGCAAAAAGCGCGCGAAGAAAATTCGGCACTGGAAGCCCGCATTGCGACGCTTGAGGCTAAACTGGATAAGTAAAGCCGTCGCGTTCCGTATCAATCAGGTTTTTCGGACAAGACTATTGCCGCGCAATCCAAATCTCGGGTTGTGCGATGCGGAGTAGTTTGACGCCTTGCGGAATTTAATCAAGACAAAGCTGCAAGTAATGCCAATATTTTGATCCGCGTTGCCAGCTATCCACAACTTATTGCTGTTATCCCCAAAAATGGGGGTTGCCAGAGTATCGGCCACATCGCACCATATTTAGTACAGGCCAACGGGGGAAGCCCGGCTTGTAGAGCAGGCAACTAGCGCTGGGGCGCTGCCAGCCCCTAAATGCTAGAGAAGAGTGAGGTGGCATTATGGCCCTTTCCGAGCAGTTTCTCGAAGAAGACCTTCATCCAATCGATATTGTTGAACATCTGGCCGAACACCACGACTGGGATTTTGACCGCATCGGCGACGATCAGATTGCAATGGCTGTCGAAGGACAGTGGCGCACATATTCGATCACGCTGGCCTGGTCTAACTATGACGAAACACTGCGGATGGTATGTTCCTTTGAGATGGAACCACCCGCGGACCGCGAAACCGAGCTTTATAAACTTCTAAACAAAATGAACGACCAGTGCTGGGCGGGGGCATTTACGTACTGGGCGAACCAGAAGCTTATGGTTTACCGGTACGGCCTGGTTCTAGCAGGCGGCCAAACGGCCAGCCCGGAACAGATCGATACGATGATCACTGCCGCAGTGCTAAGCGCTGAGCGTTACTATCCTGCGATCCAATTGGTCACCTGGGGCAACCGCGACCCCGAAGACGCGATGCAAGTCGCCATTGCAGAGGCCTATGGCCGCGCGTAAAGCTTTGCCCCGAACCGGCTAGTTAAGGGGAGGGGCAATCATGGACATGTCGCGTATCGCCGAGCAGGGGCTTGTGCTTCTGGGTTGCGGTAAGATGGGATCCGCCATGTTGGCGGGCTGGCTGGATCACGGCTTGCCCGCCGCTTCTGTTTGGGTGATTGACCCCAACCCGTCTAAGTGGTTGAGGGAGCAAGGCGTCAACATCAATACTCCGTTGCCCGAAGCACCGGCAGTTGTGTTGGTGGCTGTCAAACCGCAGATGATGGGTACCGCTTTGCCTGCGATCCAGGCACTTGGCGGCGGCGATAGCCTGTTCATTTCCGTTGCCGCGGGCACCTCTATCGCGACGTTTGAAGACGTCTTGGGTGATAACACCCCAATCGTGCGCGCCATGCCGAACACACCCGCTGCCATTCGCCAGGGGATTACGGCGGTGATCGGGAACTCTCATACGGCGGGCCCAGATCTGGAGTTGGCCGAAAACCTGCTGTCAGCAATTGGCGATACCGTGCGTTTGGATTCGGAATCGCAGATGGATGCTGTGACCGGCCTCAGCGGTTCTGGCCCGGCTTATGTCTTTCACCTGATCGAAACGCTTGCCGCAGCAGGTGAAGCACAGGGCCTGCCACACGCGTTGGCGATGCGATTAGCCAAATCCACTGTGGCCGGGGCAGGGGCGTTGGCGATGGCCTCGCATGAGGACCCGTCACAACTGCGAGTCAATGTGACGTCGCCCAAAGGCACTACCCATGCCGCACTGGAAGTATTGATGCACGAGGAGGAAGGTTTTCCGAACCTTCTGCACCGCGCTGTTAAGGCCGCAACTGATCGATCCAAGGAGTTGTCGCGTGAGTGAGATTTCTTTTGACGACTTTCTCAAAGTCGATATCCGCGTTGGCGAAGTGATCCGCGCCGAACCTTATCCCGAGGCCCGCAAACCGGCGATCAAGCTGTGGATTGATTTTGGTGAAGGGATTGGCGAACGCAAAACCTCGGCCCAGATCACCGCGCATTACGACCCGTCCAGTTTAGTTGGGAAGCAAGTGATGGCGGTAGTTAACTTTCCCCCCCGCCAAATCGGCAAGTTCATGTCCGAAGTTCTGGTTCTGGGACTTCCGGATGAAAACAACGAGATCGTCCTGATCGGCCCGGATGGGAAAGTTCCAATTGGTGGACGGATGCACTGATGAAGCTTTGGATTACCCGTCCGATGACACCAGCGGTTGAAGCCCGCGCGATTCAGGAGTTCAATGCCGAGATTCGCGAAACAACCACGCCTTTAACCCATGACGAGATGACACGTGCCTTGTCTGAATTCGACATGGTGGTCCCGACACTGGGGGATCAGTTTGGGGAGCAGCTCTTCAAAGATGTGCCCGCACCGCAGTGCAAATTGCTGGCGAATTTCGGTGTCGGTTACAACCATATCGATGTCAGCGCGGCGCAGGCCGTGGGAATCGAGGTTACCAACACGCCTGGCGCGGTGACAGATGCAACGGCGGACATCGCGATGACGCTGCTGCTGTCTACCGCTCGTCGCGCGGGTGAGGGCGAGCGTTTGGTCCGTTCGGGCAATTGGCAAGGCTGGCACCCAACTCAGATGTTGGGGCATCACGTCACCGGCAAGCGCGTGGGCATCGTTGGAATGGGTCGAATCGGTCAGGCAATTGCCCGTCGCTGCCATTTCGGATTCGGCATGCAGGTTGCCTATTTGGCACGCAGCGCCAAGCAGCTCGACTTTGCGGCGGATTTCGTGCCGGATATTCTGACGCTGGCATCTGCAGTGGATTTCCTTGTTGTGGCGGTTCCCGGTGGGGCCGACACACGCCACCTGATCAATGCGCAAGTTTTGGAGGCGATGAAAACTTCGGCGATTTTGGTTAACATCGCGCGAGGAGAAGTCGTGGACGAAGCCGCCTTGATATCTGGTCTGCAAGTCGGGCAAATCGCCGGTGCTGGCCTGGATGTCTACGAATTCGAACCAGTCGTTCCAAACTCATTGCAGGATATGGAGAACGTGACCCTGCTGCCTCATCTGGGCACAGCGACCGAAGAAGTGCGCACCAGCATGGGACATATGGCGTTGGATAATGTCGCGGCGTTTGTCCAGGGGCGTGCATTGCCCAGTCCGGTTTAGGCGCCCACAGCCTCACGCCAATGTTTGCGGCACAGCGAAACGTACGTCTCGTTCCCGCCAATCTGCACCTGTGCGCCTTCGGTAATGGCCTGCCCGTTTTCATCCCGGCGAATCACCATAGTGGCTTTGCGACCGCACTCGCAGATAGTTCGGACTTCACGCATTTCATCTGCAAGTGCCAGCAACGCGGCAGATCCCGGAAACAGCTTGCCCTGAAAATCTACGCGTAACCCATAGGTCAGCACCGGCACGTTAAGGTCATCCACCGCGCGTGCCAATTGCCAGGCCTGAACTTCGGACAGAAACTGCGCCTCATCAATGAACACGCAGGCCACTGCCCCGCGGTTCAAGCGATTCTCGATCATCGAAAACACGTCGTCTTCCGGGCGAAATTTGTCCGCCTGTTCCGAGATCCCGATACGCGATGCGATCCGCCCGTCTCCTGCGCGCCCATCGACGGCGGCCGTCATCAGGTAGGTGTCCATGCCCCGTTCTCGATAGTTGTGCGAGGCCTGCAACAAAACGGTCGATTTGCCCGCGTTCATGGTGGAATAGTTGAAATACAGTTTAGCCATGGCGCGGGTCTAAAACGCTTCGGGCATACGAACAAGGCGTCAATTCCCAAAGATAAGCGACGTCGCCATCGCGGTTGCAGAGGCCGAGCGTAAGCTCTTGGGGATGGAACCCCCGCGCTCGCAACAACGACGCCGTTGGCCATCATGCGGCCAAACCTTCGCGAAGCTAAAAAACTTGCCTCGCGTTCACTCTTTACCGGCAGAAACTGCCGCCACTCACTCACAAAATCCCCCGCTTATCTGAGGGATAGCCAATGTATGACATTTCAATTATGAATCGAGTATGGGAATTTTCCCCACGCTTTCCCCCGTATCTACCGTCGGGAAGGCGCGCGCAGGTAACAAAGGTAAAGCAATGGCAGATATCGGGGCCTATCTGAAGAAACATACAGAAGCACTCGTTAAAGATGTCGGAATCGAGGCCGCCTGTGAGATTACGGGCAAGTCCAAAGCAACGTTGGGACGATATTATTCTGACAATGCCGAGCATGCTGATCGATTTATGCCCGTGGATGCAGTGGCCCGGCTTGAAAACGCGGCAGCTTACCCCCACGTCACCTCGGCCTTGGCCGATCTGAAAAACATCACACTGTCTTATGATGGTCGAAATACCGATGCCCCTCGTACAGGTGGCGTGAATTCGGATGTCATCGCTTTGAGCCAAAGATTCGCGATGTTGATGACCGAATATCAGGCGGCAATCGAAGACGGCATCATAACAATGAACGAGGCCAAGCGGTTGTTGAGGGAAACTAGCCTTTTGCAACAGGTTCTAATCGAGATGAAGCTACATCTGGAAGAAGAAAGTGTGAGTTGATCGGGATCAACCTGTTCTGCGCAAGCAGGGCACTGTCGGCATTGGTCGGACCAAAATATTAGGCTGTGCCAACCAACTTGCATCACAAATTCACTGTGCGATGCATCGTCAATCTCCTGCCCTATTGTTGTCAGAAAAGTTGCAAAGACCTGAAGCCACGACACAAAGGGCAGAAAAACATGCAGGAATCGCAAGGATCTTACAACATCCTGGCTGACAGGCTGGTATGCTGGTCGTTCTGCGCGGCATTCCTGATGCTTGTCTGCTTCATGATCCTCATCGGCCCCACGCAAGGCCCGGATGACATCATGCGCTGGGTCTCAGTGTTGGACCTGCAAAACGGGCAGGGCTGGTTCGATCCCTATCAGCACCGTCTCGGGCCGGATGAGGGCACCCTGATGCACTGGTCTCGCATTGTCGATGTTCCGATCGCAGCAATTTACTGGGTGAGCAGCGCGTTTCTTCCTGCAAAAACGGCATTGAACGCAACTGCATTGATCTGGCCGTCGTTTCTGGCCGGGTTAACGCTTTGGGCATTTGCCGCCACGGGAGGGGCATTGGGGAACCGTGCGGGGGCGATCTCAGCTCTGGTCATGGGTGTGTTTGCGCTCATGAATTCCGGCAAGTTTGACCAGTTTTCATTCGATCATCATGGGCTGCAGGTTTTGCTGTTCGTCTACGCGGTGATGTTCTTTGTTCTTAGAAAAGACAAGCCGCATGCCGGGCTGTGGATGGGGTTTTGTCTTGCTCTGTCTGTGTCAATTGGTGCTGAATCCCTGCTACAGATAGGAATAATAGGTTTATTTGTCGCCATTGACTGGGTTTTGTCAGGTTTGGCTGCCCGCCGCCGCAGCATTGAATTCGGCACTGCAATTGTCTTGACGCTGCTAGTGGCGGTAATTGCAACAACAAGTCGCGACAGTTTTTATTATCCAGGGTGTGACGCACTAACTCTTAATGTTGTCTTGCCTGCTGGGCTTGCAGCGGCTGGTTTACCATTTGCGGCCCTTGTCGCTTCGAACCGTGCACTTACCGTGCGAGCAATTTGTCTAGTGGTTTTGGGTGGAAGTGTTGTTGTCGTCGCACAGATGTTTGCGCCGTATTGCCTGGAAAACCCCGTTAACCAAATGGCGCCCGATATCCGCGACTTTTGGCTGAGCCAGGTCACTGAAGCGCAAAACGTCACACTCGTTATCCAACGGTACGCGGGAGAGACCATTGCGCTGATCTGCATCGCCATTTTCTCGATTTTTGCTGCGGCACTTTTTGCATACAAAACCGAGGCAAAGATCGAGTATCTTCTGTTTCTATTTTTGATAGCAGCAGGGTTTGTCCTGTTTCTGTATCAATCCCGGATGATGACCTTTCTGACGGTGTCGCTTGTTGCTGTGCAAGCTCAAGTGCTGCGGGTCATGTACCGAAAGTACAAAGTTGAAGATCAGCGTAGTTTCGGCGTTCTTATGATCTTGTTTGTCGCGCTTATGTCGCCAAAAACAGGGGCTAGCCTGGAAAAAAGCTACAAGGCGATGACTGCGGTTAAGGAAGAAACAAATGGTCAGAGTCACGCTGCGCCCGTTCTTTCCTGCACAACCGAGAACGATTTTCTTCCTCTGAAAGAACTAGAACCGGGTTTGATCGTCGCTGATTTTGACTTCGCCTCGTATATTCTTCTCTACACGGACCACTCGGTTCTTGCTGGCAACTACCATCGCAACGAAGCAGGGATCATTGCCCAAATCGACCTGTTCAGATCAAAAGCATCTGAGATTGGCCCTCGCCTTGATGAACTTGGCGTTGACTACATTATGGTCTGCAAACCTCATCCCCGGGCAGCTTACTGGTCGTTCGTATCCGACGGTGACGGATTGCCGGCGGAGTTGCTGCGTGGAGATCTGCCAGACGGGATAGAGAAAATTCCCGGTAAACCGGACGCGGCGTTCCTGATTTTCCGCGTCAACGCATAGACCAGCAACGCGTTGACTGCTTCAAGAGTGTCTTCTGAGGATAACGGAACCAACCGAATAGCCAGCGCCGAAGGAGCAGATCAGGCCGACATCGCCATCCTCCAGATCATCAGAATACTTTGAAAATGCGATGATGGATCCGGCTGAGGACGTATTCGCATAGTCCTGAAGAATGTTGGGTTGTTCGCCCGCTTCAGGTTCTCGGCCGAGGACCTTTTTTCCGATGAAATCGTTCATCGTTTTGTTCGCTTGATGCAGCCATAGACGCTTTAGACCATCGCTGTTGATGCCTTCGGCACTCATATGATCGCTGATATGTTTGCTGACCATGGGCAGAACTTCTTTGAATACTTTGCGCCCGTTCTGCATGAATTGCATGTCGCGCCGGTCGATCACGCCATCAGGACGCGAGCGGCGCAGGAAACCGTTGTTATTTCTGATGTTGTTCGAGAACGCCGTGGCGCAGCGCGTCGAAAGAATCTCAAAATGAGGGCCCTGAGCGTCTTCCATACGCTCGATCAAAGTAGCAGTCGCCACATCACCGAAAATGAAGTGGCAATCCCTGTCGCGCCATTCCAGATGACCCGAGCAGATTTCCGGGTTCACCACAAGCGCGGCCCTGACTGATCCCGACCGAACCATGTCCGCGGCGGCCTGAATGCCAAACGTTGCCGACGAGCAGGCCACATTCATGTCAAACCCAAACCCGTCGATGCCCAAAGCCTGTTGGATCTCGATTGCAATCGCAGGGTACGCCCGTTCGTGGTTTGAAGCTGCGCAGATCACCAGGTCGACATCTGCGGCTGTACGCCCGGCCTGCGCCAGCGCTTTGGTGCACGCATCCACCGCCATCTCGGTCATTATGCCTGGCTCATCATCGCTACGCTGGCGGAGCGAGGGATGCATGACCCCGGGGTTCAGAATACCTGTCTTGTCCATCACATAGCGGTTCTCGATACCGGATGCCTTCAGAATGAACTCTTCAGACGAATGTTGCATCGGTTCCATCGTTCCGGCGGCGATTGCCTCGGCGTTTTCGGCGTTCTGCTTGTCGGCATAGGCGTTGAAAGCCTGAACAAGTTCGGCGTTCGTTATGATGTTCTCGGGTGTGAAAACACCTGTACCGGTGATGGCGGGCGTATACATGATAGGTCCTGGATGTTTCGGATTCGCCCAAAATGCAGTCACAACGGGATTTGATCAAGTGATCTTGACCCAAGGGAATGTTTGTGGCGCAATGCACTTCACATCTTGAATAGTTCGAAAATTGAAGTATATGGCAACGCAGACTCGCACGAGGGCTTTGAATGCCAGATGATATCCACTCCAGGCTTGGGCGCCTCAGCCCCGAGATCCAGGCGATCATGGGGGTCTATGCCCTGTACTGGAAGCTTGAAGAAACTTTCGATTGCATCGAAACGGACCTGAGCCATCCGGAATGCCATATGCTGATAAAGCTGAATGAACCCAAGCGGATGGGCGTTTTGGCTGCGGATATGTTAAGTGTTCCGTCCACGATCACCGCCACGGCGGATGCTTTGGAGAAGCAAGGATACCTGATCCGCGAACGAGACCCTGAAGACCGCCGCGCCTGGCTTCTTGTTCTGACAGAGCAGGGGCACGAGACGCGGAATATGCTCGTGGCTGAGGCCGGAGACCTGTTCCACAGGGCCTCTGGACTGAACGCAGAAGAAACTGTCGAATTCGCGCGAATGGCTTGCAAAATCCGTGACAACATTCTGAAAACGGGAATTCCCGAGGGATTGAAGAAATGAAACTCCTGACTTCACTGGGCCTTGCTCTGGCCGTTCTGGCGACACCGATTGTCGCACAAGATGTTCCCAAGCCAGTAAAACTGATGCAGGTGAGCGAAACGACACCCGGTTTTTCGCGCCAGTTTTTTGGCCGCGTCGCCGCACGCCAAACCGTTGACCTTGCCTTTCAGGTCGCAGGGCAAATTGTTGAAATGCCGGTGACCGAAGGTTTTGTGATCCCCAAAGAAGGTCTGATCGCCCGCCTTGATCAGGAGCCATTTGAGCTGAGTCTGGATCGTGCACGCCTGCAAAAAGAGCAAGCTGACCGGACCGAGGCCCGCTTGTCGCGTCTGCGCGGAACCACGGCCAGCCAGGTTGCGGTTGATGACGCCGAAACCGAAGCACAACTGGCGGCGCTTGCGCTGCGGGATGCGGAATACGAACTGGAACATGCCACGCTGACTGCGCCGTTTGATGCGCTGGTCTCCAGCCGAGCGGTCGAGGCCTTTACCACCGTTTCGGCGGGCACGCCGGTCGTGCGCATCCACGATATGTCTGAACTTCGGATCGAGGTTGATGTTCCAGAAATCCTGTTTCAGCGATCGGGGCAGAATGACGACCTGACTATCACCGCCAAATTTCCAGTCAGCGATGAAGTCTTTCCGCTGGAAATCCGGGAATTCGACGCGGAAACCTCAAGCGTAGGGCAGACTTTTCGCATTCAGTTTGGTCTGACCCCGCCCGAGGGCATGCAAATTCTGCCGGGGTCCTCCGTCACTGTTAACGTCAAGGTGCAGGATGATCGCAGTGGAATCGTCGTGCCGGCAACCGCCATCGTGGCTGGTGCAAACGGAGATCTGAGCGTGATGGTCTTTTCACCGGTTGGTGCGGATGACGGTACGGTACGATCTGTGCCGGTGACGATCGAACCGACCCAAACCGGCGATGTCCGTGTTTTGTCCGGCCTGTCTGATGGCGACGAGATCGTCGTCGCAGGTGGCGCTGTGCTGACCGACGGTCAGGCTGTGCGCCGTTTTACCGGCTTTGCGAACTGAGGCGCTGACAGATGAATATTGCACGCGCCTCTATCGACCGGCCGCTTTACACGTGGCTGATAATTCTGATTGCACTTTTCGGCGGCATCTGGGGATTTCTGTCGCTTGGACGCCTTGAAGATCCGGCGTTTACGATCAAAAACGCGGTCATTGCGACCCAATACCCGGGTGCCACAGCGGAACAGGTGGCCTTGGAAGTATCGGAACCTTTGGAATCCGCGATACAGCAGATGGGTGAAGTGGATGTGATCACTTCGGTCAATCAGCCGGGCCAGTCCCTGATCGAAGTGGAAATCAAATCAATCTACGACGGCACGGAATTGCCCGACGTTTGGACGCGCCTGCGTGCCAAAGTGCGCGACGCGGCGCGTGGCCTGCCATCGGGGGTCAGCGCCCCTTATGTCAATGATGGGTTTGGCGACGTATTCGGTCTTTTTTATGCGGTGACGGCCGAGGGGTTTTCGGACGCGGAAAAACACGAGCTTGCAACGTTCCTGCGCCGTGAATTGCTAACCGTTGACGGGGTCGCAGATGTTGAGGTGCAGGGCTTACCGGATGAGGCGATCTTTGTAGAACCCGACTTGGCGATTTCGGTTAACCAGAACGTTCCTTTACAAGCGATCAATGATGCGATTGCCAATGCGGACTCGGTCAATTCTTCGGGGTCCTTACGCTCGGAAAGTGAGCGAACCACCATTTTGACCGCTGAAGGCTCGGACAGCGTTTCGGCCATCGCCGGGCTATCCGTGGGCTCTCAGGGCCAGGTCATCAATCTGTTCGATATGTCCGATGTTTATCGCGCGCGGCAAACCGATCCCGACATCATCATCCGGTTCAATGGGACCGAGGCTTTCACCTTAGGGATTGCGGGGCTGGCGACCGAGAACATTGTCGAGGTTGGCAAACTTGCGGATGCAAAATTAGCTGAACTGGATGCGGAAATCCCTTTTGGTGTGGAAATCTTGCCCATCTACCAGCAACACGTTGTTGTCGAGCAGGCCTCGAACGACTTCCTTGTGAATCTTGCCATGTCAGTGGCTATCGTGGTTGCCGTTCTGGGCATCTTCATGGGCTGGCGGGCTGCGGTTGTTGTTGGTTCAACCCTGTTGCTGACCGTGGTCGGTACCTTGTTGTTCATGTCGCTGTTTTCCATCGAGATGGAGCGAATTTCGCTGGGCGCCCTGATTATCGCCATGGGGATGCTGGTAGACAATGCAATCGTGGTGGCTGAAGGGATGCAGATCTCGATGCTGCGGGGCAAATCTTCGCGCGATGCTGCCGAAGACGTGGCCGCCAAAACGCAGATCCCACTTCTTGGCGCAACGGTGATAGGCATCATGGCTTTTGCAGGGATCGGTCTCAGCCCGGATGCGACCGGAGAGTTCTTGTTCTCGCTGTTCGCCGTCATTGGCATCTCGCTGTTGCTGAGCTGGGTATTGGCCATCACGGTGACACCCATGCTGGGTCACTATTTCTTCAAGCAAGGCAAAGAGGGTGAGCTGGACGCCTACAGCGGCATTTTGTTCCGCGTCTATGGTGCAATCCTGCGCTGGGCGTTGCGGTTCCGCTGGCTGGTGGTTGCCGGATTGGTCGCGGTCACCGTGGTCTGCTATGCGGGCTTTGGTTTGATGAAGCAGCAGTTTTTCCCCAACTCGAACACACCTTTGTTCTTTGTTCACTATAAGCTGCCTCAGGGCACACCGATTGAACGCACATCGCAGGATATGGCGGTTTTTGAAGAATGGCTGGCGGCCCGGGACGATGTCGTTTCTGCGACCACTTTTGTGGGGCAGGGCGCAACCCGGTTCATGTTGACCTATTCGGCGGAAAAGCCAAATCCAAGCTATGGTCACATGATCATCCGCACTGAAACCCTAGAGGACATCCCAGCCCTTCAGGTGGACCTTGAGGCGTTTGGATCGGTCCAGTTCCCCGAAGGAGAGTTTGGCACCAAACGTCTGGTCTTCGGCCCAGGTGGCGGGGATCCGATCCAGGCGCGGTTCTCGGGCAGCGATCCGAAGGTTCTGCGTCAGCTGGCTGAGGAGGCCGTCCAACAAATGGCCGCAGCCTCACCCAACGCTCTTTTGGTTCACCACGACTGGCGCGAGCAAGAGTTGGCCGTGCAGCCGATCTATGCCACCGAACGCGCACAAACCGCAGGCGTGACGCGCGAAGATATTGCAGCGACATTGCAGTTTTCCACTGATGGTATCACCGGAGGGGTTTTACGCGAGCGTGACCGCTTGATCCCGATCATCCTGCGCCGACCGGCCGATGGCGAGTATTCGATCGTCGATCAGGTCGTGTACTCGGATCAGTCCGAAAGGTTTGTTCCGATCGAGCAAATGGTGGATGGGTTCGAATACACCTCGCTCAATACGCTGGTACATCGTCGCGACCGGGTTTTGACCATTACGGTTGGGGCCGATATCCCGCCCGAGCTGACAGCGGCGCAGGTTCACGCCGAAGTTCGCGACGCAATAGAAGCAATTGACCTGCCGCCCGGGTACAAGATGGAATGGGGTGGTGAGTTCGAAGACTCGGGCGATGCGCAGGCAAGTTTGGGCAGGCAGCTGCCCCTTAGCTTGCTGATCATGGTTCTGATTTCCGTGCTGCTGTTCAACGCAATCCGTCAGCCTGTGATCATCTGGCTGCTGGTACCAATGTCGGTAAACGGCGTGGTGATTGGCCTGCTTGGGACCGGTCTGCCTTTCACGTTCACCGCGCTTCTGGGTTTGCTCAGCTTATCCGGGATGCTGATCAAGAACGGTATTGTGCTGGTCGAGGAAATCGATCTGGTCCGTGCGACCGGCACACCGTTGCGCGAGGCGATCATCGAAGCCTCAGTCTCGCGTCTGCGCCCGGTCATGCTGGCCGCGATCACAACGATCCTTGGGATGGCACCATTGCTGACAGATGCGTTTTTCGTCTCGATGGCAGTAACCATCATGGGCGGTCTGGCCTTTGCAACGGTCCTGACCATGGTTGCAGCGCCGGTGTTTTACCAGCTGTTCTTTGCGCGGGATGAGAGGAAGCAACTGGCGGTTCAAACCGCCACTTAAGCGGTCACTAAAAGCAAAAAAAGCCCCCGGTTTGTCACCGGGGGCTTTTCGTTTCAAATCTATGGCTGCTCAGCCTTGCAGCGATTTGACCTCGACATCCCCTTCGGCCTGCGCCTTGATCGCCAGCGCCGCGGCGTGGCTGGCGGCGGCGGTCGTGAAGTAAGGGATTTTGTCGTAAAGAGCGATCGACCGGATGACTTTGCTGTCTTCAACAGCCTGTGCGCCTTCGGTCGTGTTCATCACCAATTGCACCTGACCATCTTTCAGCAT
This sequence comes from Ruegeria sp. CK2, assembly GCF_056536585.1. Lineage (NCBI taxonomy): Bacteria > Pseudomonadati > Pseudomonadota > Alphaproteobacteria > Rhodobacterales > Roseobacteraceae > Ruegeria > Ruegeria sp. CK2. The sequence continues at coordinate 182,727 of NZ_JBQFPW010000002.1, forward strand.
ATCGGCCACGTCCGGGCGGCCCTCGTAGACTTTGTTAACCAGATCACAGGCAACGGCCTGATCTGCCAGCCATGACTGTGTGCCGCGCGTGGCCACCAGCGTGAAGCCTTGCCCTGCCAACACTTGCGCAGTCTCTAGCATAGCCGGGGTTTTATCGGCGTCCTTGATCGAGATGAACGCCCGGCCCGACGATGGCAGGACCATGCCAGCCCCCATCTGCGCCTTGAGGAACGCACGCGGGAAATCCCGATCCCAACCCATGACTTCCCCGGTTGAACGCATTTCTGGGCCCAGGATCGTATCGACGCCCGGGAACCGAGCGAAAGGCAGTACGGCCTCTTTCACCGAGAACCAAGGCATATTGGGATCGGCCAAAGTCATTTGATCTGCGATCTTGGTGTCCTGACCCTCTTGATACGCGGGGCGTATTGGGAAGTTGGAAAGTTTCTCGCCCGCCATCACCCGCGCGGCGATCGAGGCAATTGCGCTGTCCGTGGCCTTAGCAACGAAGGGCACGGTGCGCGAGGCACGCGGATTGACCTCGATTAGGTAGATCTCGTCATCCTTGATAGCGAACTGCACATTCATCAGACCGACAACGTTCAAGGCTTTGGCCAGCTTGAAAGTCTGTTCCTTGATCCGACCAATGACCTCATCCGACAGCGAATATGGTGGCAGCGAACAGGCCGAGTCGCCGGAGTGAACACCTGCCTCTTCGATATGCTGCATGATGCCCGCTACATGCACGTCTGTGCCATCGCACAGCGCATCCACGTCCAACTCGACCGCACCGGCAAGATAGCTGTCCAGCAAAACGGGGCTGTCGCCCGACACGACGACGGCCTCATTGATGTAGCGCCGCAGCTGATCAATATCACGCACGATTTCCATCGCACGACCACCCAGAACGTAAGAGGGGCGGATTACCAATGGGAAACCGATATCTTCGGCAATCTCCAACGCCTGCTCGTCGGTCGAGGCGATGCCATTCTTGGGTTGTTTCAGGCCCAAATCGTTGACCAGAGCCTGGAACCGCTCACGGTCTTCCGCCAGATCAATGGCATCCGGCGTGGTGCCGAGGATCGGGATGCCTTCTTCTTCCAGTGCATTTGCCAGTTTAAGCGGAGTCTGGCCGCCGAACTGAACGATCACACCGTGCAAAGCGCCGTTTTCCTGTTCTTTCGTCAGGATTTCCATGACGTGTTCGAAGGTCAGCGGCTCGAAATACAACCGATCCGATGTGTCATAGTCTGTCGAGACCGTCTCGGGGTTGCAGTTGATCATAATGGTTTCGTACCCTGCGTCGGTAAGAGCGAAACAGGCATGGCAGCAGCAATAGTCAAACTCGATGCCTTGACCGATCCGGTTCGGACCACCGCCGAGGATGACAACCTTTTTGCGGTCTGATGGCCGTGCCTCGCACTCAACCTCTCCCATCATCGGGGCCTCGTAGGTCGAGTACATGTAGGGCGTTTGCGCTTCGAATTCGGCCGCACAGGTGTCGATGCGTTTGAAGACGGCGCTGACCCCCAGATTGCGGCGGGCGCGGCGGACGTTGTCTTCGTCGCGACCTGTCAGGTTTCCAAGGCGAGCATCGGTAAAGCCTAACATCTTGAGCCTGCGGATACCGGCCTCGGTCACCGGCAGGCCGGTTTTTATGATGTCACGCTCGGCTTCGATAATCTCGCGGATACGGGCCAAGAACCAGGGGTCGAACTTGGTGACGCCAAAGATTTCATCGTCAGACAGACCGTGACGCATGGCCTGCGCGATGGTGCGCAGACGGTCCGGGGTTTGCTTGCTGATGGCTTTGATCACCGCCGCTTTGTCAGGGGCTTCTTCCCAGACGCCAACGCTCAGGCCCGGGATTTCGACCTCATCAAAACCCGTCAGCCCAGATTCCATCGAGGCCAACGCTTTTTGCATCGACTCGTGGATGGTGCGGCCGATGGACATGGCCTCACCCACCGATTTCATCGCGGTGGTCAGGTACGGTTCCGAGCCGGGGAATTTCTCGAATGCGAACTTCGGGATTTTGGTGACGACATAGTCGATGGTGGGTTCGAAGCTGGCCGGGGTCACCTTGGTGATGTCATTGTCCAACTCGTCCAGAGTATAACCAACGGCCAGCTTGGCGGCGATCTTTGCGATCGGGAAGCCGGTCGCCTTGGACGCCAGCGCCGAGGATCGCGAAACGCGTGGGTTCATCTCGATCACGACCATACGGCCATCATCAGGGTTGATCGCCCATTGCACGTTTGACCCGCCGGTCTCGACCCCAATCTCGCGCAGAACGGCGATCGAGCCGTTGCGCATGATCTGGTATTCTTTGTCGGTCAGCGTCAGGGCAGGGGCGACAGTGATCGAATCACCAGTGTGCACGCCCATCGGATCAACGTTTTCAATGGAACATACGATTATGGCGTTGTCAGCGGTGTCGCGCACCACTTCCATTTCAAATTCTTTCCAACCCAGCAGGGATTCATCGACCAGAATTTGATTGACCGGCGAGGCATCCATGCCCGATCGGCAGAAATGGATATAATCCTCACGGTTATAAGCCACGCCACCGCCGGTACCGCCCAAGGTAAAGGCGGGGCGGATGATGGCTGGCAAGCCGATCTCTTCCAGCTCGTCCAACGCCATCTGCACGCCGGCGTCCAGATTAGCACTGCCGTTTTCGTTCTTTGGTGCGGTGATGATGGTGGCCTTGGGGTTTTCCAATCCCAGCCGGTCCATCGCCTCGCGAAACAGCTTGCGGTCTTCCGCCATTTCGATGGCGTCACGCTTGGCGCCGATCATCTCGACGCCGAACTTGTCCAGCACGCCCATCTCTTCCAGTGCAAGAGAAGTGTTCAGACCGGTTTGCCCACCCATGGTGGGCAGCAGCGCGTCGGGGCGCTCTTTTTCGATGATCCTGGCGACAACCTCGGGCGTGATCGGTTCGATATACGTCGCGTCTGCGAGACCGGGGTCTGTCATGATTGTCGCAGGGTTCGAATTCACCAGAATGACCCGGTAACCTTCTTCGCGCAGGGCCTTACAGGCCTGAGCGCCCGAGTAGTCGAATTCACAGGCCTGACCGATGACAATGGGGCCCGCCCCGATGATCATGATCGACTGAATGTCGGTTCTTCTCGGCATGGCCTACGTCCTTCGATGTTCGCGAGTCAGGGGCACCGCCCAAGCGCCCAAATTGTCCTGCGTTATAGGGACCGCGCCAAAAGGTTCAAGAGGTATCGGAAACAAGGGCGAAATTGCCGCTTTCCACTCTTCCCCTCGTCTGCGTATTCTCTATACCCCGTTGCACGGCAAATGAGGATGCAATTGCGTATTCGTTTTGATCAGGGGCCGGCCGGTCCGGGAACCCGTTTTGCCCGGCCTTCCCAGATAATCCGCGCTGACATGGCGGAGGACGTGCCCCAGGCAATGACGGCGCTGGATGAGGCACGCGCAAGTGGTGCCTGGGTGGCCGGGTATGCAAGCTATGAGCTTGGGTATGCGTTAGAGGCGCGCCTTCTGGCGCGCCTGCCGCAAGATCGCCGTTTGCCGTTGATGTGTTTTGGCGTTTACGATCATCCGACCCAAAGCGACCTACCAAAAGCGGATGCAGGAATTTCCGATCTCAGATCCAGGTGGGATGATCAAAGATACTCGCGGGCCTTTCAGACGGTTCACGATGCCATAGGCGCTGGGGATATCTATCAGGCTAACCTGACCTTCCCGATCGACATGACCACAAAGGGCGACAGTGCTTCGCTTTATGCCGCGCTGACAGCCCGCCAATCTGTCGGACACGGCGCCTTGGTCGAACAGGATGATCTGCCAGACCTGCTCAGCCGGTCGCCAGAATTGTTTTTTCGAACCGATGCAGCGGGTTGCATCGAAACGCGCCCCATGAAAGGCACGCAGCCCCGCAGCGAAGACATGGCCGAGGATGCGCGTCGGCGGAATTTCTTGTCGATTGACGAAAAGAACCGGGCCGAAAACCTGATGATCGTCGACCTGCTGCGCAATGACATAAGCCGGGTTGCCCTACCAGGATCGGTGCACGTGCCCGAATTGTTCAAGGTCGAAACTTACGCGACGGTGCACCAGATGGTGTCGCTCGTGCGGGCTCAGTTGCAGGTGGGTGCCGGGTTGTCTGATATCTTGTCTGCGCTGTTCCCGTGCGGTTCCATCACAGGCGCACCCAAAATACGCGCCATGGAAATACTGTCCGAGCTGGAGCCATGGGCGCGAGACATCTACTGCGGTGCCATCGGATGGGCGGCCCCGGATGGACGATCCGAATTCAACGTGGCCATTCGCACCCTGATGGTCGAAGATGGCGCGGCGACGCTGAACGTGGGCGGTGGAGTTGTCTGGGACAGCACAGCCCCGTCTGAATATGAGGAAGCGCTATGGAAGGCCCGCTTTGCGCACCAGTTGAGCCTGATTTCCGCCTGATCGAGACGTTGGCCCATCGTCCAGATCAGGGTTTTGTAAGGCGAGGCCGCCATCTGAGGCGCATGGCGCGGACCGCCGCTGCACTGGACTTGCCATTCATAGTAGACGAGGCTTTGGCAGCTCTGGCCGATGTGCCGAATGGCGTACCGTTGCGGTGTAGGCTGACGATGGACATCTTGGGAAAGTTCGAACTGACAACAGCGCCTCTGGCGAATAACCCGCCCCATTGGCGGTTTGCGCTGGCCGACACAAGGCTGAACGCGTCTGATCTTTGGCTGCGTTACAAAACAACGCGGCGCACGGTATATGACTCTGCCCGGGCGGCGATGGTGGACGATATTGACGAGTTGCTTTTCCTGAACGAGCACGATGAACTCTGTGAAGGTACGATCACCAATCTGTTTGTCGTGATGCCAGACGGCAAACGCCTTACTCCGGCGCTGTCGTGTGGGCTGTTGCCAGGCATTCTACGCGAAGAGCTTTTGGAAGGTCATGAGTTTACGGAGGCCAAATTGACCCTGACCGATCTCCAGAATGCGCAAACCGTGTATATGGGAAACTCGCTACGCGGGCTGATACCGGTAGAATTGGTGACCTGTTGACCCGGGCGATGCCGCAGGAGTTGCGGTTTCGGCTTGTTTTTGGCGAAACAACGCAATCCCGCCGGAAGGGCGTGGGGCACAACTGTTGAGCGCCGCCGTGACCGTCGCGGGCGGGCTGTCATACACCCGGGCCTATGATCAGCAAGGCTTGTTTTTACATGCTGCTCTGTTGCGACCAATCTTGGATAATATCATCGTTGCGGTGGGTTTGGGTGTGTATTTCTATTGCGGGAACCTGCAAAGGCCGGTTTGACGGCGCGACCTGCCTTGACTTTCTCAGTCTGACGCGGTGTACCGGCGCGACGAATTTTGCGCCCGAAGGGATATTTCATGCACGCCTATCGCAGCCACACCTGCGCCGCACTGACCGCCACCAATGTTGGCGAAACTGTTCGCCTGTCTGGCTGGGTGCATCGGGTCCGAGATCATGGCGGTGTGCTGTTCATCGACTTGCGCGACCATTTCGGAGTGACCCAGGTGTTGTGTGATGGCGACAGCGCTGCTTTTAGCGAGCTCGAAAAGGTGCGGTCCGAATGGTGCATCCGTATCGATGGCACGGTCAAAGCGCGTGCTCCCGAATTGGTGAACTCCAAACTGCCCACGGGTGAAATCGAGATTTACGTGCGCGAGCTGGAAGTGCTGGGTGCTGCCGACGAGCTGCCCTTGATGGTGTTCGGCGATCAGGAATACCCCGAGGAAACCCGCCTGCGCTATCGCTATCTGGACCTGCGCCGTGAGGCGATGCAGCAGAACATGACACTGCGGTCGGACGTCGTGTCCTCGATGCGCCGTCGCATGTGGGATCAGGGTTTTCGCGAATATCAAACGCCGATTATCACCGCGTCCTCGCCAGAAGGCGCGCGCGACTTCTTGGTGCCCTCGCGCCAGCATCCGGGCAAGTTCTACGCGCTGCCTCAGGCTCCGCAGCAGTTCAAACAGCTGATCATGGTGTCGGGCTTCGATAAGTACTTCCAGATCGCGCCTTGTTTCCGTGATGAAGACCCGCGCGCTGATCGTTCGCCGACTGATTTCTACCAGCTCGACCTCGAAATGTCGTTTGTCGAACAGCAGGACGTTTTCGACACGATCCAGCCTGTTCTGACCGGTGTGTTCGAGGAGTTTGGCGGTGGTCGCAAGGTCGACCAGGATTGGCCACAGATTTCCTACAAAGACGCGGCGCTGTGGTATGGCAGTGACAAGCCGGACCTTCGCAACCCGATCAAGATGCAGGTTGTTTCCGACCATTTCCGTGGCTCGGGTTTTGCGATCTTCGCCAAACTGTTGGAGCAAGAGGGCACCGAAATTCGCGCCATCCCCGCACCCACCGGTGGTAGCCGCAAGTTCTGTGACCGCATGAACGCCTTTGCTCAGAAAGAGGGCCTGCCTGGAATGGGTTACATCTTCTGGCGGGATCAGGGCGAAGGCATGGAGGCTGCAGGCCCGCTGGCCAAAAACATCGGCCCCGAGCGGACCGAGGCAATTCGCCAACAGCTGGGTCTGGGCGTCGGCGATGCCGCGTTCTTCCTGGGTGGCAAGCCAAAAGCCTTTGAAAAAGTTGCGGGCAAAGCCCGCGACGTGATCGGCGACGAGTTGAACCTGACCGAGAAAGACCGCTTTGCCTTTGCTTGGATCGTGGATTTCCCGATCTACGAGCAGGACGAAGAATCTGGCGCGATTGACTTTGAACACAACCCGTTCTCGATGCCGCAAGGCGGGATGGAGGCGTTGCAGGGTAACCCGTTGGATGTACGCGGCTATCAATATGATCTGGCGTGCAACGGGTACGAGCTGGTTTCAGGCGCAATCCGGAACCACAAGCCTGAGATCATGCTGAAAGCCTTTGAGCTGGCGGGTTATGGTGAAGATGAGGTTAAAAGCCGCTTTGGCGCACTCTTCAATGCCTTCCACTATGGCGCTCCTCCGCATGGTGGTTGCGCTGCAGGTATCGACCGGATCGTGATGTTGCTGGCGGATGAGGCCAATATCCGCGAAGTGATGATGTTCCCGATGAACCAGCGTGCTGAAGATTTGATGATGGATGCGCCATCTGATCCGACCTCTGATCAAATGATGGAACTGGGTTTGCGGATTATACCGCAAGACTAGTCATCCATCGCAACCTGAACTGCGTGTAAGGACAGTCTGGTCGTCTAATCGCGCCACTGTTTTGCCGGTGGCGCGGACACCGCTAGGCCCGAATGCCCGCGCTTCCCGAGTGTTGGACTGTTAGCTGAGGTCGAAAACCCCTAATCCAACGGGTTTTTCAGGTCGCTTCTGTTCGCCCGTATTGCTCGTGCAGTGTGGCGTGTCTGTCGGTAGACCCACAGGCACAAAAAGGTTGCTGTGATGAAATAGGCAGTGACCATTCTAGATTGCCTCCCGTTGTTCCAGGCGGTCTTGGACAATACCGGCAACCTTTGCGGCCTGCGCGGTAACCGGTGTGCCATGTGCACGCGACCTGGCCAACTGACGAGCGGCTTCCGCCAGTACATTGTCATCTGCTTCTTGCGCAACGCCGCACAAAAACTGTGCCGCATAGTCTAATGTCCGATGGTCATTCGGCCCCGCCAGCACGTCCGCGATATGGGCCATGTCATCCTGGTAAGCCATGGGATCTGGCCGGATCACCTCGTCGCGAACCGAGTGTAGGCCGCTGGGGCGTCGATCCTCAGGCAGCAATTTCAGGATGGATCTTTGAAAGAACGACATGGACTCTATCGGTTTAGCTAGAAACCCATCAGCCCCGGCGTCCAGAGCGGCGCTTTTAGTGCAATCGTCGCCCGACATCCCCAGAATGACACTGATGCGGGGGCTGGCATTCGAAAGCTCTGCAATCAGATCCGCGCCGGACCCATCCGGCAGTCCCATGTCGATAAGAATGACCGAGGGGCGGTAGATCTGTAGATGCCGACGCGCTGATTTCAGGCAATCGGCGCGCCTGATTCTGGCGCCGCTGTGCATGCACATGAGGCGTATCACATCGCAGGCATATCGGCTGTCCTCGACAACCAGAATGGTTTGCCCCAGCAAGGGCCGGGCCGCGGTTGGCGTAGCGACGGTGGTGGCGAAAGGACCCGAATCGTCCATGGCAGATCTCCTATTCAGCAGATGCCTCACGCTAGGAACTTCTGGCTAACACAGGGTTAACGGGCGATTTGGCGCACTTGTCCTTTAGCAGGTCTGCCCCCATAACCCATGCAACACAGGACTGAGGAGAATGACATGATTGGTCGTCTGAACCACGTCGCTATCGCCGTGCCCGATCTTGAGGCGGCGTCAGAGCAATATCGCAGCGCGCTGGGCGCCAAAGTCGGTGCGCCACAGGATGAACCCGATCATGGCGTAACCGTTGTGTTCATCGAATTGCCAAACACAAAGATCGAATTGCTGTACCCGCTGGGTGATGACAGCCCGATCAACGGATTTCTGGAAAAGAACCCCGCCGGTGGCATTCATCATGTGTGCTACGAGGTGGAAGACATTATCGCGGCGCGCGACCATCTGAAGGAAACAGGGGCTCGTGTTCTGGGATCGGGTGACCCAAAGATCGGTGCCCATGGCAAACCGGTCTTGTTCCTCCATCCCAAGGATTTCAACGGCTGCCTTGTTGAGCTAGAGCAGGTTTGAACCCCAGCCCGGAGGGCCTGAAATGACCATAACAGCCGGTTTGGTGTTGTTCGCCGTGATCTGGTTCATGACCTTGCTTGTCGTGCTGCCCATTCGCATCAAGACACAAGGCGATCTGGGTGAGATTGTGCCGGGCACCCATGCAGGTGCCCCCGAAGTGCATCACATGAAGAAAAAGCTGTGGATCACCACAGGTATCACGGTGATCTTGTGGGTTATCATTGCCGGGATCATTATTTCAGGTGTGATCTCGGTGCGGGACTTCGACTGGTTGAACAACCTCGAACCCCGGTAAGGCCCATCAGGAATTGAGACCGGACAACCGGTGGTAGATGTGGGTGAACGTGGCGACACCGATGATCGGAATCACCAGATTTACCAACGGAACAGATAGTGGAATTGCCATCAGAGTTCCCGCCAACCATATTGTTGGCGAATGCTTCGCCCGGAGTTTTCGGGCATTCTCGCGACCCAAACGGCGCATCGCTGCAAGCGTGAAGTACTCTCGGCCCAGCAGAAATCCGTTCATTCCCCAGAATATGAAGGGCGCAAACGGCGTGAATATTGCATAGAGGATCAGGGCCAGCAGGTTTGCCACGATCAACACACCCATAAAACTCAGACCGTCCAGCAGCGCCTCGCCAAAGGGGATTTTATGGGCACGGGGCAGGCTGGAATAGTGTTTGTCTTCCACAGCCTGCGCGACATCTTCCAGAAAGATCGATGTTATGGCCGAGGCCACAGGCATCATCAAAAACACTGGAAGCACTAGCACCAACAATATGCCCGAGTAGTTCAAAACATCGTTCAACCAGGGCACAGTACCGATGAAGGGCAGTGAAATCTCATTCCCGGACAGCATGTTTATGAACCAGATTGCAACGGCGCAGGCGACAATCAGTAGTAGGATCGTCAGGCCAATGCCGCGCAAAAGAACGGATCGGAACTTTGGATCACCAATTTGACCCAAAGCAGCAAAAAAGGCGTTCAGGATGATCATTCAGAAACCCATTTGGTCAGTGTCGTGACATCCGGGCGTGGACGTTCCGGTGGGGCAGCACTCTCTGTGGCAATGTGGATCATCCCTGCGACGCGCTCATTCTCCGACAGCCCCAGTGCTTTTTCACAGAATCCTCGATCATGAGTTTGCCACCCTGACAACCAGTTCGCGCCCCATCCTGCGGCCAGAGCGGCGTTCAATAGCGCCAGGCAAACGGCCCCCGCTGAGTAGGTCTGCTCGATCGCGGGTATCTTGGCCGAGGGTTTTTGTACTTCAACCACCGCAACGGCCAAATGGCCCAGGTCAAACTGGCTGCGCGCCTTCACGATTTCTTCCGGGCTTTTGTTCAAAGCGCGGCCGGTTTCTTCGGTCAGATTTGCCAGGCGCGGCATGGCGCCTTTCTCAAGAACAACAAACCGCCAGGGTTCCAGTTTTCCGTGATCAGGGCTGCGGGCTGCGGCCGTCAGCAGGGGGATCAGTTCATCCCGGTTAGGGGCCGGCGCGATCAACGTCTTGGCAGGTCGGGACCGACGCGAGTGCAGAAACTCCAGGGCGGCGGGGTTCTTCAAGGTCATATGTTAACTTTCTTTACATCGACGCTACGTATGTTGGTCAGCCGTGCCGCAGTTTCAAGGGTAAGAAGCTGAGTTCAGGCGATCAATTTCATCCCAGGGCAGGTAAAGCAAGATGGTTGGTGGAATACGATGATGCGTGCCGTTTCCAAACCGTGTAAATGGTCTGATTGATGCGAACTCATTGCCCATGCAGAGGCAGGGCACGATTGGAATACTACTTTGGCGCACTGCCCCAGATATCAAACAGGCTCAACGCAGTTGGGTTGTTGCGGTCGGCGTAAATAGCAACATCCATGGGTTCTTTCCCAAGCCGATTTTCCAATGAGATCACGTCTCCGCTTTGCAGTTCGTTGTGCACCATGCTGAATGGCAACCAGGCCACGCCTAGCCCTTTGAGGAGCATCTCACGAATCCCCGTCGAAAATGCCGTTTCGCAAATAGGATTTGTGCTGAAACCAGCGGTTCCGAACAATCTTTCCTTTTTTCGCAATACCTGACCGAAATAGCTGTTGTCTGGATAGACAACGGATGGAGAGTCCGCCGGTATGTTACCACCGTCTTTCACGGCAAAACGCATTGAGCCGCCGACCACGGGTATGAGATAGTCGCGACCCCACGATCCTCTTAACACGTTTGCTCCGAACTCCAGGGGTTCGGCAAGTTCAGACTCGTAGCACAAAAGCATGCTAGCATCCTTGCGCAAGAACATACTCACGCAATCGCTTAGGTTTGCGGGATGGAGGCGAAACTTTATGCCCGGCAGCTTTTTGCGCGCCTTGAGCGCCATATCCGGGAAACGAGAAAACACCTGGGCGTGCTGCGCCGCTATCCTGACCGTGTTTGCTTTGGGATCATGATGAACGATTTTCGTGCGCATCTCGCGTAGTTGTGAGAGAATTGCGCGGATCTCTGACTCGTTCGAAATCAACGCTTCGCCAATTTCGACGCGGTTTGTCTTCCGGTTCAAAACCGGGACACCCAGCCAATCCTCGAACGAACGTATGCGTCGGGAAAACGCAGGTTGTGTGATGTTTCGGCGTGCGGCAGCGCGGCTCAGATTACCTTCTTCCAAAAGAGCAAGGACGTCATCCAGCCATTGCGTATCCATTAATCTCACCTCCAGCCAAAGCAAAAGTATGAGCAGCCATAGAAAAAAGCACTGTTTTTCTGTGTTTCGATAGGAAACGCTTTGAGAAAACCCAAGTTGGAGGACCCCAGAGAATGGCCGAGACAGTAGACATCGCGGAACACGGCGCCGGTGATGCCTTGGATATGACTGTTAGTCTCTGCAAGGAGCTCTCGATCACGTTGGCAGGATTTCCCCGTGTTTCATTCGCACATCTGCCTACTCCGCTTGAGCCGATGGACCGACTGAGTGAGGTTCTGGGTGGTCCCCGTTTGTGGGTTAAGCGGGATGATTGCACCGGTCTTTCGACCGGCGGCAACAAGACACGAAAGCTTGAGTTTTTGATGGCGGATGCCGCAGGGCAGGGTGCTGACGCGATCATTACCCAAGGGGCGACCCAATCGAACCACGCACGCCAAACCGCTGCAGCCGCGGCGAAGCTGGGGATGGACTGTCATATTCTGCTCGAGGACCGAACCGGGTCAAATGATCCCGACTATACTCTGAATGGGAATGTATTGCTGGATCGTCTGCATGGGGCAACTGTGTCAAAACGCGGTGACGGCACAGACATGAACGCCGAGATGGAGGCCCTGTCGAAGCGTTTGCGTGACAAGGGTAAAACACCGTACATCATTCCAGGGGGTGGGTCTAATTCAGTTGGTGCCCTAGGGTACGTGAACTGCGCGAGGGAACTGATTGAGCAGGCCGCCAAGATGGGCCTTTCATTGGATGCGCTTGTACATGCCACCGGTAGTTCCGGTACTCAGGCGGGGCTTGTGGCGGGGTTATCTGCAATCAAAAGCACCACCCACCTACTGGGGATTGGCGTCAGGGCGCCTCGGGAAAAGCAAGAACAAATGGTCTTTGATCTTGCGACGCGCACGGCCGATCATTTGGGAACGGGTGTGGAAATTTTGCGCGGTGATGTGCGTGCAAACTGCGACTACGTCGGACCCGGCTATGGCAAACCAACCGACGGTATGGTCGAGGCCATCAAGTTGCTGGCGCGGACCGAGGGTCTTTTGTTTGACCCGGTGTATTCCGGCAAGGGGCTTGATGGGCTGATCGACCAAATCCGCAAAGGGTATTTTGACGGGATGAACAACGTGGTTTTCCTGCATACTGGCGGAAGCGCTGCCCTTTTTGGCTATTCTGATACCCTCGGGCTTCCCGGGTATGCTTCATAATAACAATAAACAAAAAACCACCAACAAGGAGATCTTTGTAATGACACTGAAGAAAACGTTAAGCGGTTTGGCATTCTTGAGCGCTTTTGGCGCTCCTGCGTTTGCTGAAGATGTCAAGATTGGTGTGCCTTCCTGGACCGGGGCACAAGCCATCGCCTATGTTCTGGGTGAGGTCGTCACCTCGCGGATCGGAGGCACAGTTGAATACGTGCCCGGCAACAATGCCACGATTTTTCAAGCGATGGATCAGGGTAAGGGCGATATCGACGTACACCCTGACGTCTGGCTGCCAAATCAGGAAAGTTTCACTAAGAAATATGTGGATGAAGCCGGCACCGTAACGCTGTCATCGAACCCATACGAGGGTAATCAGGGCTTTTGCGTTTCAAAGGATTTCGGGTCGGCTAACAATATCACCGACGTTACTGATCTGGGTCGCCCAGACGTTGCGGGACTGATGGATAGCGACGGTAATGGGAAGGGAGAGATGTGGATCGGCGCACCGGGCTGGGCCTCGGCAAATGTAAACGAGGTCAAAGTGCGGGATTACGGATTGCTGGACTTTATCGAACCGATCCGGGCCGAGGAAAGTGTGAAAACCGCGCGGATCAAGGACTCGATCGCCAAGGGTGAGGGTTACGCATTCTATTGCTACAAACCCCATGCTGTGTGGTTCATGTTCGACGTCGAAATGCTGACCGAGCCTACCTTTGATCCCGCGAAGTATGTCATGGTGCAGCCTTCAGATGACGCGGATTGGTACGAAAAGTCGAACGTTGCTACAAAGGACGCGCTGAAGCAGGTGCAAATTGCGTGGTCGAACTCGCTTGTAGATCGCTCGCCCGCAATTGCCGATTTCTTTGCCAATTTCGCGCTGACCGCAGATGATGTGAGCGCGCTGGCCTTTGAGATAAGTGCCAATGGGCGCGATCCAGCGGACGCCGCAAAGGATTGGGTAAGCGCCAATTCCGATCGCGTCGACTCGATGCTGGGGCTCTGAGCGCACCCGCAACAACGACAGCACCGGCGATGGCCGGTGCTGGAACCGACCAATCTTACATGCAGGCGCGAAATGACCCCAGAATCTGTCATTGAAATCTCGAACGTCTGGAAGATCTTTGGCGCTAAGCCACAAGTGGCGCTAAAGGCGATCCGCGACCGAAACCTAAGCAAGGCCGAGGTTTTGTCCGAGTACAATTGTGTGGTCGGTGTCGCGGATGTGAGCCTGTCAGTAAACCGGGGTGAAATATTCTGCATTATGGGGTTGTCGGGAAGTGGAAAGTCGACTTTGGTGCGCCATTTCAATCGATTACTGGAACCTACGGCTGGAAAGATTGAAATCGAAGGAACCGATGTCATGGCCCTTGGGGCCAGAGATCTTCAGCATTTTCGCAATCAGAAAATCGGGATGGTCTTTCAGAATTTCGCGCTCATGCCGCACCGGTCGGTGCTGGATAACGTCGCGATGCCGCTAGAGATCCGGCAAGTCGCCAAGAACGAGCGCATGCGACAGGCGGCAGCGATCCTTGATATTGTTGAGTTGGGCGCATGGGGCGCGAAGTTTGCGCATGAACTGTCTGGTGGTATGCAACAACGCGTCGGTCTGGCCCGCGCCCTGGCGGCAAACCCGGATGTGTTGTTGATGGACGAACCGTTTTCTGCACTCGATCCGCTGATCCGTCGCCAGTTGCAGGATGAGTTCATACGACTTTCCAAAATACTGAAGAAGACAACGATTTTCATCACGCATGATCTGGATGAAGCCGTACGGATCGGCGATCGCATCGCGATTATGCGCGATGGAAAGATGGTTCAGATGGGGACCGCAGAAGATATCGTGATGCATCCGGCAGACGACTATGTCGCCGATTTCGTGGCTGGGATTTCACGCCTGAAGGTGGTTCATGCAAAGGTGGTGATGCAGCCCATCGAGAGTTGGATCGAAACTCACGGCCCGTTGCCTGCCGATGTGTACCGCGTGGAACCCGACGAGACGTTGAGCAACCTTATCAACCTTGCCATTGACGACGACAAGCCGATCGTCGTGACCGACGCTGGCGCTGACGTCGGCGCAATTACCCGCGCTGATCTTTTGCGGACCGTTATTGAAGGGACAGAGGTGTCATGAAAGATCAGAACATCAATCCGCTGGAAGACACCGAAAGCGAGGCCGCGCTGGCCTATGCAGAAGAGCGCAAAGAAAACATCCGCGCTTTTGTCCGCACAAGCCCCGACTACTATATCGCAAATTTCGACAAGGTTGGTGCGTCGGCAAGGTTCACGGCAACCTTCAATTTTTTCGCCGGTCTTTTCGGCCCAATCTGGTTTGGCGCGCGGGGGCTATGGTCCTGGGCGTTGTGCTTTCTGATCGTCGAGGCGATTGCATTTGTGCAGATCGCGCGGGGTCTGTTTGGTGATCTGGCCTCGGACGCAATGGCGCGTATCGCCTCGATTGAAGGAACGCTGGAACTACGTCGACAACAATTGGTGGCAGCCATCGAAAGTGGCTCGGATAGGGTGGATGCGTTTCAACGTGCCGTGGATGGGCTGGAAGCCAATATCGGCGGTATTCGCGCCGAAGCCGAGGCGCTGGCCGAGCAGGGCCCGACAATTGCCTTAGCGGGCCTTGCAGTCCTTGTTGCGGTTAAGCTCGTCGAAGCGATAGTCGCCAATTGGGCGCTTGAAGCGCGGTTTTCCGAATGGCTTTCGAACCGTAGTCTCCGCTCGGGCATGCCGATATCCCAAATCGCTTTTAGTGCGATTTTCATGGTCCTGATCGTCGCTGTTGCCATGGTGAACTACAGTTTCCCCGGACGCTTCGAAATCCTGAGCAACTTCCCGACCAACCCGGAAATTCGTCTGGTCAGCATCGAAGGCGTAGAAGCCTTCTTTAACTGGGCGGTGTTGAACGGCGAGGCGTTGTTCGATGGGATCACCTATTGCATTCGGTTGATGCTGGACGCGCTGGAACTGATTTTCGTCAGCACGCCGTGGATCGTGATCGCTGCGCTGATCATACTGCTGACGTGGCTGACCGCAGGTGTCCGGATGGCGATCTATTCCGGGGCGTTTTTGGCCTATATGGGTCTGCTCGGCTTCTGGGAAAAAGCGATGACGACGCTTGCCCTGCTGGGCACCGCCGCCTGTTTGTCGATCATCATAGGCATTCCGTTGGGTATGTTTGCGGCGAGGCGTCCAAGGTTTTACGCGTTTATTCAGCCAATCATGGACTTTATGCAAACAATGCCTGCCTTTGTCTTCATGATCCCGGTGATCGCGTTCTTTGGAACAGGTAAACCCGCCGCCGTCGTCACCACAATGATTTTTGGCGGCACACCCGTCGTTCGCCTGACTGTTCTTGGCTTGCGCGGCGTACCGGAAAGTGTGCGAGAGGCAGCGATCAGTTTTGGAGCCAACAAATGGTACTTGCTGACAAAGGTCGATTTGCCTTTGGCCAGCCCCTCGATCCGGGCGGGGATCAACCAGACGATCATGTTGTCACTGGCGATGGTCGTGGTCGCCTCTCTAATTGGCGCCAAAGGACTGGGCGAAGATGTACTTGAGGCATTGCAATACGCCAACGTCGGGCAGGGCATCCTCGCCGGTTTTGCAATCCTGTTCTGTGCGATGATTTTGGATCGCATAGTTCAGGGTCAACGCAAATGACGCCGCTTGTCCTTGTCCATGGGTTGATGGGGGGAAGCGCACAATGGGATCTGCAACTCAAAGCTCTTTCAGACCATTTTGGCGTCACCGCCCTTGACCTGCCAGGATTCGGCCGCAACCGTCATTTGCCGGCCATAAGTCGCATCGATCAACTCGCTGATTGGGTTCTAAGTGCGCTTCGAGACAAGGGTATAGAACAGTATCACCTCTTGGGTCATTCAATGGGAGGGATGATCGTTCAGGAGATCGCGCGCATGGATCCCGGTGGTGTTCAACGTCTGATACTTTATGCGACTGGCGCGATCGGCGTCCTACCCGGCAGGTTCGAAACAATCGATGAAAGCAAAGCGCGGGTTCAAAGCAATGGTGTTAAAGATACGGCCAGTCGGATCGCTGCGACATGGTTCTGGAAAAACGAGCAGGCAACAAACTTCAAAGCTTGTGAACGTCTGGCGCAAATGGCGTCGATGGAGGCCATCCAAGCAGGTCTTGATGCGATGAAGAACTGGTCAGGTACCGAGAACCTTTCGGCACTGCCTCACGAGACACTCGTAATTTGTGGCGACCGGGACCGAACTTATTCGTGGGAGCAGACCAGCTTGCTCTGGTCGAGCATCCCCAACGCAAGCCTTTCGGTTATCCCAGGATGCGCACACGCAGTACATCTGGAAAAGCCTGAACTGTTTACCAGCGTGTTAGTTGACTATCTTCTGTGACCAGGTACCAGCATCAAAGGCCCGTACCCCAATGGACCCACTCCCAACCATGCAACAACTTTTAATATGGATTACTCGAGTGGGGCTGTTCAATGCCATTCTTCATCAAGGGGACGAGCAGTATGTTAGTGATATTGGACGCATCCACCATTGAAGGTACGACCGGACCGTAACCTTCTTCAGGTCGCTTTGGCCTATATCGTCAAAGACAATGTACGCCCATCCGCATTTGCCCTGTCTCGAATAGATCAATCGCCTCAGAAAACATCCCGATGCGCGATGCCAGTGTCTGAACTCATCTTCAGATGTCCCCGGAATTAGACCTGCCAGAGGGCATTGCGCAGCGCGCAGACGTTTCAGGATCGCATCAAAGACCGGTTTCTCGTCATCGTGATTGTGACTGATGACCTGCAGGACGTCGTGCCATGCGCGCCAGTCAAGTTTAAAGGACACGGAGCTGCGCGGCGGTTTCGATGGGGATCGCCGCCTGAGCGGTGAAGGCTTCAACCAAGGCAATGTCGTCTAAGGAGAAGGGTCTTTATACCCTGCGGTTCAGAATAAAGTTCCCGAACGCACCCCGATCCTGAATAAGCGGAACACTAAGATGCGTGCGAACGCCCTCGATACCCACCAATGTATGTCGCCCTTCATGGCCGCTTTGTAGGGTTCCGTTTCCTTCGAATCGTCGTAGTGAACGGCCCTTGCTTCGGTCACTGCAATGCACATGACCAGTGGAACGGCGAGTTCAAATTCCATCCCGATTGGCAATGAGCTATTGTCGTCCCACGATCCGATTGCGGAGTTGTACAAATGGGTGCCAGTTTGATTGAGCAATTGCAGGCTGCTGCCATTGGCGCCGCATAGATTCTCTACGTGTTTCAGGATTGTGTCGAATACAGGCCGTTTGTCATCGCGGGTTCACAATCCTGCGCAGGATCAAGTTCCAGCCGAAGATGTTGTGTATCTACATGGCTTGATTGTTTCCGCGTCGCTAAAATACTTGTCCGTCAATTCAAAACCACCTTCGAGAAGCTGTGCGTTGGCTGCCAGTATTGCTAAAACTGGCCTGTCTGCACACGGCAGTGCGCCCACGGCTTCACTGAACCTTGATAGCAATCTCAAAGAGTGGCGCGGATCAATTCGCTGGCTTTTTCACCTATCATAATCGCAGGTGCATTTGTGTTCCCACTGACGATCTCGGGCATTATCGAACAATCAGCAACCCGAAGATTACCAATTCCGTTTACTTTCAGGCTGGGATCAACCACCGAGTTTTCGGATGTGCCCATCGAACATGTCCCTGTGGGGTGATAAATCGAGACGGAATTCGATCTCGCCCAATCCAATGTACCCTCGTAGTCGTCGCATGACAGATCCGACGTTGGTCGGAACTCTTCGGATATTTTGGAAGTCAGTGGACTATGACGTGCGATCCCGCGCGCGATATTTACGCCATCGACAATGGTTCTACAGTCCGTTTCGGTCGACAGGTAATTGGGGATGATTTTGACATACTTTGTCGGGTCTGGGCCATCCAGGCGTAACTCCCCTCGGCTTTCCGGTCTCAACTGGCAAACGGACATGGTGAAGGCCGAAAACGGATGTACACCTTCACCTGGGCTATCGGCGGACCAAGGCTGGACGTGGAATTGGATGTCCGGTGTTTGGGCGTCCGGGCGGGTTTTAACGAATCCGGTCGCAAGGCTTGCCGCCATTGTCATGGGTCCGGCGCGGAATAGGGCGTATTTCAGTGCAATACGCGCCTGATTGAACAGGCTTCTCACCTCATCATTCAGGGTTGGTTCGTTGCACTTAAAGACAAGGCGGGCTTGCAGATGATCCTGCAGTCCCTTGCCAACCCCTGGCAGGGCGTGAATGGGCTCTAGCCCGTTGTCTTTCAAATGATCCGGATCTCCGATGCCGGACAGCATCAGAATCTGGGGAGAGTTGATCGCGCCGCCAGATAGTATGATCTCGCGACGCACCTTGAGCGTTTTCATCTGACCTGAGCGATCGCGATAGATCAGTCCGGTCGCACGTTTTCCGTCCAGTTCGATCCGGCTGACCAGAGCATGCGTGATGACGTTCAGGTTCTGCCGGTTCCGAATCGGTTTGAGGTAGGCGACGGCTGCGCTGCAGCGTCGGCCATTGCGGGTGGTCAGCTGAAAATACCCCACACCTTCCTGATTGGCGCCGTTATAGTCTGGATTGAACGGATAGCCCGCCGTCTGCGCCGCGGCGACCCAAGCATCGCATATGGGTCGTTGAATACGCATGTTCGAAACCGCAAGAGGCCCTCCGATTCCGTGGAATTCATCCTCGCCACGTTCCTGATCCTCGCTGCGCTTAAATAAGGGCAACACATCATCCCAGCCCCAGCCGACATTCCCCATTTGGCGCCAGCGGTCATAGTCCTCTTTCTGGCCACGTACATAAAGAAGGCCGTTCAGGGAAGACGATCCACCGAGTACTTTTCCACGTGGCCAGTCAATGGATCGGCCGTTCAGGCCAGGATCAGGCTCGGTGCGGTAACACCAGTCGACCGACGGGTTGTGCATCGTCTTGAAATAGCCAACGGGGATATGAATCCAGGGGTTCCTGTCGGGCCCGCCGGCCTCCAACAGCGCCACGGATGTCTTTGGATCTGCGCTTAGTCGATTGGCAATGACACAGCCCGAAGATCCGGCTCCGACAATCGCATAATCCACTTCCATATCCGGGTCCTCCCAACGTCGTTGAAAAAAACTCTATGCAAGATGGAAGAATTATACTAGCCTTTTTTGATACAAAATGTCTCAATAATTGCGATCAGGGAGGTAAGCAATGGAGATCGGTCGAAAACTAAGTGGTATTTCGCGTCGAGATTTTTTCCGTGTGGCAGGCCGGTATGGCATGAGCTCCACGTTGTTGGCTGCTGGCGGATTCGGTGGTGCCATGAGTATCGCCAATCTGGCGCAAGCTGCAGAATCCACCTATGAAAAGCGGTTCTCGAAAGAGCCGAAGCATACGTTGAAATTCGGTGCATCCGGGTTCAATACAAGAAACCTTTTGATCGAGCGGGCCGGGGCAATTGAATTTGCACGCGACTTGGAAGAACGCACAGACGGCGAGATTCGCATCGAGTTCATTGGCGACAATCAGATCTGTGGCCAGCTAAGTTGTGTCGAAAAAACACAGCAGGGAATCGTCGACATCTATGCGGCGTCGACCCAGAACTCGGCGGGTGGCGCGCCCTATCTGAACGTGTTGGACTATGCATACATGTTCCCAAGCCGCGCGGCGCAGTATCACTTCTTCTATAGCCCCGCGAGCCAGCGCATCCTGCGTGAACCGCTCGAGAAGCGGCACGGGTTGAAGTTCTTGTTTACGCATTGTGAACTGCGTGGCCTGCAGATGGGATCTACCTTTGCTGACAAGCCGACGGTTACGAAACTGGAAGAACTGTTTGGCACCAAAAACCGCGTCACGGGCACGCAGCTGGGCCGGATCGCGATGCAGCTTCTGAACCTGAACCCGGTTCCGGTGGCGTGGGAAGAAACCCTTGATGCGTTGAAAACAGGTCTGATCGATGGTGCAGAAACTTGGGCATCCGCTGTGGCATATGCCAATATGGCACCAGTGGTGTCGCAGTCTGTGAACCTCAAGTTCTTCTGCGGAACCGAGCATACGTCGATGTCTGCCAGCGTCTTCGATGGGCTGGGTGGCGAATTGCAGGATGCGGTCATGGAATCGTCCTACTTCACCCAAGCGCTTATTCAAGGGGCCAACGAAGCGGCCTTGCTGAACACAGTTGGGTTCTCGGATCCGCAATTGCCGAACACGATCTTTGCCGAAAACGGCGTGCGTGCGGCGTTCCTGGCCGACGATCAGATCAAACTGGCCGAAGAGATGTGCGCCCCGAACTACAATCCGGAACCCTGGGCTGAATGGCGCGAGCGCCTGAATAAATGGGCTGGTGGTATCGACACCTATCAAGAGATCTACGACATCGCGCGTGAGATCCCGGCTGATACTCTGCCAGAAAATGTTGAGCCACGCCGTTGGTGGAAGGGCGAGGCCTAATCTAAGCTCTGATGAACCGGCCCATACGGGCCGGTTCACCTAAACACCGACTGGGAGGACGGGGTTCATGTCGTTTTGGGCAGATGTCGGCGCTATTTTCAGCGCCTTGTTGAGCCAGGATTCGTTCGAGATTCAAAGTGCGTTGCGATCCGATGCGGCTTGGGTTGTTGGCACAGTTGTCGCCGCGATCGGCGGATTTCTCGTTATGCTGATCTATCGCAAGGTGCCGTTCATCGAGCGCCATTTTGAACGATCGGTCATGGTGTATTCATATCTTGCCATCGCGCTGATCATCTTTTGGGGCGTAATCGACCGATTTGTCTTTAACGATCAGGAACCTTGGTCCACAACCATTCCGCCGCTGCTGTTCATGGTCATGGCCTGGTTCGGGGCGTCCTACAATGTACGTCTGCGTACGCATCTGAGTTTCAGCGAATTTCGTAGCGCAATGCCGCGTGCCGGGCAGCTAGGCTGTCTGATTTTGGACGCAGTCTTGTGGTTTGTTTTTGCCGTCATCGTGATTGTGACAACCTCGCGACTTGTAGCGTTGTCCGCATCGAACTTCCAAATCGTCCTAGGAACCGACAACATCATGCAATGGTGGTTCCTGCTTGCGGCACCGCTTTCTTTTTTTCTGATGGTCGGCCGTGTGTTTCAGAATTTGGCTGACGATTTGCGCAATTGGAAAACAGGCGAGCCGCTGATCAAGCAGGCCGTGATTGGGGCAGACTGATGACTGACGGAACCATTGTCACACTGATCTCGCTGGGGGTCACGTTTCTATTCATGCTGGGCGTGCCGGTGCTGCTGGTCATCGGTTATTGGGTGATTGGCTGCTCTTTTGTGTTGGGCCTGACACTCGACAACATGGGCGCCGAATTGTTGAACGTCTTCAACAAAGGCTTTGCTCTGTTGGCGATGCCTCTGTTCATTCTGACCGGAGACCTAATCAACAAATCAGGTATCGCGCGACGATTGAGCGATTTTGCCTACTCGTGTCTGGGTTGGATACGCGGCGGGCTGGCGATGGCGTCATTGGGCGCTTGCGGGTTGTTTGCGGCGATTTCCGGGTCGAACTCGGCGACCACAGCAACAATTGGTTCGATGCTGCACCCCGAGATGGTCAAGGGCGGCTATGACGAGCGCTTCAGCGCCGCAACAGCTGCGGCTGGTGGCACCGTCGGCATTATTATCCCACCGTCGATTATCTTCATCGTCTATGGGTTCCTGATGAACCTGCCGATATCCGAGCTATTCTTGGCTGGAATCCTGCCCGGCGCCTTGATGGTCATTGGCATGCAATTTGCCTGTTGGATCATTTGCCGCATGAATGGCTGGGGCTATTTGATTCCGTTGCAACTGAACCGGATCCTTAAAACTGCGTTTGGCGCGTGGCTTGGGTTCTTTGCCATCGGTCTCGTCCTTTGGGGTATTTACACAGGCAAATTTTCCCCAACCGAAGCGGCGGGTGTTACGGTTGGTTTTTGCGTGATAGCGGGATTGGTCAGCTATCCAATCAACCGGATCATGGGCGCTCGCGACGACGTCTCACCTACCGACAAAAGCTTTGCTGAAATGCTGGTCGTCGAAGGCTTCACAATCCCCGAGATCCCTTCGATCGTCATCCGCTCGGCCCAGATTACAGGTATTCTTGCACCGCTGATCGCCATCTCGGTGGTCATGCAGCAAATTCTATCATTGCTGGGTGCACAGCAAACCATCGGCGATTTCGTGACGTCTATGGGCGGGTATTATGCGGTTTTGTTCACGTCTATGGTGATTGTCTTTTTCTCGGGCATGGTGTTGG
The DNA here is from genome assembly GCF_056536585.1 of Ruegeria sp. CK2. Lineage (NCBI taxonomy): Bacteria > Pseudomonadati > Pseudomonadota > Alphaproteobacteria > Rhodobacterales > Roseobacteraceae > Ruegeria > Ruegeria sp. CK2. Next base: position 205,547 of record NZ_JBQFPW010000002.1, read on the forward strand.
AAAGCCTGCCGGTGACGATCATCCTTGCCCCGATCCTGGCACCGATTGCTGCGTCGGTTGGTGTTGATCCAATCCACTTCTCAGTGATCTTCCTGGTCGGTGCATCGATTGGCTTCATTACGCCGCCATACGGGCTGAACCTCTATGTCGCATCCAGCGTGACGGGCGTGCCCTATTTCCGGCTGTTGCGTTACACTGTGCCATATCTTGTGGCATTGCTGTCTGTTTGGATTTTGGTTTCACTCGTACCTGATCTGGCCTTGATCATGCTGCCAAACAACTAGAATGTAGCGGGATGGCCTACACGGACACACCAGCAAAAGATACCCAAATACCGACCAACCTGCGCTTGCTGCTGATCTTGGAAGAGGTCGCCAGGCGTGGGGTCGCGGTTAAACCGTCAGACCTGATCGAGGCATTGGGTCTGGCAAAACCAACGATCCATCGCTTGCTGCAAACAGCCGAGGCAGAAGGGTTCTTGCAGCGTGACTTGGATGGGCGGTCTTACGGACCTGGTCCACGGTTGCGGCAGCTCTCCGTGAACACGGTGTCGTCCGAACATTTGCGGACCGCGCGACTTGCGATTCTGCGCGGGGTTGCGGATGAAATCGGTGAAACCTGCAACCTGGCCATCCCAGACCGAGAGGGCATGATCTATCTGGATCGGGTCGAGACAAAGTGGCCACTGCGTATTCAACTACCTGTCGGAACACAAGTCCCTTTTCATTGTACGGCCAGTGGCAAAATGTACCTGTCTACCCTCCGACAAAATACACTTGAAGGATACCTGTCCGCCCGCAAGTTGCACCCACATACTGACCAGACTTTGACCGAAGCAACAGCACTACGCGAGGAGTTCAAACTTATTACGCAAAGAGGTTATTCGACTGACGACGAAGAATTCATGGCCGGAATGGCCGCTGTTGCGGTGCCAGTTTTGGATGAGAATAATAGGCTCGTAGCCACGCTGGCCGTTCATGCGCCAACCCAACGCCGTAACTTGGGCAGTTTAACTCAGTGCTTGGACACACTTCAGAACGGGGCAAGAAAACTCTCGGGTTTGCTCGCACCTTAGGCTCCAGATTCATTGATTTAAAGCTAGAATAACATGACAGCAGCAAGTGCGATCTAGGTTCGGGTGGCGACCCGACGCCAGCACTTCTGGCGCCGAACATGGTTTCGATCCAGATGAAACGGGTCTACACCGCGATTGGAAACAAGAATAGACTAGTGATCTCTGCTCAACACGCGCTCGCTAGCACAGATGTTGTGCTAGGCTCCGCTTCGGGTCTGCCAGCCAACGAGACTGAGAAAAGCAAATAAAACTGCGGCCACGCAGACGATCGACGGCCCCGCCGGTGTGTCAAAGACATAGGCCGCCCGCAGGCCAGCGACCGCTGAAACAGCTCCGATCGCGGCGGCAATCGCCGCCATTGATTCCGGCGACCGCGCCAGGTTTCGGGCGGCGGCGGCAGGAATGATCAACATGGCTGCGATCAGCAGGACACCCACCACCTTGATTGCAACTGCCACAGTGACGGCAAGGGACAAGGTCAACACTAGCTGCTCGCGTTTGGGATCGAACCCGCTGGCATAGGCCAGCTCTTCGTTCAAAGTTGCGGTCAAAAGCCGCGACCAGCGCCATGCGATCAGCGCCACGACCAAGGCTGCTCCTCCCCAGATTACCGCCAGATCCGCGCGCGACACAGCCAGAATGTCGCCAAACAAATACGCCATCAGGTCGATACGAACGCCCGACAGGAATGAGACGGCAACCAGGCCGAAAGCCAGTGCGGAATGCGCCATAACACCCAGAAGCGTGTCCATCGCATAGCCACGGCCAGCAAGCAGTGTCACGGCCAGCGCCATTATCAGAGCCACGGCGAGCGCGCCGGTAAAGATCGACATTTGAAATGTCAGTGACAGCGCCACACCAAGGATTGCAGCATGCGCCGTCGCATCGCCGAAATAGGCCATGCGGCGCCAAACGACAAAGCACCCCAACGGTGCAGCTGCAAAAGCAACGCCAACACCAGCAAGCGTTGCTCGCGTCATGAAGTCATCTAGCATTATTCCGCCGCTTCCTGTGCATTTGTGCTATGGTCGTGATCGTGATCGTGGTCATGGCGATAGAGCGCAAGTGCGCCCCCTGTCCCCGTTCCAAACAAGGCCCGGTATTCCGGGGCCGACGCCACCACTGCGGGCGAGCCCTCGCAACAGACATGACCGTTCAGGCAGATCACCCTGTGTGACGCGCTCATGACCACGTGCAACTCGTGGCTGATCATCAGAATTGCGCACCCCGTGTCACGACGCACGGCTTCGATCTGACGATAGAATGCGGCCGAGCCGGGCTGATCAAGACCCTGAGTTGCTTCATCGAGCAAAAGAACCTCGGGTTTGTTAATTAATGCCCTTGCCAAAAGAACGCGTTGAAACTGTCCGCCCGAAAGCTGTGACATCTGGCGTCTCAAGAGATCCGGCGCACCTGCAGCTACTAGCGCATCTTCGCACTTCCGCAGTGACACGCCATTTGCGAGGCGCATGAAACGCTCGACAGAAATCGGCAGCGTCGGGTCGATATGCAACTTTTGAGGCACATAGCCAATCCTTAGACCCGCCCTTTGCCTGATCCGCCCCTCAGCCGGCTTGGTCGCACCAATAATTGCCCGCAATAAACTGGTCTTGCCCGATCCGTTGGGCCCTACAATTGTAACGATCTCACCTGGGGCAATCGTTATGTTGACATGACGCAGAACGGTGCTTGCGCCATATCGCACCGTAAGATCTTCGACAGTGATGAGTTCCATTTCTACGCCTTTTCGGAGCAGTCGGGGCACAGGCCTTCTGCTTCGACAACTGTCCGTTCTATTTCAAAACCCACTGCGCGCGCGGCGGCCCCCAACGCACCTTTTGCGGGTGCGGAATGGGCTTCTGCCACGGCGTCGCAGCTTCTGCAAATCATGAAAGCAGGCGAATGCGTAGCGCCGGGATGTGAACAGGCGACAAACGCATTCAGGCGCTCGATCTTATGCACGAACCCATTCTCAACCAGAAAATCAAGGGCTCGGTAAGCTACAGGCGGTTGCGATCCGAACCCTTCGTCCCGCAGCCGGTCCAAGATGGCATAGGCTCCAAGCGCTCGATGCTCTTGAAGCAACAAGTCCAGGACTTTACGCCTGACCGGCGTCAATCGCAGTCCGTCTTCTTTGCATCGCGCCTCGGCCGTGGCCAAGCCGGTTTCAACGCAGTTTTCATGATTGTGCTTCTGAAACCCAACGAGAGCCGAGTCTTCGGCGGGCGCGGGTCGAGTCTCTCTTGTCATGTTATTCCATATCATGTATGCGGCTCGTAACGTTATAAAATCACACAGAGGGTCTGATGTCCAGAAAGCTCCTTCCAGTTTCGATCACCACCGCGTTGTTGGGTAGTGCAGCCATAGCAGATGTCCCGAACGTCGCGGTCGACATAGCGCCAGTTCATTCATTGGTGGCCAGGGTGATGGAGGGGGTCGGCACGCCTGATTTGATTGTGCCACCGGGTGCGTCTCCGCATGAATACAACCTGCGCCCGTCCGAGGCTGCGGCCCTGCAGAATGCGGATCTGGTGTTTTGGCTGGGCGAGGAACTGACGCCTTGGATGGCTGGCGCGGTAGAAACCCTCGCCGAAGGCGCGACTGTCACGACTTTGCTGGACTCTGACGGCACCGTCCTTTTGGACTTCCGTGAGGGAGCTTTGTTCGAAGCGCATGACCATGACGATGATCATGGCGACGAAGACCATGCAGGGCACGACAGCCACGATCACGAAGACGAGCATGGCGATGACGATCACACTGACCATGATCACGAGGAACATGCCAAGGACAAAGATCATGACCATGGCGATGACCACAGCAAAGACGAAGAACATGCTCATGACGACGGCCATGATGACCATGCGGATGGCGATGACCACGATCACGAAAAACATGCCGAGCATGAAGGCGGTGACGATCACGATGATCATGGTCATGGCGCACATGACCCGCATGCGTGGTTGTCGCCTGAAAACGCGGGTGTTTGGCTCAACCTGATTGCAGCGCAACTCTCGTCAGCCGATCCGGAAAATGCGGGCGCCTATTTTGCCAATGCTGCAACGGCTCGTGAGGAAATGGATGGGCTTTCGGCGGAAGTGTCGGCGATGCTCGAACCTGCTCGTGGTGGCAGTTTCATCGTGTTTCACGACGCCTATCAGTACTTTGAGAACACCTTTGACTTCCCAGCCTCCGGCGCAATCTCTCTTAGCGACGCTTCAGACCCCAGCCCCGCTCGTATTGCAGAAGTCCAAAGCCGTATTCGTGACGAAGGTATCGATTGTGTTCTGGCCGAGCCACAGTTCAATCAAGGTATTATCGCCACCGTGCTGGACGGGACAAAAGCCAATACCGGTGTGATTGACCCGCTTGGATCTGATCTGGAGCCGGGTCCGGCCCTTTACCCCCAACTCATCAGAAACATGGCTGAAACACTGGCCGGGTGCTTGTGACTCGCCTTGTCCTAAGGTGAACATAGATGAGATTGGCGTCCCTGAAGGCCCTTTACGAAGCAAGGCATGATGGGGCGCGTGGCCACACTAGTTCCGAATGTGAAAACAAATGGCCTGAATTGATCTATCGACACAAGCTTGAGCAAACGAAGCGGGTTCTAGTGCGAAGCTACGGCTATGCTCGCGCATCGAATTGCATGCATCCGCATTGCCAGTCCCGGCGGTACATACATGTCGGCCAATCTGTTCGAACAAGCGAAGCCAAGTTGGATCTCACAATTCAGGACTTGGGCACGCATGAGGCTAAAAACATCTCCGAGCCGGTGCGCGTGTTCGGCCCTGCCTTGGATGATAGAGCTGCAGCCATCGTGCCCCGAACGCGCCCGTCAGGGAATAGTTTGGGAAAAGCGGGCCGTTCATCGCAGCCAGCGTCGCGGCCGCCGTGGTCAAGTTGGTTACTGCGTGGTGGTAACCGTGGTGTTCGACGCGAAATCTTGCCTCAAAGGAGCAAATAGCGCCTGCGTCAGATGAATTCTCCACTGCAGTCATGGCGTTTTTGACCTTAACAATCACCCCAAATTCAGCATTCGTCCTGGCAGATTCCATTGACCCAGTGGTCTATGGCGGCAACCCGCCCCAGACCGTTGAGTGTATGAAACTAGCGATCCGGCTGAACCCGCACCACCAGCACTGGTATTTTTGGAATCTGGGTTGGGTCCGACATTTCGCTGCGAATTATGACGCAGCTAAAGCATCCATCGAACAGATGAACTAAATCCCTGACGGATTGAAACACACCTATACGCCGGTATTGCGGCGTCTCGGGCTCGCCAGTGAGGAGCAGAGGGTTGTCGACGAATTTTTTGGTGGTGAAACCTGATTTCACGATCCACGAGGTAAAAACTGCGCCGTTCGAGAGCGATGCGTATCTCACCCGATGGCCGGATGGTCTGAAAAAAATGGGCGTGCGTGATGTCAGGGAGTGAGCGGTTTCCGCGGATTTGATGCACGCGACACCACAACAAACAGGGCTTTGTATTAGTCGAGGAACACGATCGCTTTGGTCTCACTGCTGAGGCTATTGCGGCATGTCTATGTAAATTGGTAGGAAGGTCCCTTGCTTCTGCAAGCGCTTGTACGACCGCTGCTTGGTGGGGCACGGATGGCAAGCGCCATTCTGCCCGTCAGTTTCTGTATCACTGCATCAATTTACCACGATCCTCCGTAAAGGACCGTCTGGTGATATTGGCGGCAGCTGGCCCGGCCAGAAGTATTTACATCGCGACCATATCGGCGAACCGCATCGACCCGCCCAAGGCCTTTGCTGATGAGATTTGTCCAACCGATCTGCTCGGTCCGGTTTGCGCAGCGCGCTCAAGAACACGCAATTTACGACGGATCTCTCACTGGTCCTCTGTCATCGATTTCATCCTCCTTCTCCAAATTGGAGCTTAAAGAAGATGTCTCGCGGGTACGTACATATCTACAGACGCCGTTAGCGTTCCAACCTGTGCCCTTTGGTCGGATCAAAGAAATGCATATGAGTTGGTGACACCGAAAACCGTATTTTCACATGCTTGCCCTCTATTGGATGGACGCCAGGCAGACTGATGGTAATGGCTGTCTTGTTTGCCGTGAATTGACCATGCAACAGAGTGTTAGCGCCCAGCGGTTCGGATATTTGGATGGCGGCTTCGATCGGGCCATTGTCGTCCTGCACAAGGTGCTCAGGGCGAATACCCAGTTTTACAGCGCCATCCGCTACCGCTGCAGGACCGACTTCGACGTCACCAACCTTAAGCGTGCCGTCTTTGCATTCGGCGTCAAAGATGTTCATCGCTGGGCTGCCGATAAACTGGGCTGCAAACAGTGTTCGCGGTGTTTCATAGACATCCAACGGCGTTCCGATTTGTTCCGCGATGCCCCCGTTCATCACGATCATCCGGTCGGCCATCGTCATCGCTTCGACCTGATCGTGCGTTACGTAAAGGGATGTGATTCCAAGCTTTTCCTGAAGCTCTCGAATCTCCAGACGCATTTGCACACGCAGTTTGGCGTCCAGGTTCGACAGCGGTTCATCGAACAGAAACACGGCAGGCTCGCGTACGATCGCACGGCCCATGGCGACCCGCTGACGTTGACCACCAGACAGCTGCCTGGGTTTGCGGTCCAGCAAGGGTTCAAGTTGCAACAGCTTCGCGGCTTCAGTCACTTTTTGATCGATATCACCCTTAGGCAATCCGGCGATCTTAAGCCCATAGCCCATGTTCTGACGCACAGACATATGCGGGTAGAGCGCGTAGTTTTGGAACACCATGGCGATATCGCGATCCATGGGCTCTTTCTCGTTGGCGCGTTCGTCGCCAATCCTGATCTCTCCCGAACTTACGGTTTCAAGGCCAGCAACCATGCGCAACAGCGTGGATTTCCCGCAGCCGGACGGGCCGACGATGACGATGAATTCGCCATCCGCAATGTCCACATCAATTCCGTGGATGACGTCCGTTTCGCCAAAGCTCTTCTTGACGTTCTGAAGGGTTACTGTTGCCATTTCTTATTTCTCACTATCGACAAGACCACGGACAAAGAGCTTCTGCATTGACACCACCACGATGACCGGTGGGATCATTGCCAGAATGGAGGTCGCCATAATCACAGGCCAATCCGCGACATCATCACCCGATGGGAACATTTGCTTGATGCCCATGACGATGGTGTTCATGTCCGGATCGGTGGTGATCAGCAACGGCCAGAGGTATTGGTTCCAGCCGTAGATGAACAGGATGACGAACAGCGCGGCAATGTTCGTGCGGCTCATCGGTACGACGATATCGATGAAGAACCGCATTGGCCGCGCGCCGTCAACCCGTGCTGCCTCGGCCAATTCATCGGGGATGGTCAGGAAGAACTGGCGAAACAGGAATGTTGCAGTTGCCGAGGCGATCAAAGGAAAGATCAGGCCGTAGTAGCTGTTGAGCATGCCAAACCCGGCGACAACCTCGAATGTCGGCACAATCCGAACCTCGACTGGCAGCATGAGCGTGATGAAGATCAACCAGAAGAATGTTGTGCGGCCCGGAAAGCGAAAATAGACGATCGCGAAGGCTGACAAGAGCGAGATGATGATCTTGCCCACAGCAATGCCGATGGCCATGACGAGGCTGTTGAACAGCATGGTTGCGACAGGAACATTCACACCGGAAAACAGCGCAGCCGAATAGTTTTCCCAGAACCGATCCCCAGGCCAGATCGGCATGGGCGGAGACGTGATTTCCGGCTGCGAAACTGTCGAGGCGACGAATGCCAGCCAGATCGGAAAGAAGATCACAAGGACGCCAAGGATCATCATCACGTGGGTGAGCCAGATACCGGCGCCGCGCTTTTCGACCATTCCGTGTTGTTGGGACGCCATCAGTAATGCACCCTTTTTTCAACGTATTTGAACTGGATCACTGTCAGCAGGCCGACCACAATCAAAAGAATGACGGATTGTGCAGAAGACGATCCAAGGTCCTGGCCCACAAACCCGTCTGAAAAGACTTTGTAGACAAGGATCGTTGTGGCTTGCTGTGGTCCGCCGCCGGTGATCGTGTGGATCACGCCAAATGTTTCGAAGAATGCATAGACCACGTTGACGACAAGCAGGAAGAAGGCTGTAGGGGATAACAGCGGAAGGACGATAGTGAAGAACCTTCGCCAGAAATGGGCGCCATCAATCGCCGCAGCTTCGATCACGGATTTAGGCACCGATTGCAGAGCGGCAAAAAAGAACAGGAAGTTATAGCTGATGCGGCCCCAGGCAGATGCGACCACGACCAACCCCATTGCCTCGGTCCCGTTTAGCACATGGTTCCAGTCGTAGCCCAACTGGCTCAGATACCAGGACACAACGCCAACGCGGGTGTTGAACATGAACAGCCAAAGCACACCTGCAACGGCCGGGGCAACGGCGTAAGGCCAGATCAAAAGTGTTCGGTAGACACCAGATCCCTTGATCAAGCGGTCCGCGATGACCGCCAGAAACAACGCAGGAATCATCGAACAGAGAGTAACAAGGGTCGAGAAAATCGCCGTTGTGACGAACGAAGCGCGGTAGAACTTGTCACTAAGCAGGAATTCGAAATTGCCGAGGCCAACGAATTGTGAGGACAGGCCGAACGGATCAGGAATGAACAGCGATTGCCAGATGGCCTGCGCCGCCGGGTAGAAAAAGAAGACGGCCGAAATGACAACCTGCGGTGCAATCAGCAACAGCGGCAAAAGCCAACCGCGAAATGTGACGCGTTTTTCCATTTCGGCAACCCACCCAAAAGAAGATGTGGGCCGCTAAGGGCCCACATCGATTTCAACGCTATTGATTGGCAGATTCGAAACGGCGCAACAGGGCGTCACCGCGTTCCTTCGCACTGTCCATCGCTTCCTGAGCCGTCTTGTCGCCAGACCAGACGGCTTCCAGTTCTTCATCGATGATGCCGCGAATCTGGTCAAACGACCCAAGGCGCAAACCTTTCGAGTTTGCGGTTGGCTCCTTGGCCGTCATCTGGATCACAGCAATGTCCGTGCCGGGGTTCTCATCATAAAACCCAGCCGCCCGTGTCGCATCTCCAGCTTCGGCAGTGATTGGCAGGTATCCGGTGTTCTGATGCCACGCGGCCTGCACATCTGATGATGACAGGAAGCTCAGGAACTCGCCGACGCCTTTGTATTCATCAGCTTCATGACCTTCCATCACCCATAGGGATGCACCGCCGATAATGGTGTTCTGCGGCTCACTCGTGACAGCCTCCCAATACGGAAGCGGACGCACGTCGAATTCAAACTCGGCTTCCGAACTGATGCCCGCGTAACCAGCGGAGCTTTCGGTGAACAGTGCACATTCGCCCGCCCGGAAATTCGCACCGCCTTCATTTCTGCGGCCTGTATAGATGAACTTGCCGTCTTTGGCCCAATCGCCCATGGCGGTCAGGTGTGCCACCTGGGCAGGGCCGTTCAGCATCAGCTCGGTATCAAGGCCTGCAAACCCGTTATCCTGAGAGGCAAAGGGAACATCGTGATAGGCCGAGAAGTTTTCTAGGTGAATCCAGCTTTGCCAGGCGGTCACAAGCGGACACTCTTCCCCGCCAGCTTTGAGTTGATCCAGAACTACTCCGACATTTTCCCAGGTCGACAGATCAGTGTCAGGGTCAACACCCGCGGCCGTCATCGCATCGCGGTTGACCCACAATACAGGCGTGGAGGAGTTGAAGGGCAGCGAAAGCATATCGCCGTCCGTCGTGGTGTAGTACCCTTTTACAGAGCCGATATAGGCGTCCGGGTCGAATGAAGCGCCGCTTTCCGCCATCACCTCATAGACTGGTCTGACGGCGCCTGCGGCAGACATCATTGTTGCTGTTCCGACTTCGAACACCATCAGGATATGGGGCTGTTCGCTGGCGCGGAACGCGGCGATACCAGCATTCAATGTCTCAGAATAGTTACCCTTGTGACTTTCCACTACGACATAGTCGTTCTGGCTAGCGTTGAATTCCTCAACCTGTGCCGTCACCAGTTCGCCCAAACGCCCTGTAAAGGCGTGCCAGAACTGAACTTCGGTCTGCGCCAATGCCGCCACTGGCGACAACACAGTGGTTACGGCCAATGCGCCGAGTAGATTCTTAGTCATGATTCCTCCCATGCATCATTTTTGATGCGTCAGTTAACACCGTGCGCATCGCGTACACGGTGGACTTGATACTTTTACGACGTTACCGCCGGAAAATCATAATTCAAGTTTTGATTATTGGGTCGGAACATAACATTGCATTATACTATGGTGAAATGCGGCGGCCGACGGGATAGGGAATGCGACAAACACTGAGGGTCAGACAGCTTGAAGCACTTATGGCTGTGACAGTTAACGGTTCTATGACGGCTGCCGCTGCGGGCCTTGGTATCAGCCAGCCAGCTGTAAGTCGTCTTCTGGCCGATCTTGAGAAAACCCTAGGTTTTCAGCTTTTTGATCGCCGCGATGGGCGGTTGGTTCCGTCGCAAGAGGTCCGCTTTCTACAGCCAAGTGTCGAACGCGTTCTAGAGCTGATGACGCAGATCTCCGATGTCAGTCAGGATATCACCCAACGGAAAGCAGGCCATATCCGCGTTGCCTGCCTTCCGGGGTTTGCCACAAGCCACATGCCAAAGGTCATCGCAAACTTTCTGAAAGACCGGCCCGGCGTGACCATGACCATCGAACCCGACAGACCGGAGCGTATCTTGGAATGGATGATAGGCGAGCAATATGACTTTGGTGTCACCGATGGGTTCAACGGGCATCCCGCAGTCGAAAGCCGGGATGTGAACGTCCGAACTGTGTGCGTCTTCAAAAAAGGGCATGCCTTAGAGAATGCTGCCGAGGTTACGCCAGCCGATCTCGCGCATGAGAAGATTATTCACACGCGGCGCGACAGTGATTTCTTTGTTAGACTGTCAAAGGCGTTTCAAAACGCCGAAGTCCCGCTGAATTCTCACATTGAGGTACGCCAATTCACTGCGGCTTGCGAATTGGTGGTTCAGGGCGTCGGGGTTTCGATCGTCAGTGAACTGGATGCTGTCAAATACGTGGATTTGGGGCTCAGCTTTCGCCCCTTCAAACCCTTGCAGCCGCATACCTTGTCACTGGTTCGGCCGGTTCTGAAACAACCTTCCCTGATCACGCTTGAGTTTATTGAACATTTCAGTGAAAGCCTGCGCCCCTTTATGATGTCAGCCGGTGGGGCAAGATAATGCGTTGGTTCAAGCCCGATGTGGTTTTTGCGTTCCATCGCGGGCCAAGCATGTCAGCGGCGCTGCTTTACTCGGCTAAGAGAATGGTATCAAATTGATCCGGTAAGTCGTCTCAGCCCGACGTGCGTGGTGTTCTCCAGTTTTGTGTCACATCTCTGTTGTCAAAAGCATCCAGAAATCGCGTCGATCAAAACTCTGAAAGGTGCCAAATGCCCTACATCCATCCTTCCCCTATTTCGCGCCGTCAGTTTCTTGCAACAACGGCAACCGGCGCCGCTGTCATTGCCTTGCATCCATACTCTGCTTCTGCGGCGAACAATCAGGCGCACCTGCGGATCATGGAAACCACGGACATTCATGTTCACGTGTTTCCCTATGACTATTATGCAGACAAACCGCGTGACACTGTTGGCCTGTCTCGGGCAGCTTCGATCATCAATGAGATCCGGTCAGAAGCGACCAACTCGCTTTTGGTCGACAATGGCGATTTCCTGCAGGGTAACCCAATGGGCGACTACATCGCGTACGAGCGGGGCATGAACGAGGGCGACAGCCACCCGATTATTACCGCCTTCAACACTATCGGGTACGATGCGGCCACTTTGGGGAACCACGAATTCAACTACGGTCTGAGTTTCCTTGAGAAGTCGCTGGCCGGGGCCGAGTTCCCTGTGGTGCTGGCAAACGTCGCCAAGGAAAAGGGCGGAACTCCGCGTGAAGACAAGACACTGGTCAAGCCCTACGCGATTCTCGACCGCGAGATCGAGTTGGGTGACGGGTCCAAGCATCCGATCAAAATCGGTGTTATCGGATTTACGCCACCGCAGATCATGAACTGGGACCGCAAGCACCTGGAAGGCAATGTCGAAGCGCGCGACATTGTAGAAACCGCCAAAGCCTATGTACCGGAAATGCAAGAGCAGGGCTGTGATCTGATCATTGCTCTGTCGCATTCCGGGATCGGTGATGCCGATCATGCCGACGGGATGGAAAATGCGTCGGTTGTGCTCGCCGGCGTTGAAGGCATCGATGCGTTGGTGACCGGCCACAATCACTTGGTATTTCCGTCAGCCACTTTTGCGGATCTTCCTGGCATCGACGTCGACAAAGGCACATTGATGGGCAAACCAGCCGTCATGGGTGGGTTTTGGGGATCGCATCTGGGATTGTTGGATTTGTTGCTGGAACGAGATGGCAATGCGTGGCGCGTGGTCACAACCACGTCCGAGGCGCGCCCAATCTCGCGGCGCAACGAAGATCGCTCGATCACAGCACTGGTCGGAGATGATCAATCTGTATTGGACTCGGTGACCCCTGATCACGAAGAAACCCTGGCGTATGTGCGCCGCGCGGTCGGCAAAACATCCGCCCCGCTGCACAGCTATTTCGCCCTGGTGGCTGATGATCCGTCTGTACAGATCGTCTCCATCGCCCAGAAATGGTATATTGCAGAGATGCTGAAAGGTACCGAGCATGAGGGCTTGCCAATCCTGTCGGCGGCGGCCCCATTCAAGGCCGGAGGTCGCGGAGGCCCAGAATATTACACAGACGTACCGGTCGGCGATGTCGCGATCAAAAACGTGGCAGACCTGTATCTCTATCCCAACACAGTGCGCGCGGTGCGTGTAAACGGGGCACAGGTGCGTGGCTGGTTGGAACGTTCGGCTGGAATGTTCAATCAGATCGAAGCGGGCTCACAAGATGCCATCCTGCTGAATCCGGCCTTCCCGTCGTACAACTTCGACGTCATGGATGGTGTCACCTATCAGATCGACCTCTCACAACCGTCACGTTTTGACCCGGATGGCGAGGATCTGAACCCTGAAGCGGAGCGTATCGTCAACCTCACTTTTGACGGCGCGCCTGTGACGGATGACATGGAGTTCATCATCGCTACCAACAACTATCGCGCCTCCGGAGGAGGGTCATTCCCCGGAGCAAAAGGCGATACCGTGGTGTTCGAAGCTCCGGACACCAATCGCGACGTCATCGTGCGCTACATTGTTGAGCAAGGGACGATTGATCCAAAGGCCGACGGCAACTGGTCATTCGCTCCGCTTGGGGACACCACTGTCTTGTTTGAAACCGGCCCGAACGCGCGGGGGTACATGAGCGACGTTGGTGGCATAGAGATAGAAGATGCCGGTGACGGAGCGGACGGTTTTGCGGCATTCCGCATCAAGCTTTAGAAACGCTTATCTGGCGCGAACAAAGTGGTCGGTCTGAAGCCCTTCGAACTGGTATTCCGATTTCAACACAAAAACCACCTATCGAAGAAGGTGGTGTAGTTCTGTTGTGACTGCCAGCGCCTTCCAAGGCACGAGCTTGGACATTCGCAAGCCTTTCAGCTGTGTTGAAACTGCCGAGCAAGTCGCTGGTAGCGTTCCGCGCGCGATATTCGTATACTGTGGGCGCTTCAAAATCGGCGCCCACTTCGGCATCCCGCTGATGGAAGTACATCTACGCAAGGGGATCCCACTTGCCTAGCAGCCTGCATCGTCCAGCATAGGCTGCGTGAAGAGCTTCCCGAGCGCTTTCATATTCTCTTCCGGGCCAGTCAGTTTAGGCGGATAGTCTAAAGCTGGAACAGTGTCGCCTAACACCAAACCGTCAAGCCGATCCGCACAAGATGAACGCGTTGTGCCTAAGTAATGCCGTCAGTTCGGCCGCCTCGGATGCCGGGCGATCGAATGACGTATCCTCGTAGCCATCCGGTTTGTCTGAGCAGCCATTCCTGGAATGGTCACAGTAGACAACAGTGCATGTTGCGGACCACCAATCGATATAGGGGCGTAGGTACTCGTGGATTGGCCTATTTCGCCGTGTATAGTTAGGAGTGGTGGTCCGTCCCCGATGACCTAATGGTAGAAACTTGCGCCGTGTGCTTCGGCAATCTCTGCAACCGCTGAACTCGCAACTATTGCGGCGATGACGGTGGAGCCCGTTGGAAACCTATCCCCAGTCATGGTGATCCTCTTTTGGGTCTTATCTGGCATAATTAAATTTATTAGCCCAGTTAAGTTTTTGCATAAACTCATTTGGTAGCGGTTTGTGTTTTCACGCGGATTTCCAACTAATAAAACAATATCCCCGATTTTTGATCGCTGACGAGAAAATGGGTTTTGAGCCAAGTCATTTCCTTATCGGCGTCTCCTCGAGAACAAAATTTGGACGCAATGAGAAATTTTAACAATTTGGCCGGCTTTTTGTTTTGGGAACATAGATGTTCCTGTGGCTCAAAGCTGGAATGGGGGCTCCGCATGATGGGGCACATTCCCATCATGTTGTTAAGGTAAAAGGTGTCGATAGATGTTTAAATACAAAAGCCCACTGAGCCGAATTCTCGATGGAACCGGTACGCCCGCTGAAGCAGGCGAAGATGCAACCGGTCAGAAAAAAACGGTTGAAGTTTTCAAAGATACCGACGTTTTGCGTCGGACGCTGTCCGGGGAAGGCCTGGAACAACAGCCTCATGATGACGTCTCGGCTCCGGTGGCGGACGACAATGCGCCAGAAGATGAGGCTGACACGGTATCTGAACAGGCTAACGATGAAGCATACGCCACACCGGCTATCGAACTTGTAGAGGCTTCCGACGGCAGCCTTAAGCAAGAAGAAGTCGCATTCTCTTCTGAGGCCACAACCAACCCTGAACCACCAGTGTTATCCGAGGTTATGCCCGAGCCTGCCGCTGTACCCGAGGCCGCGCCAGCTGTTGCGGAAGCATCGGAATCTCTGGCTGCAAATCGGCGTAAACGGGTTAAAACCACGTTCATTGGATTTGGACAGACAGAAAACCGCGTTCAGGACTTGATGGACAGCGCTCCGGTTGCCAAATCGCAGGCGGCTCGTGCTAGTTTCCCGGTCGGGTGGCTTGTCATTTCCGATGGGCCTGGCCGCGGGACAAGTATTGCTTTGTCGGGCGGTCTCATGCAAATCGGCCGCAATGACGATCAATCCATTCAACTGGATTTCGGCGACAATGGCATTTCGCGTAGCAGCCACGCGGTGATTGCCTATGACCCCGAGGATCGCAAATGCTATTTGGGTCACGGTGGTAAGGCGAATCTTGTGCGATTGAACGATAGTCCAGTGTTGAGCACGGTGGCGCTTGCTAGCGGTGACAGCATTCGGATCAGCAAGACAACGATGCGATTTGCTGCATTCTGTGATGAGACATTTGACTGGCAGGACGAGTAATCGACGCATCCATTTCGAACTCTGGTGTGGACTGTTTGCCAACCTAAGGTAACGTATGTTGCACCAGAGTATTTCGTTGGCATGTTCCGCTGGGCTAGGCGATTTCCAAGACTTCTCCTGGACGACGACAACCCGTCTTTGCAGCGTAATTTCAGAGTAGCGGAGTGTCGAGGCGGCGACCCGATTGAGGGATGCCGCACCGGTTAATTTCAGATCCGTGTCAATTTCACTTTCGTTGTAAGTGGGCGTGAAGAAAACGCCCAGATTGCGCCGTCCAGAAGGCTGGGCGGTGCAACTAGATATTATAAAACAAAGCGTTACGACCAAACCACTGGGCGCACGCCAGTCCTAAAATCACCACATTTTCTTCTTGGGCGGACCACATTGGCGTACGAAATGTCGCAATAGGTAAAAGCGGTGGGTTAACGATTAAAAGGGTAAGGTTGACTGCTATGACACTAAACAGACGCGCGTTCATGAACAGCGCTGCACTAGCTGCGATTGCGACGTTACTGCCGGTTGGCGGGAACGCATTGGCAATGGCCGTTGGTCAGGTTGCGCACAGAATTTTGGCCGCTGACAAGCTGAGTTTTCTGACCGAGAAGGTTGCAAAGGCCGTTGTGCTTCTGAGCCTGGGTGCTGAGGTCGAAAAGGACCTTAAAGAACTGCAGTATGCGCACGATGAATTCGACAACATTCTGCTGGGCTTCAAAGAAGGTAAAGGTACGTCGGGCGTTGACCGTGAACGCTTTGTATCGGTGAACAACGCCTTGAAAGAAGTGGAAGCACTTTGGGCGCCCTACCGTAAAGCTATCGAGGAAATCATCGAGGCCGGCTCGGTCGATGATGAACACCTTCACCTTATCGTCGACAATGATGAGGTTCTGGAAAAAGCCTGCCATGAGGTCGTTCGCAAGCTGGAAGAGGCTTACGGCGACGTAGATATTGATCTTGCGTTGGCCTTGGCATTGGATTTTGCTGGCCGTCAGCGGATGTACACGCAGAAAATCTGCAAAGAGATTGCTCTTGCCGCGACAGGTAAAGAAACTGCCGAGCACCACAAGAAGTTCAAAAAGAACGCCAAGAAATTCGGCAAGATCATCGATGTGTTGATCGAAGGCAGCAGCAGCTCGATCACGATGGCAAAACCGCCTAGCAATGCCGCGCTTGAGGCTCTGACCGAAGTTAAGGTGCATTGGGCGAAATTGCAGCCGGTTGTAGAACAGCTTGACAGCCAGGAAGTGCCGAATATCGATGATGTTGTGCATTTCTGCGAAGAAATGGATGTTCTGGAACTCGAATCAGAAAAAGCCGCCTTGCTGTACGAAGAGGCGATCAAACTGGATTCCTAATTTCCGGCCCGATTTCGACTGTTTCAAGTCTCAGTCGAATACGTAACCGGTTTTCACTTGAGAGAGAAAACATCTTTCAACAGCCATAAATTACCCCTGAAAAACAAAGTGCAGGCTTCGTAATCTTTGGTGGTTAGAAACAGGTGAAGACCAACTTTGTGGTTTAGTCGCTTCATACATCGGAAAAGCAACGAAATCGAAACGATGCCACAATCCCGACCTTTTTGTTGCACAAATTTAGTGCATCAAAAATACATCAAATGAGTGCTGACTCGAGGAGTTAAGATGTTGAGTTCCAAGTTTTCACGGCTCTGTATGGCCGCATCAATCGTCTCAGGTTGCATCGCAACCGGGGCCTTCGCACAAGAGGTGCGACTGGTTGGTAAAGACAGCAATATTGACGTCATCGGCAATCTGCTTTCATCGAAAGATGGTAAGTTCCTAGTCGAGACGGACATCGGCGAATTTGTCATCAACCAAGATCTGGTGACATGTGAAGGCGAAGCCTGCCCAACCGAGCAGACCTACGTCTATGATATGGAGATTTCGGCCCCGGACGAAATCGCTGAGGTTTTGGTGCCAATTCTGGCTGAAGGCTACGCCGCGGCAGCCCTGGAAGCCGAAGCTCAGTTGTATGACGAAAATGGCGAGCCGGTTGATACCGAAACAGTGGATGTTGGCGACCATAAATATGGTGAAGAACACGACTTTGCGCTGGTTCTGACGGATCTCGAAGGCGACGACGTTGCCACCTTCGGAATTCACACGGCGAATGGTGCGCGGCTGTTTGAACGGCTGGCAAAGAATGACGCATCAATCATTTTCGCGGAAACAGCTGCACGAAAGGCGGATCGTTCGATCGTGTCCGAGGGGCAGGGTGGCAACTTGCGCGCCTTTGATCAGGAGCGGGTTATCGCCGTGGACGGTTTTGCAATGATTGTGAACCCGTTGAACCAGATCCCCAGCCTGACTACTAAGCAAGCGCGTGACATCATGGCAGGTGATATCACCAACTGGTCAGAAGTGGGCGGTTCAGATGCACCAATTCACGTGTATTCCTTCGACCCGCAAACTGAGGCATATCATCATATCGAAAAGCTTCTGTTCAAAAAATCCGACAAGACGCTCACGAACGAATCCAGCATCGTGCATGACAGAACCGAGCTTACGACAGCAATCATGGAAGACGTCGCCGGCTTTGGCATCGTAAACTACGCGGCCAAGCGTTCGGCTCGGGCTGTACCGTTGCGGACAACCTGTGGCATCATTCAGGATCCTACTAACTTCAACCTAAAGACCGAAGAGTACTATCTGCAGGAACGTGTTGTGGCTTACAACCGCTCGGATGTTGAAGGGTATGCACGAGAGCTTGTTGATTTCCTGGACGACAGCAGCCTTGACGGTTTGGTCGCCAAAGCTGGCTACATCGACCTGTCGATCGCAGCAGACAACCAGGAACGTGCTGCAGAACGACTGGCTGCAGAGCTTGAAGAAGGTGAGAACGAGTACGAGGCCGAATTGGTCGAGAGCCTTCTCAAGAACATGAACACGCATTCGCGTCTGTCCACGACGTTCCGTTTTGCACCGGGTTCCAAACGCTTTGATAACAAGGCCGAGCGAGATCTGATGCGTATGGTGCGTTACCTGAAAGAGAACAAGCCAAGCGAAGTTGTGGTCGTGGGTTTCACCGACAACAAAGGCCCGTTCGACTCGAACCTGCTGATCTCTCAGGAACGCGCAGAAGCCGCCCTGGAACACATCATCGAAGTTGCGACAGATGGTGAGCTCGATGGGATTGAGATGAAAGCGGCTGGCTTTGGTGAGCTTGAGCCGGTGGCGTGTAACGACAGCCCGCGTGGCCGTGCAATCAACCGCCGTGTCGAAGTTTGGATCGCGGAGTAAATGACGAATGGAAGCCACGGCGCGTATTGCCGTGGCTTCCTAATATCAAGTTCAATGTTTCCAAGGTGTAGTTCGAGTATGAAGACCTGGTTAAAATACACTGCAGTGATTGCTTTTGCCGGATTTGCGTCTGCGGGTCTTGCACAAGAGGTCACCCTGACGGCCAAGAAGGGCACCAGATCGGTTTCTGGTAAGCTTGTCGCCGCGCAGCCCGGAAAGTTCATTATTCGGTCCAATATCGGTGTGCTGTCTTTGGATGCGGATGCATTTGACTGTCAGGGCGCGGCATGCCCTAAGGCTCTGCCAACAAACACGGATCTGGTCGTTGCCGGGGCGGCAGGCCTTGCTGACATCCTGCTGCCGCTGGTTGTTGAAGGGTTTGCCGCTGAACAAGAACTTCTGTCTGATGTGTTTGATCTGCAAGGTTCGCCGCTTGGTGAACAGTATGAATTCAGCACACTAGGTGACCGTAACTCTACCGCTGACGAAAAGACCGCCTTTGACATCCTGATCACGGATGAAGATGCAAACCCTGTTCATAATGTGCTGGTCAAGGAAGCCTCTGGCCAGGGGCTGTTTGACACCCTGATTTCGCGCTCAGGCGATTTGATTATCAGCGAAGAGCCCGTTACGCCCGAGAATTTCGCGCAGGCCAGAAAAAACGGCCTTGGGGAACTGACCGCGTTTGAACAAGAGCATGTTCTGGCCGTCGACGGCTATACCGCCACTGTACATCCGAAGAACACCCTTGGAACTCTGACAATCGAACAGATTTCACAGGTCATGTCCGGTGAAGTTGGCAATTGGCAAGACCTGGGTGGCCCTGATCACAAGATCAACGTCTATACTTTGCCAAAGGCATCAGAAGCCTTTCATCGGATCGATGCTCTGATCCTGTCGCCGCAGGGGCGTCAGGCCCGCTCAGACACAAAAACGGTTAAATCTGTGCGTGAGCTGTCACGCGCTATTGAATCCGATCCATACGGTTTCGGCGTCATGCGGTTTTCCAGCATCCGCGACGCCCGTCCCGTCCCATTGCGCAGCGAATGCGGCATCGTTCATCTGCCGAACCAATTCGCCATGAAGACCGAGGAATATGGCCTGCAAAACCGGGTTACCGCGTACAACCGCCGTGATCTGAACGGTCTTAGCGCATCGTTTGTGAGTTTTCTCGACAGCCCCAAAATCGATGGGCTGGTATCGAAATCGGGTATCACAAGCCTGTCCGTTATCGAACAGGACGAGGTAGAGAAATACCATCAGCTGCAGGCGGACATCGAAACGATGTCGGCTTCGGCCAACGCGACAGAAGTCCGTTCTTTCGTCGCGGACAGGCTTACGACAACACGCCTGTCTACAACGTTCCGCTTTGCGCCCGGGTCCGCCAATTTGGACAACAAGGCCAAACGGGATATCGCCCGGATTGCCGATTACATTGCCGACGTCAAGCCAGACAGAATTGTGCTGGCCGGTTTCGCTGATGCAGGCGGCAGTTTTGGCAAGAACCGCAGCTTGTCGCTGGCACGTGCGAAAAAAGTGCTGAGCGAACTGAAAGACAACGTTGACCAAAACGGGGCAGAAGGCACCGTGATCGAAATCAGGGGCTATGGCGAAATGGCCCCTGTTGCCTGCAACACAAACGCGGCAGGTCGTGCGAAAAACCGACGTGTTGAGGTTTGGAGCGAAGTACAAAGACCCAATGCGGATGGGTTCGCATGGGAAGGTTAGGAATTAAAAGTCAGTGCCTTAACACACTCAGGTAGCGGCGCTGACAAAACAACGGCCAGTCACAGATTGATCTGGTCAAAGTAAGGTAACGATTATTCATGGTACAACCAGTTCACACTAGCCAGCAGTTCCAGGATGAACTTGCGCCGGGAACTCAACTGTTATCCGGTCAGTATACGATCATCCGTTTTCTAAACAGCGGCGGGTTCGGCATCACGTATCTTGCCAAGGACAGCCTAGAACGAACTGTTGTGATCAAGGAGTGCTTCCCCGAGGCAATTTGTCGGAGAAGCGAGACGGCGGTCCGCCCTCGCTCGCAATCGCATGTCTCATCCTATGAGGCACTTGTAAGGTCTTTCGAAAAAGAAGCCCGCAACCAGTCCAAGCTTGTTCATCCGAACATCGCAGGTGTTCATCAGGTCTTCCGGGACAACGAAACAGCTTACATGGCGATCGACTTTATCGAAGGCCAAGACTTGTTGGACACGATAGAAGAACGAGAGAACATCCCACCGGACGAAGTTGAAAGAATGCTACGCCAGACGCTTGAAGCGGTGGGTTTCATTCACAGCAACGGAATGCTTCACCGGGATATTTCTCCTGACAACATTCTGATCAACCAAAAAGGTGAACCTGTCGTTATCGATTTCGGCGCTGCTCGGGAAAGCGAAGCCAAATCTGACCGGGCCATGTCGATGCTGCGTGTCGTCAAAGAAGGTTACTCCCCGCAGGAGTTTTATCTTCAGGGGGGGGAGCAGGATCAATCCAGCGACCTGTATGCGCTGGCCGCCACTTTCTATCACGTCATCAAAGGGAATGCGCCGGATGACAGTCAGGCACGGTTGGCCGGCTTGGCTCAGAACGGAGCCGACACCTACAAGCCGCTGGAAGGCGCAATAGAAGGGTATCGCCCGTCTTTCCTAAGATCAATTGATCGGGCGCTGAGCATTCCACCCGCAGACAGGTTCCAGTCCGTTCAGGAATGGTTGGATGCGCTGAACGAAAAAATGCCGGTCGAAATGAAGGCTGTACCCGCGGATGTCAAAGAGGTCAGCGATACGGTTGAAGTGAACATGGGCCCCGAGCGCAGTGGCGGGTCCAAACCTGTTGCTCTCATCGCGCTCGTTGTTGCTGCGGTGATCGGCGGGGTTGGATTTTTTGTCATGCAAGGCGGCGCTCCAGCTCCGACTGAAACGAATGTGACCAATATTGCAACTTCAGAAGTGGAGCCTGTGGTCGAGGAAAGCGTTGTGGCGGCCGCGGCATCGGCTGAGGAACTTGCATCTGTCGCAGACGCCGCAGTTGTCGTTCAACCCGTGGCAGACGAAGCTGATACAGTGGAGGCTGCGGTTACGCCGGCTGCTCTGAAAACGAGTTGGATTGGGTGGTCGGGGCAGGCAGTTGACCTGCCGTTCACAACCGTTACCACGGCGCAGCCACAAGGCAGCTTTTCGATGGTCACCTTGGTCCGGTCAGACCTTGATCAAAACGCAACGGACTGGTTGAAATCCGGCACCATCATCTATTCGGTCAACGGCCATCTGGTCGTGGATGATGCATCAATCATTCGTGCGATCCAGTCAAAGTCCGATGTCTCTAGCACGGGTGAGAAGCTGGTCGAAATGAGGGTCAAAACCGAGAGAGACGGCCCCATTGTCGAACAGAGTTTGACTGTCCGCACCGGCAAGGCCACCGAACTGACAAATGGTGTGCAATTCATGACGGTTAGCATCGGCGACGACAAGTGGATCACAAAAGTGTCCCGGTCCCCATCCGCAATTTCATCTTTACGCGTTGGCGATGTTGTCGTCTCGGAAGCCGCTTCCAAAGTTACTTTTGAAGGTCAAAACGCTCTTGAAGAAACATTTGAAGCCTTGGGGAATACTGGAGTGGAAACGGCGCTGTTGACGATCGCGCGGAACGGCGAATTGAAGGCCGTCGAGCTTCCACTTGCGCCTTAGTGACTGAATTCAAATAGGAAACTACAGTCAGGCCAACGGTGGATAGGAGGTCGAATGACTTCAAAACGTGTTGATGAAGATCGCGAGAGACCTTTGGGTGCTGAGAGATATTCGAAACTAAGTAACGCGAAAGATCACGAACCCGACCCGTCAAATAGCCCTATGCTGTCGCGCAACGCGCGAGCGTATTCGGGGATTTTTAGAAGGGGCGTGATCCAAACCAGAAAGCCTCTAGGCAACTTCGTCGCAGGTAGCCAAATGAACTTGAAGAACTTATTGGATCCGTACTCAGAAAAGCTAATGGTACAATTTGAAAAAGTGAAACGGCCAAAAACCCGGGGTCAATCTGTCACCCAGCTTGATATTGCAACCGTCATCGACCCAGGAAAACGCGAGTATCAAGAGGACGCGATCCTGATGGATTGCCCCGTGGGTTCTGACATCGGTATCGTGGTTGTGTCTGACGGTATGGGTGGTCACGCGGCAGGGGATATCGCATCCAAGATTGTATCCACTGAAGTGTTCAACTACTGGAAGTTCTCCGGTTTGAATTGCCTATCCTCGGACGCGGAAGTGCGAGAATGCCTTATGAAAGCAGCCGAAGTAGCAAATGGCTGTTTACGCGAGGTTGCTAGTCGTTATTCCGAAACCAGGGGCATGGGCGCGACCCTTTTGGTCCTGGTGCTGATCGAATCTCGGGCCTTCTGGCTGTCCATTGGAGATTCGCCGCTTTATCGCCTACGTGACGGAGAGTTGTGTCAGATGAATGAGGATCATTCGATGGCACCTCAGATCGACATGATGGTCAAATTGGGCATTCTGGACCAGCAAAGCGCTTATGAACACCCCGACCGAAACACGCTGACGTCGGTGATCATGGGAGGCAACATTCCCAAAACAGATTGCCCGGAACACGCTTCCCATCTTGAGCCCGGCGATATCCTGATAGCAGCCAGTGATGGCTTGCAATTCTTGAGCGAAGAACAAATCCAATCCATCGTGGCTGGGAATAGGTCACATCAGAGCGAAGCGATAGCGGGAAGATTGGTTAAAGCTCTAAAGGAACTGGATTCGCCCGACCAGGACAACTTCGCCTTTTCCGTGATCAAGTTTGGCGGATGATGTTCTGCCGTCCAGTGACGTCAATTCCGATGCTTGGATTCAGTTGAAATGACCTTGAAATCAGGCCTCTACCAGATATTTCTCTGAAAGAGGTAAGCTCGCCGCCCCAAGCGAGCGCGCGTCTGGGCCAACAGATCCGGCGTGAATTACCGGTCGCTCAAGACCCGTCAGATTGATGCGGGACAACTGCGCTTCGATCCCTTCAATTAGGCGGGTTTTGATGTCCGGTGGCATCCAGCCGTCTATTTTCACGCAATTAAAATCAATAACACTGCAAGATGAGGCGATGGCATATGCCAGCCCGAGTGACGCTTGTTTCAACCAGTTGTTCAGATGGAGGTCTGGTACGTCCCATCGGCTTGTCGATTCCCACATCAAATTGGCTGCATCACCGCTGCATGCAATCGAACGTTCAAGAACGTAGAGGCTGGCAACGTCGATCAAAGGCTGCACCTGACCTGTTTCCGTTGGCACTGGCAGGGGCCCCAACGCTCCTGCATTTCCTCTCCCTGAAAAGATCGATCTGTTTAGAACCACCCCTCCGCCAATGAAGTAGCCGACATAGAAATACAGGAAATCTCGGGGGCCTTCGGCGGGACCAAAAACCAGTTCTGCCCCGCAGGCAGCTGTTGCGTCATTTTGCAGGAAAACCGGGAAGTCATAGGTCGCAGCCAGAGCCGCTTTGATATCTGTGGTGCGCCATGGGTCCATTTTTTCTTGTGGCACCCGCAGCGTTTGTGCCCAATCCCAAAGAAAGTAGGGCATTGCAATCCCCAGGCCTGAAACTCTGCCCCGCTCGACCGGGGGGAGATTGGACAGCATTTTGTCAAGCGCTTCGCGTGCGAAATCCAGCGTCGCAACAGGCGTGGGATAGTCATATGTCCGTCTTTCGCGCTGGCGGACACTGCCTAGAAAATCTGTCAAAACCAGTTCAGTGCTGCGGCGTCCAATTTTCAAACCCAGAAACAACGCACCTTCAGGGTTCAGTCGCATTGGAACTGAGGGTTGCCCGACTTTGCCGCGGATCGGCTCACCCCGGAGCAATAGCCCGTCTTGTTCGAGCTGGCGCATGATGACGGAAACCGTTTGCGCCGAAAGCCCCGTCATGCGCGCAATTTCGGATTTGGCCAATGCCTGGTGCCGTCTGACAAGGGACAAAACAAGCCGTTCATTGCGCGCGCGCATACCGCTTTGGTTGGTGCCGCGCACGTCTGAAACCCGATCTGACGGGGTGTCGTCTTGCTTCAAGTCCACAGGCAACGCGTTCCCTCCCTTGCCCAACAATGTGAGGATCGCCCTAACCTGTCAATAATAATTAAGAGTGATTTAATTATTGACAAAAATACCGAATCTCAAGATGATTTTTCCTGTGGGGTCGGGTCGTTATCCACCCGATCACCCATATGCCCTTGCGGGCATGGGAGAAACTGGGAGGATTACTAATGAAACTTGCAAATCTTGCGGGAGCTACGGCGCTGGCGGTAATTGCCATGGCCGGTAGCGCGATGGCAGCAGGCGAAACCGTTTGCCTGATCACCAAAACTGACACCAACCCCTTCTTCGTCAAAATGAAAGAAGGTGCCACAGCCAAGGCTGAGGAATTGGGAATGACGCTCAAGGCATTCGCAGGCAAGGTCGATGGCGACCACGAAACTCAGGTGCAGGCGATCGAAACCTGTATACTGGATGGCGCCAAGGGCATTCTGCTGACCGCTTCGGACACCTCGTCAATTGTTCCGGCTGTGCAACAGGCCCGCGACGCAGGCCTGCTTGTGATTGCACTGGATACACCGCTGGAGCCGATTGACTCGGCCGATGCGACATTTGCCACCGACAACTTCCTGGCCGGGCTGCTGATCGGTCAATGGGCAAAAGCGTCCCTCGGGGATGCCGCTAATGATGCCAAAATCGCCACGCTAGACCTTGCGGTCAGCCAACCCACCGTGGATGTGCTGCGCAACCAAGGCTTTCTGGAAGGGTTCGGAGTTGATCTAGCAGACCCGAATGTCATCGGGGATGAAGATGATCCACGCCTTGTCGGCAGTGACGTGACCGCAGGCAATGAAGAAGGCGGTCGCCGCGCGATGGAGAATCTTCTGGCCAAGGACCCGACGATCAACGTTGTTCACACGATCAACGAACCTGCGGCCGCGGGTGCGTATGAAGCGCTGAAAGCCATTGGGCGCGAGAACGATGTGCTGATCGTATCCGTCGACGGGGGCTGCCCAGGTGTGCAAAACGTGGCAGACGGTGTAATTGGGGCAACTTCACAACAGTACCCGCTTTTGATGGCGTCTCTGGGTGTTGAAGCGGTCAAGAAATGGGCGGACGAGGGCGTTAAGCCTGAAAACACGCCGGGAAAAGACTTCTATGATACTGGCGTTGCGCTTGTGACCGATCAGGCAGCTGAGGGCGTTGATTCCATTTCAGTGAAAGAAGGCATGGACCTCTGCTGGGGCTAAAGTAACCTGCAGGAGGCTGCAAATGCGGCCTCCTGACGCCAAACCACCCTCTCACCCAAAAACTTGCTAAAGTGGTCCGTAAACGGGCACTTGACGCTTGGGGGATTCTTAATGTCCGAGACTTCACGACAATCCGATGACTTCGAGGCCGCAGCAGCTGGCAGCCCGGAGCAAGTCGCCGAGTTTGATGACCATCACCGTGGTTTTGTCGGGACGGTTCAGCACTTTTTGCACGTGAACCCATCGTTGGTTCCGTTGATCGTTCTTGTCGCTGCTATTGTTGTGTTTGGGCTTTTGCTCGGCGCAAAATTCTTCTCGCCTTTCGCGCTGACCCTGATCCTGCAACAGGTTCAGATCGTTGGCATCGTGGCCGCAGCCCAAAGTCTTGTGATCCTGACGGCGGGCATCGACCTGAGCGTTGGTGCGATCATGGTGATGTCTTCCGTCGTCATGGGGCAATTCACATTCCGCTACGGGTTGCCGCCCTCTGTCGCGATCCTGTGCGGGCTTGCCGTTGGTACCGCGTTCGGGGCGGTGAACGGATTTCTCATCAGCCGCATCAAGCTGCCACCCTTTATCGTCACGCTTGGCATGTGGCAAATCGTGTTGGCCGCAAACTTTCTGTATTCGCAAAACGAAACGATCCGATCCCAGGACATCGAGACCAACGCACCCATATTGCAGCTGTTCGGAACCAAGTTTAATGTGGGTGGGGCGGTTTTCACTGTTGGCGTTTTGTTCATGCTTTTGCTCATCCTTGGGCTCTCCTATGCGCTGCGCCATACGGCCTGGGGACGGCATGTTTATGCGGTCGGCGATGACCCGGAAGCGGCTGAGTTGTCGGGGGTCAACGTCCATCGGACGCTGATGTCAGTTTACATGTTGTCGGGGCTGATTTGCGCTTTTGCGGGTTGGGCACTGATTGGGCGTATCGGGTCGGTATCCCCGACGTCAGGGCAGTTGGCCAATATCGAAAGCATTACGGCGGTTGTGATTGGTGGCATCTCGCTGTTTGGCGGTCGCGGGTCGATCCTCGGATCGCTGTTCGGAGCGCTGATTGTCGGGGTGTTTACGCTCGGCTTGCGCCTGCTCGGGGCTGATGCGCAATGGACCTTCTTGCTGATTGGCATTCTCATCATTGCAGCGGTCGCCGTTGACCAGTGGATCAGAAAGGTAGCAGCCTGATGGAACCCATTCTCAAAGGACGGAACCTGGTCAAGCGCTACGGCAAGGTAACCGCGCTGGATCAGTGCGACTTCGATCTGATGCCAGGGGAGATCCTGGCTGTGATCGGGGATAATGGTGCCGGTAAGTCGACGCTGATCAAGGCCGTTTCGGGCGCGGTGGCGCCTGACGAAGGTGAGGTCTGGCTTGAGGGCCAGAAGGTGAATTTTCATTCTCCGATTGATGCACGGGGAGCAGGGATCGAAACTGTGTATCAGACACTTGCCATGTCTCCGGCGCTTTCCATTGCCGACAACATGTTTATGGGCAGGGAAATTCGTCGAAAAGGCCCGTTGGGTTCGGTTTTCAGAATGCTTGACCGGCCTGCGATGGAAAAATTCGCCCGGGACAAATTAACGGAACTGGGTTTGATGACGATCCAAAATATCAATCAGGCCGTCGAGACCCTTTCAGGTGGTCAGCGTCAGGGTGTTGCGGTCGCACGCGCTGCTGCCTTCGGGTCTAAGGTGATCATTCTGGACGAACCAACTGCGGCTTTGGGCGTGAAAGAAAGCCGTCGGGTGTTAGAGCTGATAATTGATGTGAAGTCGCGCGGTATTCCGATCATCCTGATCAGCCACAACATGCCGCATGTCTTTGAGGTTGCCGACCGTATCCATGTTCACAGGTTGGGCAAACGGCTTTGTGTGATCAATCCCAAAGACTACACCATGTCTGATGCTGTGGCTTTTATGACAGGCGCGAAAGAACCACCGACCGCGCCTCGGGCGGCGTGAGGGCGTGAAGGGGCTTTAGCGAAGCACTTAGGGCCAACCAAGCAGCAGCAGTACCTGGGTGGTCGATCCTCGCTGACCAAAATAGAAAATGCCCGCATGATCAATGCGGGCATTCTTAGTTTAGCGCTTTTGGCGGCTTTACTGCGGGATTTCGCCTTCCAGCCCTTCAACGTAAAAGTTCATGCCCGCCAATGTGCCATCATCTGCGGTTTCACCGTCCGCCAGCCAGTCACTACCGTCCTGCTTTTTCAGCGGGCCGGTGAATGGGTGATAGCTTCCGTCAGCAAGCGCCGCCGTCATCGCCAGCGCTTCTTCTTTGATATCCGCTGGAACCGCGTCCGAGATTTCGCCAATCTCGACCATACCCGGGCCGATACCGTCCCAGGTGTTCGCCGTTGCCCAGCTGCCATCCATCACGGCCTGAGTGCGCGCGATATAGTAGGGGGCCCAGTTGTCGATGATCGAGCTGACGCGCGGCATCGGAGCGTATTCGCTCATGTCCGAGGCCTGACCAAAGGTGATCACGTTGCCGGCCTCTTGCGCAGCCGCTTGCGGCGCCGTCGAGTCGGTGTGCTGCAGGATCACGTCCGCGCCCTGTTCGATCAGAACCGAAGCTGCATCAGCCTCTTTTGCCGGGTCGAACCACGTGTAAGCCCAGATGATTTTGAACTCGACATCCGGGTTCACCTTTTTGGCGTGGATGTAGGCCGAGTTGATGCCACGGATCACTTCGGGGATCGGATAGGAACCGATGTAACCGATGATGTTCGACTCGGTCATTTTACCGGCGATATGCCCCTGAACGGCACGGCCTTCATAGAAGCGAGCCGAATAGACCGATACATTGTCAGCCGTTTTGTAGCCGGTCGCATGCTCGAACTTCACGTCCGGGAACTTTTGGGCCACGTTGATGGTCGGGTCCATATAGCCGAACGAGGTGGTAAAGATCAGGTCCGCGCCTTCCAGCGCCATCTGAGTCATCACGCGTTCTGCATCCGGGCCTTCGGGCACCGATTCAACAAACACCGTCTCAACCTTGTCGCCGAAATGTTCCTCGACGGCCAGGCGACCTTTGTTATGCTCATAGGTCCAGCCGCCATCGCCGACAGGACCGACATAGACAAAGCCGACCTTGGTTTTGTCTTCGGCCATGGCACCCGAGGCCAGACCCAGCGCCATGGCGGCGCTTGCCAGAAGTGATGTTAATTTCATGTAGTTACTCCCCAAGTTGGTTCAATTGGCCCCGTCTAGTGCGAGGCGTGGAAAATCCGGCCCAGTGAGGCAGGTGCGCTGCTCTTGTCGGCCGAAAGGATCACAAGCACAAGGATCGTGATGATATAGGGTGACATTGCCAGATACTCGACGGGAATGGCAACGCCCGCTGCCTGCAGATTAAGCTGCAAGACCGTGATTCCGCCAAACAAATAAGCACCCAAAAGCGCGCGCCATGGTTTCCAACTGGCAAAGACAACCAGTGCCAGCGCGATCCAGCCGACACCGGCCGTCATACCCTCGGTCCACTGTGGGACGCGGATCAGGCTGATATAGGCACCGCCGAGGCCCGCACAGGCACCGCCGAACAGGATCGCCATGATGCGGATCTTGATAACTTTGTATCCCAGAGCATGGGCGGCGTCGTGGTTTTCGCCCACTGCGCGCAGCACAAGGCCGGCGCGCGTGTATTTGAGAACGGCCCAGACTGCGGCGGTTAGGGCGATGCCAACGTAAAGGATCGGATCATGCTGGAACAGGATTGGTCCGATCACCGGGATATCGCTGATCACCGGGATATGGATTTCTCCCATACTTGGCGGTTTTACCCCAACGTAGCCTTGCCCAAGAAGGGCACTGAATCCCAACCCGAACAACGTAAGGGCCAACCCGCTGGCCACCTGATTGGCCAACGCAACCTGAGTTAGCAGAACGAACAGCAACGACAACACGGCGCCGCCGACCGCTGCTGCAAGGAATCCCAGCCAGGGCGAGCCGGTTTCGACGGATGTCGCAAAACCGCTGATCGCGCCAACGATCATCATGCCTTCGACACCGAGATTCAGCACACCAGCTTTCTCGACCACCAGCTCGCCGATGGCGGCCAGCAGCAGCGGGGTTGCAGCCACCATCAACGAGGCGACCAGAAGAACGGGATTGATTTCACCTAGATCCATGGCTCAGGCTACCTCGCTACGGGCCGCACGGATGCGGTAATTGGTCAAAAGATCAAAGGCCAAGAGGAAGAACAGAAGCATCCCCTGGAACACCTGAATGGCGGCGGCCGGCAAACCCAATTGGGATTGTGCAATTTCACCGCCAATATAGGTCAGCGCCATCAGCCCACCGGCCAGCAGGATACCCACCGGATGCAGACGGCCCAAAAACGCCACAATGATCGCGGTGAAACCATAGCCGACGTTGAAATCTATGCTGACCACACCAGAGGGGCCAGAGACCTCAAACATACCGGCCAACCCGGCCAGCGCGCCGGACAGGCCGAGGCAAAACAAGATTAAGCGGGCCGGGTTCACACCAGCAAATTTAGCGGCGCGCGGAGCCTCACCCGTAAGGCGGATGTGGAACCCCAACATGTGCCGGTTCAGCAGAACATAGGCAAAGATCACGGCAATCAACGCGGTCACGACACCCCAATGCATGCCAGATCCGGAGATCAGCTCGGCGTTATGGGCGGCGTCGTAGGATTGCAGGTTGCGCGAGCCGGGAAAGCCAAAACCCTCGGGGTTCTTCAATAACCCCAGTGAGACTGAGGCCAGCATCTGCTCAGCCACATAAACCAACATCAGCGAGACGAGGATTTCGTTGGTGCCAAACCGCACTTTCAAAAAGGCCGGAATAGATGCCCAAAGCCAGCCACCAAAGGCCCCGGCCAGCACCATGATCGGGAAAACATAGAACGCATCAATTGGATAAAACGCCAGACCGGCCCCCGCCCCAAAGATTGCACCCATGATGTATTGCCCTTCGGCACCGATGTTCCAGATGCCGGCGCGAAAGCCCAGCGACAGGCCGATCGCAATCAGCACCAATGGCGCGCCTTTCACCAGCAATTGCGGACGATAGTAGAACGCAAATTCGCCAAACAGGGGCTCCCAAAAAATGGTGCCAATGGCTTCGATCGGGTTCTTGCCCAGAATGGTGAACAAGATGCCCCCAAACACCATCGTTGCCAGCACAGCCACCAAAGGGGTCGCATAGGACCACGCCTTGGACGGCTGAGGCCGTTTCTCCAACACAATCACACGCTCATCCCCCCGCGTTCTTCATCTTTTTGTAAATACTCTCGCCGAAGGCGATCCCACGGGTCACACATGAGCAACCTCCATACCATGTGCACCGCCCATCATCAGGCCAATCTCTTCCACGGTCAGACCGGTCGTCTCGCGCGGAGCGCTTAACCGCCCTTCGTTCAACGCGGCAAAGCTGTCTGAGATTTCCATGAGCTCATCCAGGTCCTGACTGATGCACACAACCGCGGTGCCTTTGGCGGCCAGATCCAGAATGGCCTGTCGGATCGCGGCCGCCGCGGCCGCATCCACGCCCCAGGTTGGTTGGTTCACCACCAGCACGTCGGGATCTTGCAAAACCTCTCGCCCGATGACGAATTTCTGCAGGTTTCCGCCCGACAAGGACCGCGCCGCGTTCTCGGGGCCGGGTGTGCGAACGTCGAACGCGTTGATGATCTTCTCAGCAAAGCTTTGGGTTTCGGCCCACTTCAGGAAACCGTTGTTTTCCAGCCCTTCGCGGACCGATCCGGTCAGCAATGCGTTCTCGGTCAGGCTCATGTCAGGCGCCGCGGCATGGCCCAGCCGCTCCTCTGGCGCGGTCAGGACGCCCAGCTTGCGCCGCGCGGTGGGTCCAAGCTTGCCAATAGGCTGACCGGCGAATTTAATGGCATCAGCTGCGGTTGGAATTTCACCGGACAGTACGCCCAGCAATTCGTCTTGGCCGTTTCCGGCGACCCCACCGATGCCCAGAACCTCACCTTTGCTTACCGTCATATGCACATTGCGCAGTGCTGTACCGAATTCTGAGGGCGACGGCACCGACAAGCCGCTGACATCCAGTGCGACATCGCCAAACTCACGCCCGCTGCGCTCTGGTGTCTGCAAGGTCGATCCGACCATCATCTCGGCCATATCGCGCGCCGAGGTCTCAGACGGAACACATTCGCCGACGTTCTTGCCTAAACGCAGGATCGTGGCGTGGTCACACAGCGTCCGGATCTCTTCCAGCTTATGCGAGATATACAGGATCGAGGTCCCCTCGGACCGCAACTTGTTCAGGGTCTCGAACAGAATCTCAACCTCTTGCGGCGTCAGAACCGAGGTCGGTTCGTCCATGATCAGCAGCTTTGGATCTTGCAGCAGGCAGCGAATGATCTCAACCCGCTGCCGCTCACCGGCTGACAGGTCACCAACAGTTCGAAACGGGTCCAGCGGCAGGCCATAGGTCTCGGATACCTCCCGGATGCGCGAAGCCAAATCCCCCATCGCAGGTGGGTTCTCCATCCCCAACGCAATGTTTTCGGCCACGTTAAGCGCGTCAAACAGCGAGAAATGCTGGAACACCATCGCGATCCCATCGGCGCGCGCTGCGCGGGGCTCGGATGGTGTAAAGGACTGCCCCCGCAGCAGCATTGTGC
This sequence comes from Ruegeria sp. CK2, assembly GCF_056536585.1. NCBI lineage: Bacteria > Pseudomonadati > Pseudomonadota > Alphaproteobacteria > Rhodobacterales > Roseobacteraceae > Ruegeria > Ruegeria sp. CK2. The sequence goes on from NZ_JBQFPW010000002.1 coordinate 238,178, forward strand.
CGCTGTCGGGTTTCACCAAGCCATAGATCATCTTAACAAGCGTGGATTTGCCCGCGCCGTTTTCGCCCAACAAGGCGTGAACCTCTCCCTCACCGATGTCAAAGGACACCTGATCATTGGCCACGACGCCGGGATAAGCTTTGGTCAGCCCTTGCAGGCTCAGAAGTGGAGTGGTCACGCGCTCAGGTCCTTCTTCAGTTCGTTCTGCCGGGCTGGGCGCAGGATCTGCGCCGCGGCACCAACGGCGATCATCTGCGGGTGCTTACCCAGTGATGGGTCACCAATTGGGCAGGTGATCCGCCCGATCCGCTCAGGCGAATGCCCAAGGGCCGCCAGTCGCGACCGAAACCGTGCCCATTTCGTAGCCGACCCAATCAGGCCCGCAAAGCGGAAATCGTGCAAAAGCAGCCTGTTGCACAGTTCTAGGTCCAGATTGTGTGAGTAAGTCAGCACAAGATGTTCGGCATCGTGCGGGGCGTGGCGGACAAGCTCGGCGGGTTTCGCCGCGGGCACGGTGGTTACGCCCGCTGGTACCATTTCGGGAAATCGCTCTGGTCCGGTGTCAACCCAGGTAATGGCCAAATCAGGGAGAGGTGCCAGAACATCAACCAACGCGCGACCAACGTGGCCAGCGCCCCAGATCCAAAGATGACGAGTTGGTTTATGCACCGGCTCCACCATCCAGCCATCGATGAGTTGCGGATCTGGCTGCGCACCCTGTCCACGGGCCTTTGCCAGCAAGCGCTTCACCGACAAAGGCATCTCACCACAAGATACCGAACGAGCAATAATGGCGTCGTCCAGGCAGTCTACAGCTGCTCGGTCATAGCTCTCGCTGAGCAGCGTCACCGCCCCTCCGCAGCATTGTCCCATATCTGGCCCAAGCGCGTGTTGAGTCAGGCGGGACTGCGCAGTTTGCAACCGCGCCGCCTCAGCTGCCTGAAATTCCAAAGTGCCGCCGCCGATTGTCCCGCTTTGACCCGTCTTCCAAACAAGCATCGAAGCCCCAACCTCGCGGGGGGACGATCCCTTGATCCCGGCGACCACAACGCGGACCACGGTGCCGTGGTTAATGACCGCCTCCCTCAAAGCCTCCCGATCAAATCCCATCAGGTATCTCCCCTTACCCGTTGGACGCCGTGCCAGATCTGTTCAGCCGTGGTAGGGGCGTCCAGCGCCGGATAACGAGTGCCGCAGGCTGCCACCGCATTCGACAGCGCCAGCCATGCCGATATGCCCAGCATGAACGGCGGTTCACCCACCGCCTTGGACCGATAGATCGTGTCCTCTCGGTTCTCCGCGTTCCAGAGCGCCACGTTGAATACGTCGGGCCGGTCAGAACAGGCCGGGATCTTGTAAGTCGACGGCGCGTGGGTACGAAGGTTGCCCTTGTCGTCCCAGATCAGTTCTTCCGTCGTCAACCAGCCCGCGCCCTGTACGTAGCCACCTTCTATCTGCCCGATATCCAATGCAGGGTTCAGCGACGCGCCTGCATCATGCAGGATATCCGTGCGCAGGATGCGGTTTTCGCCTGTCAGGATATCCACCGCAACCTCTGTGACCGAGGCTCCGTAAGCGAAGTAAAAGAACGGCCGACCGCGCCCCTTGATGCGGTCCCATTCGATCCTGGGGGTTTTGTAAAACCCGGTTGCGGAAAGGCTGACTCGCCCCTGATAGGCAAGCGCCGCTGCCTCGGCAAAACTGTAGCGCTCCTCGCCAACTTCCACATGGCCGTCGGTGAAACGAACGCTTGACGGATCGGCCTGATGGCGTTCGGCCAGATAGTCCGCCATGCGGTCCCGGATCGTATCGCAGGCGGCTTTGACCGCCATCCCGTTCAAGTCACTACCGGACGATGCCGCCGTGGCCGAGGTATTCGGCACCTTGGCCGTATCAGTTGCGGTGATCTTCACCATCTCCAAAGGGATGCCAAAACGCGACGCCGCAACCTGCGCCACTTTCTGGAATAGCCCTTGCCCCATCTCGGTGCCGCCATGGTTCAGATGGACCGAGCCATCCTGATAGACATGCACCAGCGCACCCGCCTGATTTAGATGTGTCAGCGTGAAAGAAATACCAAACTTGACCGGAGAAAACGCAATGCCTTTCTTGATCACGGAATTCTTGGCGTTCCATTGTGCGATGGCCGCTTTACGCGCTGCGTAGTCGCTGGAGGCCAGCAGGGCGGTCGTCATGCCATGCAATTCAAAGTCGCTAACTTCCATGCCGTAGGGCGTCGTGTTACCGCCTTCAGGTACCGGGCGGACCGGCGTGTTTGATGGGGCCATTTCAGCCGCGCCGCGGCTGGTCAGATCTTCGTGCGGATCCGGGTGTCCCAGTGGCTTCGGCGTTGGCGCGAGATCGGCAACCGCATGCGCAGGCTCATAGTAGTTCCGTTGCCGCAACTCGACCGGGTCAAGCTTCAGTTCATGGGCCGCGTGGTCCATGACGCGTTCGATGCCGACCATGCCCTGCGGGCCGCCGAACCCGCGATAAGCGGTGGCGGATTGGGTGTTGGTCTTCAGCCGATGGCTCTCGATCCGCGCATTCGGCAGCAGATAGGCATTGTCTGAATGCAACATGGCACGGTCCGCGACGGGCAGGGACAGGTCCTGCGCCCAGCCGCAGATCGCATAGTGCAAGAAAGAAACCCCCTGAATATGGCCGTGCTCGTCAAACCCGGCGCGGTACGAAATGCGGAACGCATGGCGCTTGCCAGTGATGATCATGTCGTCATCCCGATCATAGCGCATCTTGCAAGCCTTACCGGTCGCACGCGCCGCGATCGCGCAGGACACGGCCAAGGCGTTGCCCTGGCTTTCCTTGCCGCCAAACCCTCCGCCCATGCGGCGGGTCTCGACACGGACCGCGTGCATGGGAACGCCCAACGCATCCGCAACTTTGTGCTGAATCTCGGTGGGATGCTGGGTCGAGCTGTGCACCAGCATATCCGCACCCTCATTCGGCACCGCCAACGCGGCCTGACCCTCCAGATAGAAATGCTCCTGGCCACCAATCTCGAACGTGCCCTCGATCACATGGGTCGCGGTTGAAATGGCGGCCTCCGCATCGCCCTTGGCATAGATGCGTGGGCCATCTTCGAACCGGCTGTCGGTGGCCAATGCCTCTTCCACTGTCAGGATCGGCGTCTCTTCGGCATAGTCGATCTTGCCTAATCTTGCGGCTTTGCGCGCGGCTAGATGGCTGGTCGCGACCACAAGGAAAACAGGCTGACCGATGTAGTGAACGGTGCCGTTGGAAAGCAGGGGTTCATCATGGATAGAAGGGGAGACATCGTTGGCAAACGGCAGGTCTTCTGCTGTCATCACCATCAAAACGCCGTCTGCAGTCTTGACTGCAGACAGATCCATGGTCTTGATCGCACCCTTGGCAATCGGGCTGAGGCCAAAGGCAAGATGCAACGTTCCCTTGGGCGTTGGGATGTCATCCACATAGCGGGCAGTGCCAGACACATGCAGCGGCGCCGCGTCGTGAGGGAGGGGTTTGGTCACGCTCATGCCGACACCTCCAGCACATTGGTCGCTTCGCCCTGATCCTCAAGGAAATAGCGTTCAAGCAATGCCTTGGCCGTTTCAAGCCGATAGAGTGCCGAGGCGCGCATGTCCGTCATCGGGGTAAAGTCGTCGGCAAAGGCGGGGATAGCGGCCCGGATGGTTTCAAGGGTCCAGGGCTCTGCGACCAGCGCGGCCTCGACACATGCAGCCCGTTTCGGAATGCCCGCCATGCCGCCAAAGGCGATCCGTGCGTCGGCAACGACACCGTCCACGACCGAAATCTTGAAACATCCACACACCGCCGAGATATCCTGATCGAACCGTTTGCTCAGTTTGTAGCATTTCAACCGGTCTGTCTGACGCGGGAAGCTGATGGCTTCGACGAATTCGCCGGGAGCGCGGTCCTGCTTGCCATAGTCGATGAAGAAGCTTTCCATCGGGATCGAACGTCGCACGTCGCCCTTACGTAAATGGACGGCAGCACTCAGCGCAATCAGCGCAGGCGGGTTGTCTCCGATGGGGGAGCCGTTGGCGATGTTGCCACCTAGGGTAGCAGCGTGGCGCACCTGTACACTGGCATAGCGGCGGATCATCTCAGCATAAGACGGATGCAGATCCGCCAACGCCTCACCTATCCGGTTCATGTCGACCATGGCCCCAAACCGGATTTCGTCCTCTGTGATGGTGATTTCTTTCAGATCGTCACAGCCATTCAGGAAAATCACCGGATCCAGATCGCGTAGCTGCTTGGTGACCCACAGGCCCACATCGGTCGCACCGGCGACCAAGGTCGCGTCCGGGTATTGCGCGTAGATCCGGGCCAGTTCGTCCGACGATCCGGGCAGCAGGGAAGAAGTCACCTGCGTTGTTACGGGCGTGTCTTTCACCCAAACCGGTACAGGGTGCTTTTCGACGGCTTCGGCGGCGCGAATGATCGGCGCGTATCCCGTGCAGCGGCATAGGTTGCCCGCAAGTTGCGTGTCGTGATCCGTGGCGCCATTGATATGACTGGAGACCATCGACATCACGAAACCAGGCGTACAGAACCCGCATTGCGACCCGTGCAGGTCTACCATCGCCTGTTGAACCGGGTGCGCCTCTCCATTTGGGCCGCTGGCCCCTTCGACGGTGCGCACAGCCCTTCCATGCAACTGAGGCAGAAATAGAATGCAGGAATTCAGAGCTTTCGCGCCGCCCTCATCAGTCACCATGACGGTGCAAGCCCCGCAATCGCCTTCGTTGCAGCCCTCCTTGGTGCCGGTGAGGCCGCGATCTTCGCGCAGCCAGTCCAGCAAGGTCGCTGTCGGATTTACATCCGCCAGCTCCACTGTCTCTCCGTTCAGAAGAAACGTGATGTTCATTCGTGAAACCCGTCGCGTTACCCGGTTGCGCCCCTCGGTGCCCTCCTTCGATGCGACGTAGAAAGAGTGGCGGGCTGGTAGCTTGCCATAAGATGTTAGAAACAGCGTGCGTGATCTGGCAAGAAAAACTACCTGTAATATGCACCATTCCATCAATGCAGCGTAAGATCGTCGTGTGTGTGTAGTGTTTAATTGTTTGGAACTAAAGAATTTTATGCTGGGGGTCGGCGCCGCCTTGCGAAGCACCTTCTGAAAAAGCCGAATAATCAACGATGATTTTTTTGACAGTTGGTGGTTAAGGTTCCGGCTTTTGCGCGACCGCCGGCTGGGATAGCTTGCGTGGTATGAGCAGTATTCCCCGATTCATTCACCTCCGCGTTCACACCGAATATTCCCTGCTGGAAGGCGCCGTACGGCTGAAAAAGCTGCCGGGTCTTTGCGAGAAGATGGATATGCCGGCGGTCGCGGTGACCGACACCAACAGCATGTTCTCGGCGTTGGAGTTTTCGGTGTCCGCCAGCGATGCAGGTGTCCAGCCGATCATGGGATGCCAGGTTGACCTGACCTATGTGCAAGCTCAACCCGGTGAAAAGCCCAAGATCCCGGCACCGCTGGTGCTGCTGGCTCAGTCTGAGGTTGGGTATGAGAACCTGATGAAACTCAGCTCCTGTCTCTACGTGGACAAGGGCGGTCAGTTGCCGCAAGTCACGTTGGAGGAACTGGCAGAACGTTCCGACGGCCTTATCTGCCTGTCCGGCGGGCCGAACGGGCCGGTGGGGCGGCTGCTGCAACAAGGTCAGCGCCCAGCAGCCGAAGCCTTGGTGGATCAGTTGGCGTCGATGTTCCCCGACCGGCTTTACGTTGAGTTGCAACGTCACCCCGGCGAGGATGGTCAGCCCGAGGCCGAACGCTTGACTGAACGCGGTCATGTCGAGATGGCCTATGCAAAGAACTTACCACTGGTGGCCACAAATGACGTCTATTTCCCGACCTCGGACATGTATGAGGCGCATGACGCGCTGATCTGCATTTCTGAAGGGGCTTACGTGGACCAGCAGGCCGGTCGCCGGCGCCTGACCGCGCAGCATTATTTTAAGTCGCAGCAGGAAATGGTCACGTTGTTTGCGGACCTGCCTGAAGCTATCGAGAACACGATAGAGATTGCCAAACGCTGCGCCTTCATGGCCTATCGCCGCGATCCGATCTTGCCTAAATTCGCGGATGATGAGGTCGCCGAACTGCGCCGCATCGCCAATGAGGGTTTGCAAAAACGCCTTGCCGTGATCCCGCATGCGGTGACGCCTGAGGAATATCAGGAACGGCTGGATTTCGAACTCGATATCATCGAAGGCATGGGCTTTCCTGGCTATTTCCTGATCGTCGCGGATTTCATCCAATGGTCCAAGGATCAGGATATTCCTGTTGGTCCTGGGCGAGGCTCTGGCGCGGGCTCTCTGGTGGCCTATGCGCTAACGATTACGGACCTTGACCCGCTGCGCTATTCGCTCCTGTTCGAACGTTTCCTGAACCCCGAGCGTGTCTCGATGCCAGACTTCGACATCGATTTCTGCATGGACCGCCGGGAAGAGGTGATCCGTTACGTGCAGCAAAAATACGGGCGCGACAGGGTAGGGCAGATCATAACCTTTGGTGCGTTGCTGTCCAAAGCTGCCGTGCGCGATATCGGTCGGGTCCTGCAAATGCCCTACGGTCAGGTGGACCGCCTGTCCAAGATGATCCCTGTCGAGGGTGTGAAACCCGTCTCCATCGAAAAAGCACTGAAAGACGAACCCCGCCTGCGCGAAGAGGCTCGCAATGAAGAGGTCGTCGACCGCTTGCTCACCTACGGCCAACAGGTTGAAGGGTTGTTGCGGAACGCTTCGACCCACGCGGCAGGTGTTGTGATCGGGGACCGCCCTCTGGACGCGCTGGTGCCGCTGTATCAGGATCCGCGCTCCGATATGCCCGCGACCCAGTTCAATATGAAATGGGTGGAACAGGCCGGGCTGGTGAAGTTCGACTTTCTTGGTTTGAAGACGCTGACTGTGATCCAGAATGCGATGGATCTGATCTTCAAGTCCGGGCGCGATTTGCACATCGCCCCTGACGGCACCGAGCTTTATGAGCCCGCTGAAGGGGCGGTAAACCAGATCAACGCCATCCCGCTGGATGACGAGGCGACATACAAACTCTATTCCGCCGCCAAGACGGTGGCAGTGTTTCAGGTGGAATCCAGCGGCATGATGGATGCGCTCAAGCGCATGAAGCCGGACTGTATCGAAGACATCATTGCCCTCGTCGCGCTCTACCGTCCCGGCCCGATGGAGAACATCCCCAAGTTCTGCGAGGTCAAGAACAAGCTGAGCGAGCGGGACACGCTGCACCCTTCCATCGACCACATCCTGGACGAGACCCAGGGCATTATCGTCTATCAGGAACAGGTGATGCAGATCGCTCAGGAAATGGCGGGTTACAGCCTAGGCGGCGCGGACTTGTTGCGCCGCGCAATGGGTAAGAAAATCCAGGAGGCGATGGACGCCGAGCGGCCCAAATTCCTCAAAGGTGCGGCTGAAAACGACGTGGATGAAGCCAAGGCGACCGAGGTTTGGAACCTGCTCGACAAGTTCGCCAATTACGGCTTCAACAAATCGCACGCGGCGGCCTATGCGGTGGTCAGCTATCAGACCGGCTGGCTGAAAGCGAACCACCCGGTCGAGTTCATGGCGGGTGTCATGAATTGTGATATCCATCTGACCGACAAACTGGCTGTGTATTTCGAAGAGGTCCGCAAAGGGCTGGAACTGCTGTATGTGCCACCTTGCGTGAACCGATCTCATGCCAGTTTTGATGTTGCCGAGGGGCATCTTGTTTATGCGCTGGGCGCCCTTAAAAACGTCGGCGTCGAGGCGATGAACCTTGTGGTCGAGGGGCGTCGCGCTGGAGGCGCGCAGAACGATGATGCTGACAAGCCTTTCGTCAACCTGTTTGATTTCGCCCGGCGCGTCGACCTGAAGAAGGTCGGAAAACGTCCGCTTGAGATGCTGGCACGGGCAGGGGCCTTTGATGAGCTCGACAAGAACCGCCGCAGGGTTTTCGACAGCCTTGAACAGTTGGTACAATATTCCGCTGCCATTCACGAGCAGAAGAATTCGAACCAGGTGTCGCTGTTTGGTGAGGCAGGGGATGATTTGCCCGAACCGCGCCTGTCGCCGACGCCAGATTGGTTACCGGCCGAGCGCCTGAGCGAAGAGTTCAAGGCAATTGGCTTCTACCTGTCCGGCCATCCCCTGGATGACTACATGCCTGCGTTGAAACGCAAACAGGTTCTGACCTTGGACGAGGTGATGGAAAAGGCGCGATCCGGCCCGTTGATCGCAAAGATGGCGGGAGTGGTTGCGGGGCGTCAGGAACGGAAATCCGCCCGGGGTAACCGCTTTGCCTTTGCGCAATTGTCTGACCCAAGCGGTGCTTACGAGGTCACTCTGTTTTCCGAAACTCTGGAAAAATCGCGCGAGTTTTTGGAAACCGGTGCGCAGGTCGTGCTGACCGCCGAAGCAACGATGGAGGCCGATCAACTCAAATTGCTGGGACGCTCAGTTGGACCAATTGATTCGGTTGTTGCTGACGCAGGCGCCACCGGTCTTCGGATTTTCGTGGATCAGGCTCAGGCGGTGCCAACGCTCGCCAAAGTGTTGGAAGACGCTGCCAGCGCCGCACGCAGCGCGGCCAAAGGCCCAATCCAGCTTTGTCTGCTGGACCCGGGATTGCCCGGTGATGTTGAACTGGACCTCGGTCAGGATTTTCCCATCAATCCACAGATCAAAGGTGCGCTGAAGTCTCTGGAAGGTGTGATGTCAGTCGAAGAGATCTGACCGGCGACGGCTTTGTTGCCAGATAGTCCAGGCCTCGCTAGGCTGAATTCAGAATGTGTATTCAAGGGTCAGATCACAGGAGAGCGCCCAGATGAAAATTGCGGATACCGGTTTCAGAACACTCACTTTGGTCGCGACTGCGTCGCTGGTGCTGGTGTCAGCATCGGTGGGGCTTGCCGACAACAAAAAGAAGAAGAATACGATCGAAGGCGCGTTGATCGGCGCGGGGGTTGGCGCCCTGATCGGAGACGGCAAGGGCGCAGCCATTGGCGGTGTGGCCGGGGCATTTATTGGACACAACTGGAAGTGAATGCGATGCGTATGACCCCCTTAAGAGCCGTATTGGCAAGCGTTTGTGTAGCACTGCCAAGCGTGGCCTTTGCTGATGAGGCCGCCGAACAAATGGTTCAGGATGCGTTGCCCGTGATGTACCATACCTGTGTCTCAGTCGTAGAAGAGGCAGACGGGGATGAAGCCTTTATCTATGCTGTCGTCGAAAAGCTGACCGCCGTATCGATCTATAACCGTCAGATCGATATCAATGACCACGCGGCCTCTGACGAGGAAAAAGCCAAACTGCATCAGGCGTTTGTGGAAGCCCTGCGCGACGGATGCGCGGATGACAAAGACGCATTGCTGGCTGGTGTTGTTGACAATGCGGTGAAATCAACGCTGGGACTATGATGGGCTTATCGCCAGGTCTGTTGCGGCTTAGCTTCGTGACCTCCTAACAGTCCTGACGAAGCGCGGGCAGCCCGACGCCGGTGCTGTCAAACCCGCCATCGGATGCGATCACCTGTCCGGTCACATAGCTGGCCTTGTCCGAGCACAGAAAGCAGATCACCTCGGCGATCTCTTGTTCCGACCCATAGCGGTTCAAGGGGATCGCGTCGTGATAAGCTGCGATGATATCGGGCGTGTGCACGGCCATCGCCAGTTTGGTGCGGACCGGACCTGGACAGACACAGTTGGCCCGGACGCCATACTCACCCAGTTCCGCCGCCTGCTGTTTCGTCAGGTGGATGACCCCCGCCTTTGATGTGCCATATGCCACGCGCAAAGTGCTGGCGCGGAGCCCTGATATTGACGCGATATTGACGATTGCGCCTTTGCTGGTCTTCAAGGGCTGCACAGTCGCTTGACTGACCAGAAATACACCGTCGAGATTGGTTTCCATGACCCGTCGCCAGGTCGCAAAATCCGCCTCTTCGATAGGACCAAAATCCGCTACGCCGGCATTGTTCACAACCGCGTCGATCTGCCCGAAATGGTGGAGTACCGCCTCAACCATTTCGGATACTTGCTCTGGGACCGAGATGTCGTAGAAAAACGGCTGCGCACTGTCCAACCCCTCAGCGGCCAGCTTCAATTCATCCGCGTCCCGGTCTACCATTGCGACCTGCCACCCTTGTTGTAAAAACAGCTTTGTGGTGGCCAAGCCGATGCCACGGGCAGCCCCGGTCACAAGCGCAAGTTTTTGGGTCATCGGCTATCTCCGTCTTCTGCCTTTTGGGGCGGTTTGCGTCGTTCAGGGTGTTGTACAAGTCGTAACATCCACGCTCTGAGTGTTGTACAACTCCTTAAATTCACCGCATCTTCAGTAATGCGGTGGGCGTTCGTCCCCCAGGACGATGCCGCCTGTTCCTTCCTGAGCCCGTTCCCCTTCGCGTCGCATCAGCATCTCAACCCGGCGGGTCAGGTTATCAATCTCGTCTTGTTGCCGGGTGACAACTGCGTTCAAGTCTTCAACTGTGCGGGTCAGATGGGCGATCTGTTCTTCCAGATGCTGCATATCGGGTTCCTGTGGGGGCTTGTGTCTGTCTCGCTCATAGCGGCCCGGCAAGCGCATGACCAGTGAAACCGCGCCGTGCGGCCGCGCGTTGGCTTGCCCCGATCCCGGCCATGAGATAGACCGCGCGCGGAACGACTAACTCCCAAGGACGCCCCAAAATGGCCAAGCCCAAGAAACAGCCCCGCCCCAAGGCCATCACGCCAAAAGGGTTCCGCGACTATTTCGGCCAGGAAGTCACGCAGCGCACCGAGATGCTGCGGGCCATTGCGGACGTCTATCATCGCTACGGATTTGACGCGCTTGAAAGCAGCGCGGTTGAAACGGTTGAGGCGCTGGGCAAGTTTCTGCCCGACGTAGATCGCCCGAACGAGGGTGTGTTTGCGTGGCAGGAAGTTGACGAGAATGACAAGGGCGACTGGATGGCCCTGCGCTATGACCTGACCGCCCCTTTGGCGCGCGTTTATGCGCAGCACCGTAACGACCTGCCGACGCCTTATCGTCGCTATGCGATGGGCCCCGTCTGGCGCAACGAAAAACCCGGGCCAGGGCGGTATCGTCAGTTTTATCAATGTGATGCGGATACGGTAGGCACGGCCTCAATGGCGGCTGATGCCGAGATCTGTGCGATGCTGTCGGATACGCTGGAAACCGTGGGTATTCCGCGCGGCGACTATTTGGTGCGCGTCAACAACCGCAAGGTTTTGAACGGTGTAATTGAAGCAATGGGGCTGGGCGATGATGTCGCTGCCCGCGACAACGTACTACGCACCATCGACAAATTCGACAAAGTCGGAGAAGCCGGGGTGCGCGAGTTGCTGACCAAGGGTCGTCTGGATGCGTCGGGCGCGTTTATCGACGGTGTCGGCCTCAGCGATGATCAGGCGGAACCTGTGATTGCGTTCCTGACCTCCAAAGCTACGGATACTGCGGGAACACTGGCCAATCTGCAGGCTGCTGTGGGTGATAGTAAGATCGGCGCGGATGGTATTGCCGAGCTCGAACAGATTGGTGCGCTGTTGGCTGCGGGTGACTATGGCGCGGATCGGATTGAGATCGATCCATCGGTCGTCCGTGGCCTCGGCTACTACACCGGGCCTGTGTACGAAGCCGAGCTGACCTTTGAAATCTTCGACGAAAAAGGCCGCAAGCGGCAGTTTGGGTCCGTAGCAGGCGGCGGTCGCTATGATGATCTGGTGAAACGCTTTACCGGACAAGAAGTCCCGGCAACTGGTATTTCTATCGGAGTTGATCGGCTACTGGCCGCCCTGCGCGAAAAGGGTCGTATCAGTGCTCAAGCCACTGGACCTGTTGTCGTGACCGTCATGGATCGTGACCGTATGGCAGACTATCAGGCAATGGTGGCTGAACTGCGCAATGCTGGCATTCGCGCCGAGGTCTATCTGGGAAACCCCAAGAACTTTGGCAATCAGCTTAAATATGCAGACAAGCGCAATTCTCCGATCGCTGTGATCGAAGGTGGTGACGAAAAAGCGGGTGGCATCGTGCAGATCAAGGATTTGATCCTGGGTGCAAAGATTGCCGAAAGCGCCACGCTGGAGGAATGGAAAGAACGCCCCAGCCAGTTCGAAGTGCCGCGCGCCGATTTGGTCGCCAAAGTGCGCGAAATTCTGGACAATCAGGACTGAACGATGCCCAACCGTTCTCAGATACAGGCCCGTTCTGCGGCGATGCGCCTGCGGTTCGAGGCCGCCGGGGCGCGGGTTGTGGACCCTCCCTTGCTGCAACCAGCTGAGACGTTGCTGGACCTTTATGGTGAGGACATCCGCGCGCGCGCCTATGTCACCTCCGACGCTCTGCGGGGCGAACAGATGCTGCGCCCCGATTTCACCCTGCCCGTTGTTCAGATGCATATGAACGAAGGCGCAGAACCCGCGCGATATACCTATTCAGGTGAGGTCTTTCGGCGACAGGAACATGATCCCGACCGGGCGAACGAATACGTTCAGGTGGGCTACGAAGTCTTTGATCGCGACGATCCCGCTGGGGCCGATGCAGAAGTCTTTTCGCTTTTTGCCATGCAGTTGCGCGGACTACCTTTGCGCGCCGCCACAGGGGATATCGGCATACTGACGGCTGCGGTGCAAGGATTGCGCACAACGGATCGGCGCAAGGCCGCGTTGATGCGGCATCTTTGGCGCCCCCGCCGGTTTCGCACTCTGCTGGATCGGTTCGCAGGCCGGAAACCTGAACCGGAACACAGAGCAGGTCTTTTGGATGCGAAGGATCCGATGGCATATGAGATGCCAATGGTCGGCAAGCGGCGCGCCTCGGAAATTGAAGCGCGGATCGAAGCGCTGCGCGAGGATCGTGAGACCCCACCCATTTCTGACACCGAGCTTGCCGGTCTCGAGTCCTTGCTGGCCGTGCGTGAAACCATGCCGTTTGCGTTGGAACAATTGCGTGATGTAGCAGTGGATTTGCCGCAGATAACGCCAGCTCTGGACCGGTTGGAGCGTCGGATTGCAGCGCTTCAGGCGCGGGGTGTTGATGTCGAAAAGCTGGATTTCGAAGCGGCTTATGGCCGGACCTCCATGGAGTATTACGACGGGTTTGTCTTTGGGTTTTATGCCGAAGGTCGTCCCGACCTGCCTCCGATTGCAACGGGCGGGCGGTACGACGCCTTGACGCGCCAACTGGGCAAAGGGGCAGAAATCCCAGCGGTCGGTGGTGTGCTGCGACCGGACCTGATGCTTGAGATCGAGGGGGTCGCCTGATGAGCTTGAAACTTGGCGTGCCATCCAAGGGTCGTTTGATGGAAAAGACCTTCTCGTGGTTTGAAAAGCGTGGCATCACCTTGTCGCGCAGTGAATCCGAGCGGGAATATGCGGGCAAAGTCGATGGTATCGACGGAGTTTCTCTGGTTCTGATGTCTGCAGGTGAAATTCCGCGCGACTTGGCTTCCGGGCGCATCCACCTTGGGGTTACGGGCACAGATCTTGTGCAGGAAAAGCTGCCGCGTTGGGAACAGCAGGTCGAAGAGGTTTCTCCTTTGGGCTTTGGTCAGGCTGATCTGATTGTCGCGACGCCTGCCTGTTGGGTTGATGTGGATACACTGGATGATCTGGACGCTGTCGCAGCGGCGTTTCGCAAAACTCACGGACACCGATTGAGGATTGCGACAAAGTACCACCGCCTGGTTCGGGAATTTCTGTCTGACGCTGGGGTGTCTGATTTCACCCTTGTCGACAGTCAGGGCGCGACCGAAGGCACGGTAATGAACGAAACAGCTGAGGCGATCGCGGATATCACCTCGACCGGGGAAACCTTGCGGGCCAACCACCTGAAAATCCTGTCTGACGGGCTGATCCTAAAATCACAAGCAACGTTGTGGCGTAGTCGAATATCCAAATACAGCGCCGCAGAAAAACAAGTTCTGACAGACCTGCTGGATCGGCTTGGCTAAGGCTACAGCACGCCGATTTCAGCCAGCGCGCGGTTAAGGTCATCGGGCAAGGCATCGTCCTGAGATCGACCCTTGGGCAGATCCGGGGGAGTGTCTTCGGGTTTCAGATAGCGCCAGCCTTGAAACGGCCGTTTCTGTGCGTTCTGGGTGCGATGCACTTCGGGCTCCAATACAATGGCGCAGCGGCGGATACCGTCTTCGCCTATGACCTCATCCAGCCTCAGAATGCGCTGGCGGCATTGAACCACGCCTTTAATCACCCAATAGATTGATCCACCGTTCAGAATCTCGGTCTGTCGCTTGGGCCACATGCGTGTGACATGACGCGGCAATCCGTCCTCATAAAGCGGTTTACGGCTGTCTTGCCATTCGATCAGTGTGTCGACGCTTTCTGACCCAACTGAGAGTTTTATGAGGTTTACGTACTTATCCACAGCTTTCCCACAGAGTCGTCCCGAGACCCGTCTTCATATTGTAGCTCATGATCTGTCGTCATCAAGGTGTTGTGGTAAGCGTGCCAAATGAGCTACTCTGGATACCTCTTTCTAAACAGGGAATCACCAATGAGCCGCTTTGCCGCCCCCATCGCCGAGCAGATCTGGGACATGAAATACCGCTTCAAGCAAGCGGATGGCACGCCTATCGACCAGACGGTTGAAGACAGTTGGCGACGTATTGCGCGCGATCTGGCCCGGGTGGAACAAAACCCTGCGCATTGGGAAGAAAAGTTCTACGCGGCATTGGAAGACTTCAAATACCTGCCCGCCGGGCGCATCACTGCGGGCGCGGGTACCGCGCGGCAGGTAACGCTGTTCAACTGTTTTGTCATGGGCACGGTCCCGGACAGCATGGGCGGTATCTTCGACATGTTGAAAGAGGCCGCTTTGACTATGCAGCAGGGTGGGGGGATCGGATACGATTTCTCGACCATTCGCCCGCGTGGCGCTGACGTGCATGGGGTGGCCGCCGATGCGTCGGGTCCGTTGAGCTTTATGGACGTGTGGGACGCGATGTGCCGCACCATAATGTCCGCCGGGTCGCGCCGCGGTGCGATGATGGCGACGATGCGGTGCGATCATCCGGATATCGAGCATTTCATAACCGCCAAATCCGACCCGGCCCGCCTGCGCATGTTTAACATGTCGGTGCTGGTGACCGATGCGTTTATGGAAGCGGTCAAAGCCGATGGCCCTTGGGAACTGGTGTTTGGTGACAAGGTCTATCGCACCGTCCAAGCCCGTGACCTTTGGAACAAGATCATGCACGCGACTTATGACTACGCCGAGCCGGGCGTGATATTCATCGACCGCATCAATGCAGCCAACAACCTAAGCTATGTCGAAACCATTTCAGCGACGAACCCCTGTGGTGAGCAGCCATTGCCGCCTTACGGCGCTTGTCTGCTGGGGTCGATCAATATGGCACGTCTGGTTGCAGAGCCGTTTGAGCGCAGTGCGCATTTGGACGAGACCGCGATGCAGGACCTTGTCGCCACTGCCGTCAGGATGATGGACAACGTGGTGGACGCGTCGAAGTTTCCACTGCCTGAGCAAGCGGCTGAAGCTCAGGCCAAACGGCGCATCGGGCTCGGCGTGACCGGTCTGGCGGATGCGCTGTTGATGCTGGGACTGCGCTATGGGTCCGACGAAGCGGCGCGTCAGACCGAGCGCTGGTTGCACGCGATTGCTCGCGCCGCGTATCTGGCGTCGGTCGATTTGGCACGCGAAAAGGGGGCCTTCCCCCTGTTCGACGCCGAGAACTATCTGGCCAGCGGTACCATGCAGCAGATGGATGACGACGTGCGCGACGCGATCCGCGAACATGGCATTCGCAATGCTCTGCTGACTTCGATTGCGCCGACAGGGACCATTTCGTTGTACGCCGGGAACGTATCTTCCGGAATCGAACCTGTCTTTGCCTATGCCTACACGCGCAAGGTGCTGCAAAAGGACGGCTCGCGCACCGAAGAGGAAGTGGTCGACTATGCCGTGCAGATGTGGCGCGATAAGTTTGGTGAAGCGGAACTGCCAGACTACTTTGTGAATGCACAGACCTTGTCGCCGACGGATCACGTCAAAATGCAGGCGGCGGCGCAAAAATGGATAGACAGCTCGATCTCTAAGACGATCAATTGTCCCGAAGACATCAGTTTCGATGCGTTCAAAGACGTCTACATGCAGGCGTGGGATCAGGGCTGCAAAGGCTGCACCACCTATCGCCCGAATGACGTGACCGGATCGGTTCTGACCGTATCAGAGAGCGAAGACAAGGTGCCGGGCGAAAGTGCTGACGCGCCCCACCAGGTTGATGGCGGCGAAGTCGTTTATATGTCCGAACCGCTGGATCGCCCTCAATCACTGGAGGGGTCGACCTACAAGTTGAAATGGCCGGATAGTGAGCATGCGATCTATCTGACTATCAACGATATCGTCATCGGTGGGCGCCGACGCCCGTTTGAAGTGTTCATCAACTCGAAGAACATGGAGCACTATGCCTGGACGCTTGCGCTGACCCGTATGATTTCTGCTGTGTTCCGTCGTGGCGGGGATGTTTCTTTTGTTGTTGAAGAACTGAAGGCTGTTTTCGATCCGCGCGGTGGGGCTTGGGTCAAAGGCAAGTACATCCCTTCGATTCTGGCCGCGATTGGCGGGGTGATCGAACAGCACATGGTCAATATTGGCTTTCTTGAGGGCGAAGGCATGGGCCTCAAGTCTGACCCACAGGCGCAAGTGGTGAACATGGATGCGCCACGCGGCAAAGCATGCCCGTCGTGTGGTCAATTTGACATGGTTATGATTGAGGGCTGCATGACCTGCCGCAGTTGCGGGCACTCGAAATGTAGTTAGCCATTTGTTAATGTAACTTTTGTGTGGCGTTTCATGCGACATGACCTAAACGTTTCAATAGGTCATTTGACGGGTGATGCGAATGAGTGGTCTCGGGTATCATCTGAGGCCGTTCACAAGCTGCGCCATATTTTCCTAGTGATTGAAACTGCGGTCTGAACGAGCGCAGACAAGCGCGTATTGCTGAAGAGTACGACACCGTGAACGAAATCAGCGCACCCAATGTGACTATGTTCCCCGGACAAGACTCTGAACTGCCCGACACAGCGCTTGGGCGCGCCCAATTGAGAGACTTGCTTGAAACTACCGTTTCCGATCTGCCACCCCATCTGCGACCGCCGTTTCTGCTGTGCGAAGTAGAAGAAATGAGTATTCTCGCCATCGCAAGTCAGCTTCAGATCAACCCGATAACGGTAAGAACACGCATTTTTCACCCCCGCCGCAGGTTGCAAACTACAATTGAAAACCGGGTCCGGGGTGGCTTCGAAGCAATCTTCCCATTTAGCGGCACACGATGCGCCAACATGACCAGTCTCGTAATAGCGCGACTGCAAGCAGTCGGCGCTCTTTGACGCAGCTCTCTCGGCCCGTTGCTGCCGTAGACTGACGCCTGTCAATACTGCGGTTGCAGCCCGCATTTCGGACACTCGCCGCGCACTCGTCGGGTCCCAAATTCGTCTTTGTTTTCACTTTCGATCCACGTTTCATCGACTGGAGCCGAGTGCGCTTAAGCCATCACACCAACCCGACGAGTTTTGCAAACGGGTCCTCATGTGGATTTTGGTGCCATGAATACTCCGTCCCGACTGCAGTCGCCTCGGCCTTTTCGTCTCCATAGAGGTCCGCGAGGACAGCTAGAGCCATATCCATTCCTGCTGAGACACCAGAGGACGTAAAGAACTTCCCGTCTTCCACCCATCGCGCCTCTTTAACCCAATCAACCTTGGGCGCGTGATGGATGGTAGCGGTGAAGTCTTGCTTGTTGGTCGTTGCGCGTCTTTCATTGATGAGGCCGGTCATTCCCAAGACGATTGTGCCTGTGCAAACGGCCATCACACGTTCCGCGGACTCGGAGACATCCCTAATCCACTGAAGCATCTCAGCATTGGTACATTCTTCCAACGCAGCATCCCCACCGGGGATTAAGAGCAAGTCGTAGGTGGAACGTTCAGCTATTGTTGTGTCGGGCACGATCCTCTGACCGTGACGGCTGGTCACCGGGGCGTTCGTTTGTGCGACAGTTATGATCCGGATCTCGTATTTGGGGTCTCCAAGCATCTCCATTGGTCCAAAGAAATCCAGTGTTTGGAAGCCGGGGAAAACCAGCGCGGCGAGCGTTTTCATGGTGTGTCTCCATTACCTGTCGCTCACTGGATACATGATGCGGCCTGTGGCATGAATGACAACATGCCCCCTTTTCATGCCAACTCACCCAATCCCGCACCCGACAAACCGAACGTCGTGTTCGTTGTTTACCCAGGCATCGTCTTGCTCGACTTGGTTGGACCTTTGCATGTCTTCAGTCGAGCGTGCGAGGGTGACACCGGTGATCTTGCCTATAATACCCACGTCGCGTCCATAGCAGGAGGTCCGGTCCCGACCAACACAATCGTTCAGATTGACACCGTGCCGCTCGCCGGGCTTCGGGATGGTGCCAAAGTTGCGAAGATCGACACTTTGGTAGTTGTGGGTGGCGACGGGGCGCGGGTAGCCGAGACCGACACTCGGTTGGTTCGCGAAATCGGAGAATTGTCGAAAAGCGTCAGACGCACTTGCTCGATCTGCTGTGGCGCATTCGTTCTCGCTCAGGCGAGATTGCTCGATGGACGCAGAGCCGTGACGCATTGGGAGGATTGCAGCCAACTCGCAGACCGGTTTCCCAACGTGCAAGTCGAAGAAGACCCGATCTTCATCAAGGATGGTTCGATCTGGACTTCCGCTGGCATTACCGCTGGCATTGACATGGCCCTAGCGCTTGTCCGCGAAGACCTGGGTGCTGCGCCCGCCTTTCACTTGGCCAGATCTCTGGTGACGCCCATGATCCGGTCGGCCGGACAATCACAGTTCAGCTCCGATCTTGCCCGTCAAACGCGCGATGCAGAAGGCGAGTTTGCTCCGCTACATGATTGGCTACGGGGCAATCTGGCCCACTCCATCAGTGTCAGCGATATGGCCGAAAGATGCTCGATGAGTTCTCGCAGCTTTTCGCGTCGCTATGCAGCGAGCGTGGGTTTGACCCCGGCCAATTCGCTAGAGAAGATGAGGGTGGACGCCGCGCGAAACCTTCTGATTGAAACAACACTTAGTTTTAAAATCATCGCGAAGGCCTGCGGCTTTCGTGATCAGGAGAAGATGCGCAGAGCATTCCATAGACACCTTCGCACGTCACCGTCGAGCTATCAGTCGATGTTTCGAGAGGGCTGACACAAGTGACTAGCTTAGTTCGAGCCACTTAAGCTTGGCGCCGACCCTAGCCAGCGTGGCGGTACTTCACTTCCAACAGTAGCGGCGGACGGCCCATGAGAGACATCATGCAGACGGCTGGCATTCTGCATTTGCAAAACTCGGGTTCAGCCGAAGTTACACATCGCGCAAAAATGCTGACTTTTGTTAGTCAATCTCCTATGCCGACTTCGAAAACACTGCGTCACTGGTGCGGTGGATTGCGGCCCGCTTGATTTTCCTGAACTCGCTCAAGCCAAATGGAACTTATGTAGACGAGAATGTCCCAAATATTGTCGTTGGTGAGGGTATCACCAAATCCGGGCATGCCACTTACAAAGCCGTTGGCGCCGCCAGCGCCGCCGCGCCACCCAGCTGGGTGTATTCGAATAGAAGCCGGTTGTCGTGGTGCCATTCATGCCCGGTCTCGTCATGCGGCGGCGCAGGCAGAGTGCCGTTGTCATCGGGCGTCTGCCAATCCGGCTGCCCTTCGAGATTCACGCCATGGCAAGACACTCATTGTTCGGCGTATAGGGCTTGCCCATTGGCCAAATCCCGGTCGTGCAATTCGTGACCAGCGCTTGCGCCCGTTGCGAAGCTAAATAACATGATGATCAAAAAGTCACCCCTGTTCATGGGATACCTCAATTCGGTAGAGTCAAAACGCTAGTGAGCGTCGCGGTTGCTGCAAGCACTACCAGAACGACCGCAGATTCGATTTCAATGGAGCGTGCCAAGTGGCGCGCAGCTTCTCGTCCCGGCCTGCATAGCAGGAAAGAAGCGGAGTTTGTTTGCAACCGCCAACGTCAGGACCGCACCGACAAGTGCAAGCTTGATCAGCAGAGTTTGCCCGTAGCCAGTGGTCGTCAAAGCCCATAGATATCCCAGCGACATCCAAGCCATCAGCAGCTCCGCCACAATCAATGCAGGGATAATAACTGAGGCTGCCTGCCCAAACCGATGCTCCAACACAGCCGCGTTGCTCCGATATTCAGGCCGTTGCGACAGGGCACTCAACAGTCCAAGGACGCCGATCCAAAACGCAATGCCCAGAATGTGCAGGAGCAATAGCAAACGGACGCTCCGTAGTTCCAATTCAGGAACATGCCCGATCTGAACAAATGAGAACAAAGCGATCAATCCACCGACAAGTGCGATCCGTTGGCCGACTAAGGACATGAATACTCCGACGACTATCAGAACCGTGTCGGCAACCCGATAGACCAGAACGTTGCCAACCGGGGTCTGCTACAACAGGTCCAGCATTTCTGGATCGGTCAAACCATCGGCGCCGCCGCGTACGGGCCCGAACGCCACCCGTTCCAACGCCAGCGACATCAGGATCGCCGCAGCAATCGCGCCGCCGATGACGATGAAAGAGTTGCTAAGCGCCAGCGAACTCATTGGATAACGTATGCACAACACTCCCAAGCCCCATAATAAGGATCAGAAACACCGTTAGCACTGTGGGTTTTTTGGTCGAATGTACTTCACGAGGCGAACCCAGCCCGGGTTCAAACCCAATACAGCGCGCGTACCAGAGGGCCGCGCAACGCCCAAATTTCCACTACATGGAGCGGAGTTGAGAGAGCATTGGGCAGGAAACATTCCCACTGTCGCAATTGGCTGTGAGTTCAGTCAATGCCGCTTCCAGCCGCTTAAGCTCCTTTATCTTTTTGCGCACATTGAAGACGTGGTGTTCCGCCAACTCCTTAACAGATTGGCAATCTTCGTTGTCGCCTTCGGAGAGTTCGACGAGCGTCTTCGCATCGGCCAACGGAAAGCCTAGTTCACGGCACTTTTTTAGGAAGCGAAGCCTTCCAATATCCTGCGTGGAGTACATGCGTCTATTATTTGATGCCCGTTCTGGCTTGGGCACGATCTCTTCGCGTTCGTAGTAGCGGATCGTTTCAATGCCAACTCCGCTTTGCCGAGATGCTTCCCCAATCGCAAACATGTGAGATTTCCTACCTTGATCCTGTAGTGACTACAGAAGTTATATAAGACCGGATCGCTTAGACAACTCCTCACAAAAAGGGCCGTAAGAAACGGAAATGCAGAAGTACCTTAGCCTCAGTTACATAGGATCGCTGTCAGCACTTGGGGTCGCGACGTGCTGCATATTGCCCATGACGATGATGCTGATGGGAATAGGCGGCAGTTGGATGGCAATCTTTGGGCAGATAGCAGCGGCAAGCTTCTATGTATTGGCGATTTCAACCGCGCTCGTCATGGTATCTTGGCTGATGTCTTATCAGCGCGGTTCACTGCAAAAGTTGAAGTGGTGGCTTTTGGGCACGACCGCGATGACCGGATTGGCTTGGGTTGTCGTTTTCTATGAGGCTCGGATCAACGATTTCCTAATAATGCAGATGTGAGACAATGACGGACCAAACTGTGGTGCTTGAAAGCACACTGACGTGCCCAGCGTGTGGGCACAGCGAAGCGGAAGAAATGCCTACGGATGCTTGCCAGTGGTTCTACGAGTGCAAGTCATGCAGGACAGTTTTGAAACCCATGGAAGGCGACTGTTGTGTCTACTGCTCTTACGCCACCGTTCCTTGCCCACCAATTCAGTTGGGCGATGACTGCTGCGGATAGTGTGAAGGGGTTCCATGTTTTTTCACGCTGCGTGAACTTGTTACCCGAGAATTTCGACAAAATGTCCAACTGTAGCCCCGGACTATGACTGTGAGAAACCCGTCATTCAGGTTTGCGCAGTATCAAGTGGTTTGGGCATCAAACAGATCTCGTGTGCGCCGCAGCAGTAGTCGCTACTGCTGCCTGCATAGCGCCCTACAACGGCCCTGAGCCGCCATTTAGCCGGCTCCATTCTTGCGTCCGCTTCACGCTCCCAAGTCGGTCGTTCGCTAAGCAACTGAATGATACCAGTCGAAAATACCCGGGTAGCTTGCCCTTAATACGTGTCTTCATACAAACGGCAGCGAGCATCCGTGTCCAATTCTGCAGTTTTTTTAATCTCCGACTGTTTATGTGCGCGATAGACCTGCGCAAAGCCGTCCGAGAACCAGCCTGTCACCACCGGGTTGCTCACGAAACGGTCCAGCGCCTCTTCCAATGTTTGCGGGAGTCTCACGATGCCCCTTTCGGCCAACTCAGAGGCATCCAACAGTGACAAATCATCTTCGGTCGGGGTTGGGGCGGCCAGACCCTCTTCGATTCCTTGCGCCCCTGCGAAAACGACGGCCGCCAGCGAAAGATGGGGCGAGGCCGCCGCGTCTGCCGCGCGGTATTCGATGTTGAATTGCCGCGCGATTGAGGTCGGATCCTTGGCGGTAACGGGACAAATCCGTAAAGAGGCCTCACGGTCACGGAAACCGAGGTTGTTGAAGGCCGCCGACCACCGGTGCGGTGTTAGACGTTCATAAGAAATCACCGATGGTGCGGTCAGAGCCAGTATCGCGTCCAGATACTTGAGAACCCCAGCAGCGAAGGAGGCGGTCAGCGCGGACATGCCGCAGGGCCCGTTTGCATCATAAGTCAATGGGACGCCCTCGTCGTCCACAAAGCTCATGTGTATATGCACCCCGTTGCCGACACTCGCGACATCACGGATCGGGGTATAGGTAGCTTGTTCGCTATAGGCGCGCGCGGTGGCGTAGGTTAATTCGCGCACCATGATGGCAGCGTCGGCGGCCCGCACACCTTGTTCCGGACCGATGACCACTTCGTACTGGTTGGGGCCGTATTCCTTCATGATGGAATCCGGCTGTAATCCGACCTGGGCGATAACGTCGACCAAGGTCTCGCAAAAGTCGCGTTGCTGGCTAAAGCCACCATGACCATAGGCCTGGCCGACCGGTTGTGGCGCGCCTTTTAATTGGAACTCGTGTTCGAACGCGGCCACCAGATGCGCGCCTGCAACCGAGTGCAGCCGGTTTAGCGCTGCGCTGAGCAAACCGCGCGTGCAAAAGTCCCAAGGCTCACCTTCTAGCGTGACGATGTTCCCCATGATGAAATGAAGGCCCGAATCTTCGCCAAATTCAGCCTTCGCCTCAGCCCGCGCATCCGGGATCAGCAGCAGATCGCCCAAGGCGCCAAAGGGGCTTTCGGCGATCTCATCGAAGCAATTGATTTGCACGTTGGTCGGCGTCCACCCAACGCCGCGTTGCAAACGCTTATTGAGCTGCTCGGCTGGAAATGCCTTACCCCGCAGTTTACCGGCAAGGTCGGATGTGGCGACAAAAATCAGTGGCGTTTTAGGTATCGTCATGTCGGATCCTGATTGTGGGATCGCAGGGCATCCCAGGCTTCGATACGGGATTTTGTCTGGTCCCAATTGTCTTCGGCAATACGGGTTACCAGCGCTTCGGTTACGGCCAATGCCGCTGTGTAAGTGTCCCAGAGTGTGCCGCTTTCGATGGGCACTGGCAAGATTTCTGCGGCATGGCGTGATATGGGCGAAAGCCATTTGTCTGTCATCAACACGACACGCACCCCGCGGTCCTGCGCTGCGGAGGCTGCCAGCTGCGCCAGTGCCGGTTGGTAGCGACGAAAATCAATCAAAAACAAGATATCCGCGGGCTTCATCCGAAGCAGGTATTCAGGCCAGACCTCATGGTTTGCAGGCAGATGGTACACGCCTCTGCGGGTTTGACGCAGGTGAAAAGACAGGTGCTGCGCGATGGTGTCGCTGATCCGCCCACCAAGCGTGTAGACATCGCTTTTGGGCTGGCTCAGCAGGGTGCAGATGCGCTGAAACTGCGCCTCGGTGATGCCTTCTGCGGACAACGCCATCTGGGACGAGGCGCGCGCTATGAAATCCCGCAGAAACCCGCCATCGACGCTGCGCCCCTCACCGTGCAGATCGGTAGGCGAGCGTTCCCCTTCTTTCAGTTCGGACAGCAAGGCGCGCTGGAACTGCTGATAGCCGCTCAATCCTATCTTGATCACAAACCGCGATATGGATGGGGCCGAAACCTCGGCCCGGCGGGCCAATTCCTGGATCGATACCAGACCCGCATAGGGATAATCGCTCAGCAAGGCAGCGGCCAACTTGCGTTCACTCGCAGTCATGCTTTCAGCCTTCGCCTCAATTCTTTGCCTAATAAGCACACAGACACCTCCTGATCAAAACGGATCGCATGGAAAGAAAATTTCAGTCAATACATTTTTAATTGACTCTGAAAAAACTTGTTCTCTAACGTGGGGCGCATGACCACAACACTCGCATTCGAGAACCTGCTGACCACGGGGGACCCTGCCCCGGTGGAATGGGTTAATCGCGACAGCGCCGCGCCGGTCGTGTTGTTGTGCGAGCATGCCGGGCAGGCGATCCCGCAAAAGCTGGGCAATCTGGGTGTATCGAAAGAGGTGCGGGCCAGTCACCGCGGCTGGGACATTGGCGCCGAGACCGTGGCGCGGCAACTGGCCGACCGGTTGCAGGCCCCGCTGATTTTGCAGCGTTATTCCCGGCTTGTTATTGACTGCAACCGGCCCTTAGCTGCCCCAGATTCTATTCCGCCGCACAGCTTCGGAGAACAGATTCCGGCAAATCTGAACCTGACCGACCCCGAACGGATCGCACGCCAGAGAGAGATTGTGGCGCCGCTAAATGCCGCCATCGAAAACATGCTCGACCGAATTCCGCGGACGTTGGCCGTGTCGATCCATTCCTTCACCCCGCGTGTTGCAGATGAGTCCCGACCTTGGCACGCAGGATTCTTGACACGTGCGGACCAGGCAACGGGGCAGGCCGTCATCGACCATATCTTGACCAGCCGCCCGGATCTGCTCCTGGCACTGAACCAGCCCTACCAGATCGACAGCGACAGCGACTGGTTCATCCCGCATTTCGTCGAACCGCGCGGCCTGTCGCATTCTCTGGTCGAAATCCGCAACGACCTGATCCGCGATGAAACAGGCGCGGCAGACTGGGCGCAACTTCTGGCGGATGCCTTCACCGGGATATTGGAGACCAAGCCATGACCCTGACTCGCAACGTTCCTCTGATCCCGTCGCAATCCGCGCTTGTGTTTATCGATGTGCAGAATTTCTCGGCCCATCGGAGCGGAGCAGAGTTCAAGGACCTGCCAACGGCCGAGTTTCAGCAGAAATATGGCTGGTACTTCGATCAGTTGGACTCCCGTGTGATCCCCAACATGCAAGCCATTCAGGCCGCCTGCCGCACCGCCGGGGTCGAAGTCATGTATACCAATATCGAAAGCCTGACACTGGACGGGCGCGACCGGTCGCTGGACTACAAGATCACAGGCTTTCTTGTTCCCAAAGGCAGTTGGGACGGAAAAGTGATCGATCAGATTGCGCCCGTGGGGGATGAGATTGTACTGCCCAAATCGTCATCCTCGGTCTTTGTGTCCACGCATATCGATTACATCCTGCGCAATCTGGGCGTCCGGCAGGTGGTTCTGGCCGGGTTGATCACCGATCAATGCGTCGAAAGCGCGATCCGTGATGCCTGTGATCTGGGCTATCTGGTGACGCAGGTCACCGATGCGTGCCTGACTTACACTCCGGAGCGCCACGAAAACTCCCTGCGCACAATCAAGGGCTATTGCCGGCAGGTCACCGCAGCCGAACTGGTCGAGGAGCTGTCGCGTGCTTGACCTGAACGGCATCACCAAGACCTTTGGCGGGATTCACGCGGTCGAGGATGTGACCATGTCCGTCGCCTCGGGCGAGGTGCGCGGCCTGATCGGCCCAAACGGGGCGGGCAAGACGACGCTGGTGAACCTGATTTCGGGCTTGCTGGCCCATTCGGCGGGCAACCTGTCGTTGGATGGCGAACCTCTGGACCGGCTGTGCGCGCATCAACGCGCCGCGCTGGGAGTGGCGCGAACCTTTCAGAACCTTCGGGTCTTTCCCAGCCTCAGCGTGGCCCAGAATATCGACGTGGCCCGCTATTCCGGGCGGGGTTCTGCAATGGTAGACGCTGCAATCGCAGAGTTTGGCCTGTCGGACAAACTGAACCAGAGCGCAGGCTCGCTGGCCTACGGGCAGCTGCGGCGTCTTGAGATCGTGCGTGCACTGGCTCTGAATCCGCGCGTCCTGATGCTGGATGAACCCGCCGCCGGAATGAACGAACAGGAAACCGACGCTCTGGGCCGGTCGTTGAGCTGGGTTCGGTCGCATTCGGACTGCGCGATCCTGGTCATCGACCACGACCTGAAATTCATCATGTCGCTGTGCGACAGGATCACAGTTTTGAACATGGGCACCGTTATCGCCGAGGGCGCGCCCAAAGACATAACCAAGAACCAAGAGGTTATTGACGCTTATCTTGGCGAAACCGATGAACGGGCCGCGTGACGCAGGCGGCTTTCAACAGGAGAGAGAGTATGAAGAAGCTGACCCTTACCACTCTGACCGCCATGAGCCTGGCGCTTCCGGCCGTTGCCGAAGACACGATCAAGATCGGGCTGGGTGTGCCGATGACCGGCGATCTAGCGATTTACTCCGAATATCTGGGCGCGCGCTGCATGGCCGACATCATAAACGCCGAAGGCGGTGCAGGCGGCAAGAAGATCGAAGTGCTGGTGCAGGATTCTGCGGGCGATACGCAAGCGGCAATCTCGCTGGCGCAGAAGTTTCTGGACGAAGGAGTCGTGATGCTGGGCACCACACCGTTCTCGGATACGATGATCCCGGTAGCGCAGATAGCCCAGCCTTACGGCGTGTCGATCTTTCAGCCGCAATCCACGCAGGTCGAGATGCACGCGGGTATCGTCGACAACTTCTTTACCGGCGTGTCACCCGATCCGTTCACCGCAACGGCTGCCGCAAACTATGCGCTGAGCCAGGGCGTCAAGAACGTGGTCTTGCTGACTTCGGACGAAGGCGGTTCGTGGTCCGCGCGCACCCCCTTATGGTTCGGCGATGTGATCGAAGAAGGCGGTGGCAAAGTGCTTGCCAAGATGAATTTCAGCTTCGGAACATCTGACTGGTCTCCGCAGATCGCGGATATGAAAGCGCTGGGAGAAGGAATTGACGCGGTCTATATCTCTTCGATCATGCCGGATATCGGTGTTCTGGTGCGTCAGCTGCGCAGCGCAGGTATTGATGCCTGGGTCGTGGGGTCGGATGGGTTTGATGACCCATCATTGGATGCTGTGGCCGCGGATGATCCATCGATCCTTGACAAGGTGTTTTTCGCAACGCTGGCCCCCAGCCACGACGAAAGCGCGGTGGTAAAGTTTATGTCTGATTGCAAGGAAATCGGCCACGATGTGCCCGGCCTGTTCCCCGCAACCGGCGCTGACACGGTGAAGGCCGTTGCCTGGGCGGTCGAAACCTCAGGCAGCTCGGACCCGGCGGTCATTGCAGAAACGATCCGCAATGCCGAGTCCATCCCGGTCATGACGGTCGATAGTATTTCGTTCAAGGATACCAAGACCTATGCCCAACGCACGATCCCGGTGATTGGCTTCAAGGATGGCAAGCGGGTTCTGATCTCGAACGAGATCCCGGAAAACACGCCGCAGGATTGGAACTGAGCACACAGCCGGGTGCGTTTCCCGCGCCCGGCCCCGAACCGATGCTGAAAGTAGAAAACCTGATAGTAACCCACGGCCCGATCGAGGCCGTGCACGGCATCTCTTTTGCCGTGGACCAGGGCCGCTGTGTGTCCTTGCTGGGCCCGAACGGGGCGGGCAAGACCTCGACCATCTCGGCGCTGATGGGCGTGGCCCGATCGTCGGGGCAGATTGCGTTCGACGGGGCCGACATTTCGGACCTGCCGGTGGAATCACGCGTGCAGGCAGGCATGTCCGTGGCGCCCGAAGGGCGGCGGATCTTCTCAAACCTCAGTGTCGAAGAAAATCTGGTTCTGGGCGGTGCAACCCGCCCTGACCGCGATGGCAAGGACGCCGACATAAGCCGCTGGCTTGAAACCTTTCCGATCCTGGGTGAGCGTCGCGACCAGTTGGCGGGCACCTTGTCAGGCGGTGAACAGCAGATGCTGGCCATTTCCCGTGCGCTGATGACCCGACCCAAGATCCTGCTGCTGGACGAACCCAGCCTCGGGCTGGCCCCCAAGATCGTCACCCAGATCTTTCAGATGATCGAACAACTGAAGGCTGACGGCATGACAATCCTGCTGGTGGAACAGAACGCCACGCAGGCGCTGCGATTGTCGGATTACGCCTATCTTCTGAACAACGGGCGGATCGTGGCAGAAGGAACAAAAGAGACACTGGGCCAAAGCAGCGCGCTGATGGCAGAACTCACGGGGATCGCCTGATATGGAGTATGTGGCCCAGCAGGTTATGAACGCCCTTGCCTTTGGGGCGGAATACGCGCTGATCGCCCTGGGTCTGGCGATTGTCTTTTCGATCATGGGATTGGTGAATTTCGCCCATGGCGAAGTGATCGCGGTTGGCGGCTACACAATGGTGGCCTTTGCCGCGCTGGCGCTGAGCAACCCTTTCATCGTCATCGGCGGCGCGATTGCTGCGGCAGTCCTGATGTCGCTGACGCTGGAACGGGTGGCGTTCAGGCCCGTGCGCT
This sequence comes from Ruegeria sp. CK2, assembly GCF_056536585.1. Taxonomy (NCBI): domain Bacteria; kingdom Pseudomonadati; phylum Pseudomonadota; class Alphaproteobacteria; order Rhodobacterales; family Roseobacteraceae; genus Ruegeria; species Ruegeria sp. CK2. The sequence continues at coordinate 266,916 of NZ_JBQFPW010000002.1, forward strand.
ATGCGGACCCAACCACGGGTTTGCTGACCGCCTTCGGCGTTTCGATCATCCTGCAAAACGTGTTTCTTTTGGTAGTGTCGCCCCGGCCGGTGGCTGTCACCTCACTTTATTTTCTGGACTGGCCGGTGCGGCTCATGGGCGTGCAGGTGTCGTCGCTTCAGGTGTTCGAGGCGGTGACGACCGTTCTGGTGATTATCGGCCTAATGCTGTTTCTGAAGCGCACGACGCTGGGTCTGGCAATGCGCGCCGCCTCGCTGGATTTTGAGATGGTCCGCATGGTCGGCGTCAGATCGAACCGGGTCTTTGCCATGGCCTTCATGGTGTCGGGCCTTCTGGCCGGTCTGGCGTGTATCTTTATCATGGCGCGACGCGGGTCGGTTGATCCGCATCTGGGATTCAACCCGGTGCTCAAGGCCTTTGTAGCCTGCGTGGTTGGTGGTTTTGGCAGCCTGCCCGGCGCGGTGCTGGGCGGCTTTCTTCTTGGTGCGATCGAGGTCGCCATGCTGGTCCTGCTGCCACAGGAATACGGCGGCATGAAAGATGCCTTTGTCTTTGGCATCATCGCTTTAGTTCTTGTCTGGAGACCGGACGGCATCCTGTCCCCCCGAACCGAGAAGGGGGACAAGATATGATCCTGAACCCCAGTCAGAAACGCGGGCTGGTCGGAGCCGCGATCCTTGCCGCCGTGCTGATCGCCATTGGCCTGATCGTGACCTATTTCGGCTCGCGTTATCAGTTGCGGTTGGTCTACAGCGCCTTTGTGAACCTGCTGGTCGTGCTGGCGATGCAGGTCTTCATGGGCAATGCGCGTCTGACCAATCTCAGCCACAGCGCGTTCATGGGCATCGGTGCCTATGTTGCCGCGATCTGTGTGACCCCAGTGACGGTCAAAGCCATTTCCCTGCCCGATGCGCCCTGGGGGCTGAATGCCTTTTCACTGGATCCGGTGAGCTCGGCTGTTCTGGCTATCGTGATCACGGCGGTGCTGGCCCTGATCATAGGGTTGTTCGTGGTGCGCTTGACAGGGTCGGGTGTGACCATCTTTTCCCTCGCCGTTCTGGTCATCGTGCATTCGGTTTTTTTGTACCGCACCGATATATTCAAGGGAAATCAGGCGTTTTTCGGCATCCCGCAGGTGTTTTCACTGACCTCCATCGTGGTCCTTTCGGTGATTGTTGTCTTCTTGGTCCGCCTGTTCCGAGAAAGCCGTTGGGGCATCCAGCTGCGCGCCTGCGCCGATGATGAAGTCGGAGCTGCAGCGATGGGCGTGAACATCCGCAGGCTGCGCCTGATCGCCTGGGTCCTGTCGGCGGTCCTACTGGCGGTAGCCGGGATTGCCTATGCGTTTTTCCTCGGCACGATCAGCGCGCGGCCATTCTATTTCAACCACGTCTTCCTGACCCTCGCCATGCTGATCCTTGGGGGCATGCGGACGGTCACAGGGGCGGTGCTGGGCACTTTGCTTATATCCTTCGGTTTGGAATGCGTACGCTGGCTGGAAACCGGTCCAGTTCTGCTGGGCGTTGACCTGCCCGAGGTGTTGGGCCTGTCGGGTATCGCCCTTGGAGTTGTGATCGTGCTGACAATGGCGCTGCGCCCTGGCGGCATCATGGGCGACCACGAAATCGAAGATTTCTTACTGAAAGGACAGGAGTGAGTCATGGGCTGCAACCACACCATCCACAAACACAATCACCATTTCGGTTGGGACAACTCTATCGACCCCGTGCTGAGTGTCGATCCTGGCGAAACGGTCGAGGTCGAGACCATCGACAGCTCGGGCGGTCAGCTGAACGCGTCCTCGACTATGGCTGATCTGGGCAAGCTGTCTTTTGACGAGGTCAACCCGGTTACCGGGCCGATCCACATCAAAGGGGCCGAGCCTGGTGACACGGTCGCTGTTTCTTTTCTGGACTTCAAGCCGTCGGGCTGGGGTTGGACCGCCAACATTCCCGGATTTGGCCTGCTAACCGACCAGTTTCCCGATGCCGCGCTTCATATCTGGAAATATGATGCCTTGGCGATGGACCCAGCCCTGTTCGGCCCCGGTGGCAAGGTACCGCTCAAGCCGTTTGTGGGTACAATCGGGTTGGCACTGGCGGAACTTGGCCTGCATTCGGTCGTGCCTCCGCGACGGGTCGGTGGTAATCTGGATATCCGCGACAATAGCGTGGGCACAACGCTCTATCTGCCGGTTGAGGTTGCAGGCGGGATGCTGTCGTTGGGAGATACCCATGCCGCGCAGGGTGATGGAGAGATTTGCGGCACTGCCATCGAAAGCCCAATGGACGTGGCCATTAAGGTCGACCTGATCAGAGGCGAAAACCTACCCTTCCCGAGGTTCGAGACTAACGGCCCCGTTACCCGCCATTTCGATACCGCCGGGTACAAGGCTACAACCGGTATCGGCGAGGACCTGATGCAGGCTGCCCGCGATGCGGTCTCGGGCATGGTTGATTGGATATCATTGACAACAGGCATGACCGCGCTTGAAGCCTATATGCTGTGTTCGGTCTGCGGAGACCTGCGGATCAGTGAAATCGTGGATATGCCGAATTGGACAGTGTCGTTCTACTTTCCGAAATCCGTGCTGGACTAGAGAAAGAAACAGCGGCCGTATCCTGCTCCAGATCCATACTTGTACAAAATAGGTGCATGGAATACCGGTCTCGGTGAAAGCCTTGGCGTGCGTGTTTCGATCGAGGATCGCGATAATTGCCCTGACCATAAGCTCTGGCTTCGTTGACGAGGTGCGTGTCCTGACTAGACAAGTGCATAGACACTGTTGAACTACGCAATGCCAGTTTTTGAAGTGTTCGAGAAGCGACGACGTTGCTAATGCGGCAGCGTTAGAATAAGCAGATCAGCTGCTTGGGGCTGTGAAGCTATCAAACTTGTGTTTCGCATTGATCTCGGGGCACGGGGCTTTCGAACACTGATCCGCCTGATTGCGGCCGGAGTTCTGGAGCGCGTCGGCCATTAGGTGATTTCTCCTTAGTCCCTTGTGTGGGTAGGGCGCGTTCAATGATTGCAAAAAGACAAGGAGAACTCGGCGGTAAAGTTTTTTGGGACCCTCATGATCGCGTTCGCATCGGCAGTGCTTCTTTCCAAGTCGTGAACGGAAGTTCAGAGGGTCACCTTCTGATCTCAGGGAATGAGAACGCTCTCGCCCAACTATTCACTAGTCGAGACCTTCAGGCGCATAGCGCCGTTGGAAACATCCTTGTTGAAACCGACTTTTTCGCTCTAGCACTCGCTGAGAAAAATAAAGCTAACGTTGAGATGAAAATCGGGTTTTTGAAGCCAGAATACAAAGAGAAACGGGGGGATGACGCAAGTATCGAAGATCATTTCAGTTGCTATGAAGAGGCTGAGCGAAGGAGAGCAGCCAATATTGAGGCCTTCACCGCGTACAAGTCTGCTTGGCGTCCTGTGCATTGCTGCAGCGAGGATGTCGACCGATTACAAGGTACACATATGACGTCGAGAGAATTGATCAGAAGCACTTGGCTTCATCGTACTCACGTTCTCAAACGACTGCTCAACAAAGGTGTTGGACCTGTTCGAGACCCAGACAAAACCAAAATACACGTCTTGGAACGGGCAGCTGCCACAGAGGCGCTACAAAACTAATAAATCACTGAAATGAAGCCGCGCTTAGCTCGGCTTTTTTGTGGCCGTAGTTTTCATAGTTACAACCTTTTGCTGGTTAAAAATGCAAGGTAGTTCGCAATTCTGGAGTCGTGACTTTTGTAAGCGATTGATTTTGTGTGATGTGACTTTCCTGAGTTGCAAACTGATGCTGGTTTTCACATGTGTGTTTGTTTCAGGGCGCATAAAGAACCCAAATTGGCGATTTCGTCGCCCATTTGCCAAGTGATTATCGCCCGCGATCAAGTCAGCCTTTGAGTTTTTGTAAGGGTCTGTTTCACGCTGTTGTGGGCAGGCTGGGCAAGTGAACGACAATCACCTGCTAAACGCGAGATCTATGTCTAAACCTCGGTTCTGATCTTTTGATAGAGCGAACGGAACTTGTGCAGCCGGTCAATCAGGGCAGGCGTTGCTTCAGGTTCAAAAGCCCCTATCTCCGGGGGGGGCTCTCCCAGATCGGCGATGCATAGCGTTTTACCACCGCAAGCCGCCAGCTTTGCCGCCCCCATCGCCGGTCCCGAATCTGCCCCATCAGGCCGAATGATGGATTTCTCGGTGACAGTGGCGATCAGGCTCAGCAGCAGGTCGCTTCGACTGCCGCCGCCAATTGAGGCCAGTTCGGACAGGTTTGACAGAGTATCGCCAAAACTCTCGGCCGCGTCGGCGAAACAGAAAGCAACAGCTTCCACAACCGAACGACAGATTTCTGCGCGCGTCGTCGCATCTTCGAGGTCAAAAAAACAGGCTCGGATATGTGGGTCCCCATGAGGGCTGCGCTCGCCAGTCAGATAAGGGAGAAAAATAGGCACGCGATCGGTTGTGACAGTTTCCGCCAGAGCCACAACCTCGGCCGCCGACAGGCCTAGCTGACCTCCGATCCACGATATAGGTCTCGCGCCGTTCAGCATCGCAGCCATCTGATACCAACGGTCTGGCAGGGTATGCGCAAAAGCGTGCACAAATCTTGCGGGGTTGGGTTTGTATGCCCGACCGGCAACAAAGAGCTGGCCCGATGTCCCTAGTGAGATGAAACCCCGCCCCGGTTCTGTCGCGCCCAGCGATACAGCGCCGGTGGCCGCATCGCCGCCGCCCGCGACGACGGGTACACCAACCCGAAATCCACTTTTCGCAGCGGCTTGAGGGGTTACCGCGCCGACGATGTCGTGACCGTCAAATATTTGCGGAAGCCAACTTGTATTCACGTCCGCGGCCTCGGCGATCTCGCTGCTCCAAGCGCGCGCGGCCTGATCCAGCCATAAGGTTCCGGCGGCATCTGATGTGTCTGTCGCCAACTCGCTGTGAAGACGCAAACCAACATAGTCCTTGGGCAACAGTATCGACGCAATGCGGTTGTAGTTTTCAGGCTCGTTTTGCTTCAGCCACATGATCTTGGGCGCCGTAAAGCCGGGCAGCGGGAGGACACCTGCTATTTGACCGATATCCTGCACTGCTCCGCGGAGTTGCTCGCACGCGTTCGCAGCGCGGCTGTCATTCCACAATATCGCAGGCCTGATAGGCCGTTGATCGGTGTCGAGCAGAACTGCGCCATGCATTTGGCCAGATAGCCCAATGGCTTTCACGTCAGACAGATTGATTTTGCCGCCCAACTGTCGCAACGCATCGCACGTCGCCTGCCACCAGATGTCGGGGTGCTGCTCGGACCAACCCGGCTTGGGCGAAGATGTGTCCAGATCAGCGGATGCCGCGGCCAGGATCTTCACCCCGTCAGTACAGACAACTTTTACGGCTGATGTGCCGATATCAATACCTGCGTACATATGAAACCTGTAGTCTTGCGAAGTTTCTGCGACAAGGGTCCCACTGTTGATTTTTTTGTCGCGCGCAAAGAATATGTAAAAAGTGGTAAGATCGCGACGGTGCGAATCCGCAGGTTAGAGAGCATGACAAAAATTAGAAACATGGAAGAATTTGCTGCGGTCAGTGGTCTCTCTCGACCTACGGTGTCGAAATACTTCCACGACCCAGACAGCGTTCGGGCGACAACCCGGGCTCGTATCGAGGAAGCGCTGGAACGGTTCGACTATCGTCCGAACATCTACGCAGTGAACCAAAACAGAAAGCTGACAAAGAATATTGGGATCGTGGTGCCCTATCTCGCAGACCCGTTCTTTGCAGAAATCGCGCGGTACCTTGAGCAAAGCTGTATCGCGGCGGGCTATCGCCCCTCACTTTTCAGCTCGCATGGCGAACACAAACTCGAAAATGAAATTCTGGACAGCTTGCGATCATTGAAACCCGCAGGCGTACTGCTTGCGCCCTTAGGCAGGGCATCGGACCGCTCAGCGATTGAGAAATTTTGCGAAAACGTTCCTACGGTCTTGTTTGACAGCAATCTTGAAGGGCTTGGCGCGGCCTTCATTGGGTCTGACAACTTCAGTTTTGTATCGCAAACGGTCGAATACATGACCCGAACGGGCGAACCACCCTCTTTCTTCGAAATGCGCACCCCTGCAAACCCGAACGCCAATAAGCGGCGCAAGGCATACATTGAGGTGATGGAGCGGCTTGGGTTCGAGCCGCATGTAATCAAGATCGATGGCGAAGGTTGGGCCTTTGAAGAGATCGGGCGCAAAGGAGCGGCCAAGGTTCTGGGTCGTCAGGAGCTGAAGACAAACTCGGTTCTTTGCAGCAATGATCGTCTGGCGATTGGCTTTCTTTCGGCTTGCTATGAGATGGGGATTCGGGTGGGCCGCCGTGAAGATTGCGCGTTGCGGGTGGCATCAAACGATAACCATCCCTTCTCGCGATTCACCTGCCCGTCGCTGACAACCGCTGCACATGACTATGACAATGTGGCCGGTCGCAGTGTGGAAACCCTCTTTGAACTCATTGAAAACGGAGGGAAACTTGGAAATCGGACAGAAACCTTGTTTCCTGCACGGCTGGTTTTACGGGAGTCTGCATAGGAAAAATTTAACGCGCGTAAAGTTTTTATTGACGGCGCGGCAACTTCTCAACTACGATTGCTGTACGACATCCAAGCTCAGGGAGGACAGGGATGTATTTGAGAAACGCACTTCGTGCGGCGACTGCAATGACACTCGTCGCGACGGCAGCAGCTCATGCGGATACCTTAACAATAGCGACCGTGAACAACGGCGACATGATCCGGATGCAGGGCTACACAGACAATTTCACCGAAGCGACCGGTATCGACGTCGAATGGGTGACACTGGAAGAAAACGTGCTGCGTCAGCGCGTAACCACCGATATTACCACCAAGGGTGGTCAGTTCGACATCATGACCATCGGCATGTACGAGACGCCGATCTGGGGCGCGAATGGTTGGCTGGTGCCGCTGGATGGCCTGTCGGCAGAATACGATGTGGGTGACATCCTGCCAGCCATGTCAGGCGGTCTAAGCCATGAGGGAACGCTGTACGCGGCTCCGTTCTACGGCGAAAGCTCGATGATCATGTACCGCACCGACCTAATGGAAAAAGCGGGTATGGAAATGCCGGATGCTCCAACTTGGGAATTCATCCGCGAAGCTGCTGCGGCGATGACCGATCGCGACGCTGACATCAACGGCATCTGCCTACGCGGTAAGGCCGGTTGGGGTGAGGGCGGTGCCTTCATAACTGCGATGTCCAATTCCTTTGGTGCGCGCTGGTTTGATGAAGATTGGAAGCCGCAGTTCGATCAGCCCGAATGGGCCGACACGCTGAATTTCTACGTGGGTATGATGAACGAATCCGGCCCTGCAGGTTACGCCACTAACGGATTTAACGAAAACCTGTCGTTGTTCCAGCAGGGCAAATGCGGCATGTGGATCGACGCAACAGTTGCGGCATCTTTCGTGACCAATCCGACTGACTCGACAGTCGCGGATAGCGTGGGTTTTGCACTTGCACCTGACACCGGGCTCGGCAAGCGTTCGAATTGGTTGTGGGCGTGGGCTCTGGCAATTCCGGCTGGTACGGAGCAGGCAGACTCGGCCAAACAGTTTATCGAGTGGGCTACTTCGAAAGACTACATCGAGCTGGTGGCCGAAAACGAAGGCTGGGCCAACGTGCCTCCGGGCGCACGTACCTCGCTGTACGAGAATCCGGATTATCAGGCCGTTCCGTTCGCCAAGATGACGTTGGAATCGATCCTGTCAGCTGATCCGAACAATCCGACTGTAAAGCCAGTGCCTTACGTTGGTATTCAGTTCGCTGCGATCCCTGAGTTTGCGGGCATCGCAACACAGGTAAGCCAAGAGTTCTCGGCAGTTTATGCCGGACAACAGACGGTAGAAGAAGCACTTGCCAAAGCGCAGGCCTTCACCTCCGAAGAAATGGAAGCCGCAGGGTACTGAGGCTTTCTCCCAGGCGGGTGGGCAGCTCTCTGCTCACCCGCTCCCAACACACTACTTCCACAACTCGCGTTTTTCTCGCAGGCTGACACGCGCCTGAACAGAGAGGTCTTGCGTCATGGCTACTCAACATTCCCGATCCGTTGCTCGCCTGATGATGGCACCCGCAGTGGTCCTGCTGCTTGGCTGGATGCTCGTGCCGCTGACGATGACACTGTACTTTTCCTTCAAGAAATACCTGCCGCTTCGCGGTGGTGATCTGGGCTGGGTTGGTTTCGACAACTACGTTCGGTTCGTATCCTCCAGTTCCTTCTGGCCCGCGGTTCAAGCGACATTGGTGATCGTTGGCGGCGTGCTGGCGATTACGGTCGTCCTGGGCATTCTTCTGGCGATGCTGCTGGATCAACCCATGTGGGGACAGGGCGTTGTCCGTATCCTTGTTATTGCGCCGTTCTTTGTCATGCCGACTGTCTCAGCCTTGGTCTGGAAGAACATGTTCATGGACCCTGTGAACGGGTTGTTTGCCCATCTCTGGCGCTTTTTCGGGGCGGAACCCATTTCATGGCTGTCCGAAGCTTCCATGCCCTCAATCGTGATGATCGTATCGTGGCAATGGTTGCCTTTCGCGACGCTGATCCTGCTAACTGCAATCCAATCCCTGGATAGCGAACAGCTTGAAGCTGCTGAGATGGACGGTGCACCACCGCTAAAGCGCTTTTATCACATCATTCTGCCGCATCTCGGTCGCGCCATCACGATTGTGATCTTGATCCAGACGATCTTCCTACTGTCGATCTTCGCCGAGATTTTCGTGACCACCGGCGGCGCTTTCGGCACCCGCACACTCACCTACCTGATCTTCCAACGTGTTTTGGAAAGCCAGAACGTTGGCCTTGGATCAGCCGGAGGTGTCTACGCAATCATCTTAGCCAACATCGTTGCGATCTTCCTGATGCGCATCGTCGGCAAGAACCTGGACGCGTGAGGAGACAAAACCATGGCCCGCACCGTCACGACACAACGCAAGACCTTTAACACAGCCTTAGCCTGGATTGTCGGTCTACTGATCTTCTTCCCAATCCTCTGGACCATACTGACCAGTTTCAAGACTGAGGCGCAGGCAATTGCCAGCCCACCGATCTTCTTGAACTTCGACTGGACGCTTGAAAACTACGCCATCGTGCAGGAACGCTCTGACTATATGCGGTTCCTTTGGAACTCGGTAATTATCGCAGGCGGTTCGACGATCCTAGGTGTGATCATCGCCGTGCCTGCTGCGTGGGCAATGGCTTTCGTGCCTTCCAAGCGCACTAAGGACATTCTGCTGTGGATGCTGTCCACTAAGATGCTACCTGCGGTGGGCGTGCTCTACCCGATCTATCTGCTGTTCATCCGGTTGGGGTTGCTGGACAGCCGCGCGGGGCTGGTGGTTGTGCTGATGCTCATCAACCTGCCGATCATCGTATGGATGCTTTACACCTACTTCCGCGAAATTCCTGGTGAAATTCTGGAAGCTGCACGGATGGACGGGGCGACACTGAAAGAGGAAATCCTCTACGTCCTGACACCTATGGCCATTCCCGGCATTGCCTCGACGGTTTTGTTGAATTTCATCCTTGCTTGGAACGAAGCGTTCTGGACGCTCAATCTGACGGCTGTCAATGCGGCACCCCTTACAGCTTTTATCGCCAGCTATTCCAGCCCCGAAGGTCTGTTCTTTGCCAAGCTTAGCGCGGCCTCGACTATGGCGATTGCACCAATCCTGATCCTTGGCTGGTTTAGCCAGAAACAACTTGTCCGAGGCCTGACCTTCGGCGCTGTGAAATAAGGAACACGACACATGGGACGTATTCAACTCAAGTCCGTGACCAAAAGCTTCGGCGACGTACAGGTCATCCCACCGCTGGATCTAACCATCGAAGATGGCGAGTTTACAGTCTTCGTCGGCCCTTCTGGCTGTGGCAAGTCCACATTGCTGCGTCTGATCGCGGGGCTTGAGGACATGACCTCAGGTTCGATGGAGATCGATGGGACGGATGCTACAGATGTGCCACCCGCGAAGCGTGGCCTCGCCATGGTGTTCCAGTCCTACGCGCTGTATCCGCATATGACCGTACGCAAGAACATCGCCTTCCCGCTGCGCATGGCCAAGTTGGAGCAGGCCGAGATCGATCGTCGTGTAGACGGCGCCGCAAGTGTTCTGAACCTGACCGACTATCTGGATCGTCGCCCCGGGCAACTGTCCGGGGGGCAGCGCCAGCGTGTTGCGATCGGACGCGCGATTGTCCGCGAACCAGCGGCTTTTCTGTTCGACGAGCCTCTGTCGAACCTGGATGCAGCCTTACGTGTTGGTATGCGGCTGGAAATCAGCGAACTGCACGAGCGTCTAGCCACCACGATGATCTACGTGACCCATGATCAGGTTGAAGCGATGACAATGGCCGACAAGATCGTGGTTCTGCATGCAGGTGTGATCGAACAAGTTGGCAGTCCGCTGGACCTGTACCGTGCGCCGCGGAACCTATTCGTCGCGGGGTTCATCGGCTCACCCAAGATGAACTTCATCGAAGGGGAAGAGGCTGCGAAGCATGGCGCTCATACGATAGGAGTGCGTCCTGAGCATATTGCGGTGTCCGACAGCGAAGGTTCCTGGTCTGGAAAGGTCAGCGTGTCCGAGCATCTGGGTTCAGATACATTCTTTCACGTGCATGAAACCGGTTTGGCCGAAACGATCACCGTAAGGGCAGATGGCGAAGTGGCCTTTAAGCACGGGGATCGCATCCATCTGACGCCGCGCTCAGACGTAATCCATCGATTTGACGCGAAAGGGCTGCGGATCGAATGACACGGTTGGCAGGTAAGACTGCGCTGATCACTGGCGCCGCGCGAGGGATCGGGCTGGCGTTCGCCAAGACCTACGTTTCTGAAGGCGCGCGCGTGGCCATTGCGGATGTCGATGTCGTTCGCGCGCGCGAGGCTGCAGCCGAGATTGGTGAGGCTGCGATGGCTGTCGAAATGAATGTCGCCGATAAGCAAAGCATTGACGCCGCAATCGCGAACACCGCTAGACAGTTTGGCGCAATCGATATCTTGGTAAATAACGCGGCCATCTTTACAGCCGCGCCATTTGTCGAAATCGACCGCGCCGACTACGACCGGGTTTTTGACATCAATGTCGCGGGTACTTTGTTCACGATGCAAGCCGTGGCGCGGCATATGATTGAACACCATGTAAAAGGCCGGATCATCAATATGGCCTCGCAGGCCGGACGCCGCGGAGAGCCCTTGGTCGCTGTCTATTGCGCAAGCAAAGCGGCTGTCATCTCGTTAACGCAGTCGGCAGGTCTGAACCTCATTTCTCATGGAATCAACGTGAATGCGATTGCACCCGGCGTTGTGGATGGTGAGCATTGGGACGGCGTGGACGCGTTCTTTGCAAAACATGAAGGTAAAGCGCCTGGTGAGAAAAAGCGCGAAGTCGCAGCGGCGGTCCCATACGGGCGCATGGGCCGCGCGGAAGATTTGACGGGCATAGCGGTGTTTCTCGCATCTGATGAGGCAAATTACATTGTGGCACAGACATACAATGTCGATGGCGGAAACTGGATGAGCTAATGGGATCTCTGGCACATGCATCTGTCCAGCTGCGGCGTGATCGACTTGCTGATCTGCCGGCATCCATCGCACGCCCGTCGTATAACCGGTCCGACTTGAAACCTGGCATTGTCCATATCGGAGTAGGGAATTTCCATCGCGCGCATCAGTCATGGTATTTGCATCGCTTAATGCAGCGGGGGGCTGCTCATGACTGGGCAATTATCGGTGCAGGTGTACGTAGCTATGACGCTGCTATGCGCGAAAAGCTCCGCCGGCAGGACTACCTTACGACACTCATTGAGCTTGATCCATCAGGCGTTTCTGCAGAAGTGGTCGGTCCAATGACGGACTACCTGCCAATTGAGGCAGGCAATGCGCCCTTGATCCGACAAATGTCTGATCCCGCGATCCGCATCGTGTCTTTGACGGTGACAGAAGGCGGGTACTTTCTGGATCCCAACACCGGCGCGTTTGATGTGCAGGATGATGATATCCGACATGACGCACAGAATCCGTCCGACCCAAGAACTGTCTTTGGTGCCATCGTTGCCGCTTTTCGTCAGCGCAGGGCGGCCGGGGTGGCCCCTTTTACCGCGCTGAGCTGTGATAACCTGCAGGGTAATGGGAGTATCCTACGCAACTGCGTAGTGGGTTTGGCGCGCCTGTCTGACGCCGATCTGGCAAACTGGATCGATCAGAACGGGGCTTTCCCGAATTCTATGGTGGATTGCATCGTCCCGGCCACCACGGATCAGGTTGTCTCCCAGTGCAGAGAGTTGGGTATCGACGATCTTGCTCCGGTTACGCATGAAAACTTTCGCCAATGGGTGATTGAAGACGATTTTTGTGCAGGACGACCTGCTTGGGAAGATGTCGGCGTGACGATGACGAACAACGTTCATGTCTATGAGGCCATGAAGTTGAGGATTCTGAATGGGGGTCACCAGCTTCTTGCCAATGTTGGGGAAATTCTAAACATCCCGACGATATCTGATTGCATGCAAGACGCCGGTGTGCTGGAATTTTTCCGGAAAGTTCAAGTTGAAGAAATCGTACCGCATGTCGCGGCTGTATCAGGAACAAGACCTGACGAATACCTTAAGCTAGTTGAACGTCGATTTGCGAATTCTACGATTTATGACACAACCCGCCGCGTCGCCTTTGACGGGTCCTCGCGCCATCCGGGATTTTTGCTTCCATCCCTTCGAGACGCGCTCGGAGCTGGTTCGTCTGTTACAGGACTCGCTTTGGCAGCCGCTTTTTGGGCGCGGATGTGCGCCGGCGTTCGTGAAGACGGCACAGAAATCGAAGCGAATGATCCGTTGTGGGCGGAGTTGAAGGCAGCGGCTCTGGCCGCCAAAGATGATCCGCAGGCATGGGTCGGTCAGACCAACCTGTACGGCGAAACCGGGCTCGACGACCGCTTTACGCAAGAGTTTTCCAACTGGTTGTCCTTGATCTGGCAAGAAGGGTGTCGGGAAGCAATCGACATCTACCTGAGATAAGGCTTTTGCAACCGTCTTCAGTTCCCGGATGACCTATCACAAATCATTGCTTCTTTTTTCAGAAGCATCAGGGCAAATTAACCTGGTCGAGATAGCACGCTTTCGTAGTGCTGGGATGTCAGATGAGACTCGCGGCAGTAACAAGGCTAAACGCGCCTGAAAAGGTATTTCTCATGACTCGTGACGTTGAGTTTCCCGAATCTGGTAAACCCCCTCCGGCAGGTCCAACGCAGCAGCCAGATCGCGGACCTGTTCGGGCGATAGGGTTATCTTATGGACTTGCTCTGTGCGCGGGTCCAATTGCTCTAAAGTTACGCACTCAGCGAAACTGTTGATCACGACATCCTCTTGCAAAGGCTTTGGGCCTTCGTCCACCAGAGTAATGACGGTCGAGTCGAATTCATGCTCAATCGAAAACATATTGGCAGAGTGCAGCCGGTTGACGCCCAATGCAAGCCGTTGTGCATTGATCTGTGAGTGGCGACCCCGCATAGGTAACGTTATGCTGGCCCAGCGGCCGGGCGCGCCCAAAGGAAATGTAATGCACCGTGTAATACTCTTCCTGTTTTTCCTGCTGTTGGCGGCTTGTGAAACAGATACTTTTCGTGTTGTGCCGGCTGAAGAATGGGATCAACCCACGTCTGGCACGCCCATCACAGCCGCGACGTTTCGCGAAGTAAGCCGCGCAGTCGGAAGCGAAGCACGAACGCAGTGTTTACGTGAGACACGAAAGCAGAATTGCGATTTCAGGATCATGGTCGACGTGAACCCGCGCGCGCCTGCTAACGCCTTTCAAACCTTGGACGAAAACAACCAACCCCTGATCATTTTTACACGCTCAATGATCCGTTCCGCACAAAACGAAGATGAGTTGGCTTTTGTCATGGGGCACGAAGCGGCGCACCATGTTTTGGGTCACATTGCCCGGCAGTCTAAAAACGCCAGTGACGCGGCAACGAAGTTCGGTGATCAGGAACGACGGCGAGGTGGAAGCGATGCAGAAATCGAAGAGGCGCAAAAGCTGGGCGCCAAGGTTGGCGTCCAAGCCTATGTGAAGGAATTCGAGCTGGAAGCAGACGAACTGGGTACGGTTATTACGTATAAGGCGGGGTACAACCCTTTGATTGGGGCTGAGTTCTTTGACCGCATTCCGGACCCGGGCGATCGGTTTCTTGGATCGCACCCGCCCAATGCGCAACGGGTTCAGAGGGTGCTTGAGACATCCCAAAAACTCGGCTTAACGCAATGACCGACCTGGTCAGGCTTGGGGTGGTCCTGACGGATAGGGGATCGAAATACGCGGTCTCGGGCGCGCGTGTTGCGTCCAGAGCCGAAATCGATGCCGTTTTGAATGAGCTGAAATCAGACAAAACCTTTGCGAAAGCCACGCATAATACCTGGGCTGCGACACTGCCGACCGGGGCACTGAAAGCGGATGATGGGGAAGGCGGTGCCGGGATGGTGATCCTTCGAATGATGCAGCGGGCCGGTCTTGAGAACCATGTGATCATTGTCACCCGCTGGTATGGCGGCAAAAAGCTGGGTGGAGACCGGTTTCGCAGGGTGCAGGACGCAACACGCACCTATCTCGATCAGATCGATGTCGCACATTGACCTGTGTCAAAGGTTTCAGTTTAGGCAGACGGTATTCTTTGGGCAATTCGCTTTAGGGAAAGGACCCAGCATGCCCAGCCGAGAGACCTTGCGACTGCACGCCGGACTGGTGGACGAGATGGCAAAAATGCTCGACGTTGATCTGGAAGAGGCCGCCATTGGCGGTTCCGTTTCTATCGATCAAATCTCTGACGCTGTTGTGCGGTGCACAGAATGCCCAAACCCTGCGCACTGCCAGAGCACGATAAGTGATACGGCTTTTCTGAACCACACGCCCGAGTATTGTCGCAACAGGGATCTTCTTCACAAGCTGATGTCTTAGCTCAGGAGAGGGTTAAATGTCGCGATTGGGGGAGATCATGACCCATCTCCGGCTTGTGTTGCGAATGGCTCAGGTAACCGGAACAGATATTGTGTCGGCCCATCAGCATGGGCACCTGAGCCAAGACAATTGGGCTGACATGGTCCAGTTATGCCGCGGTTGTGCGTGGGCGCCTGACTGCCCGGATTGGTTGGATCTTCACCGCTCTGATGCAAAGGTCCCCGCGCATTGTCTAAACCGGGAACGGTTTGCAGTGCTGCAAGCCAAACTGTTACGAGGATCTGATGTCGCAAGATCTACTCGGGGACATTGACAAGCACTTCTGGCTTACGCGATCTGCCGCCCGTTGCGTGGGTGTTTCGTTGACCGAAGCTTTGGCCGATGGGCAGCTGTCGCCTGAAGGCTACGCTGAGTTAATCACGCGTTGTCGGACGTGCCCCAGCAGTCGGCGCTGCGAGGTTTGGCTGGCGACGCAACAGGAATGGGCGGAAGCGGTGCCCGACTTTTGCGCCAACGCAAGTGCTCTGAATGCGTTGAACGGTGGGTTAAAGGCCCGAATGGGACCCGTCGCAAAGCGGTGGCTTTGAAGTCTGCTTACATCCGCAGAAGAACAATTTTTTGCTGGCATCGGCTGTGTATTTCACAGGTTCCAAATCTGTCCCCTTGTGAGATCCATCACAAAACGGTTGGCGCTTGGACCGGCCGCATGCACACCAAAAATAACTTTTCCCTTCGGTCACCTCGACTGGGAATGGTGATTTCTGGGCTACGATTCGCGGTTCAGACATGTGGCTCCTCCGATTTCGGCTGATGTCGTCAAATCAGTTTAAAGCAACACGGCAAAAAAGACAGCGACGCGCATTTTCCTGCGACAATCGCCGCTGTCCAAGCGTGGTTCCGCCAGCGATCACGGCCAAGTGATCGATTCTGTTGCCAGATTGTCGTTCAGATCGTATTCTGGTTGCGGCCCCGAAAAATTGGGCAATATCAGAAAAGTAATAGAGGACTGATGGACATGAAACTCAAATTTGCTGCTGTTGGCGCATTTGCCCTGATCCTGACCGCGTGCGCGCAGCAGGAAGAACCGACACCGGTTTACACCCAGCCCAGCTATGACAAGTCCGGCTCACCCAGCTGCCCAGGCGGGTATGATCTGGCGACAACCGAAGCAGGCCAAACCGTCTGTAACCCAGTTGGTCAGTAAATTATTCGCAGACGGTCCCAATTTGGGGCCGTCTGCATTCTTTTGACCGTCGTGCCGCCTTCAGGGCGGTTTCTTTATGCTTAGATGTTCAACGGGCGGATTTACGCCGACCCGAGATTAGGCTCAAAGGCAGTTCAGGGCCTTAGACGACCCCAGAGGTCATATTCCCCTGCTTCATCCACCTCAACCGTCGCAATGTCCCCGGGTTTGAGGTCTTCGTAACTGTCATCAATGAACAGGTTCCCATCAATCTCTGGTGCATCGGCTTTGGTCCGGCACGTCGCTGCCTCATCGTCGACTTCATCCACGATCACATCTATGGTCTGGCCTACTTTCGCCTGAAGTTTGGCTTCGGAAATTGTCTGGGCTTTTTCCATAAAACGTTCCCAGCGGTCTTGCTTGATCTCGGCGGGCACGTGATCCGGCAGATCGTTGGATCTTGCGCCTTCGACATTTTCGTACTGAAAACACCCGACGCGATCCAATTGCGCCTCATCCATCCAATCCAGCAGCGTCTGGAATTCATCATCGGTTTCCCCCGGGTATCCGACGATGAAGGTTGAACGCAGGGTGATGTCGGGGCAAATCTCCCGCCACGCCTGAACTTCTTCCAGGGTCTTTGCGGCGGCGGCCGGTCGGGCCATACGCCTCAGGACGTCCGGGTGGGCGTGCTGGAACGGGATGTCCAGATACGGCAATATGTTGCACCCTGCATCCGCCATCAGCGGGATCAGGTCACGGACATGCGGGTAGGGATAGACGTAGTGCAGTCGAACCCACGCATCAAGCTGCCCCAACTCGCGGGCGAGGTCAGCAATATGGCTACGAACCTCGCGGTCTTTCCATGGGTTCACATCGTATTTGCGGTCCAAACCGTAGGCCGAGGTATCTTGGGAAATCACCAATAGTTCGCGCACGCCATTGTCGACCAGCTTTTCTGCCTCGCGCAGCACCGCGTGAGCAGGTCGGCTGGCCAGTCTTCCGCGCATGTCGGGAATGATGCAGAATTTGCACTTGTGGTTACAGCCCTCGGATATCTTGAGATAGCTGTAGTGGCGCGGGGTCAACTGAACGCTGCGGGCGGGTAGCAAATCGACAAAGGGGTTTGGGTCAGCTGGTACGGCGGAATGCACTGCATCCAGAACCTGTTCGTATTGATGGGGCCCGGTTACGGCCATGATGCGCGGATGATGCGCGCGGATATAGTCCGGTTCGGCCCCCAAACATCCAGTGACAATGACCTTGCCGTTTTCAACCAGAGCTTCGCCAATTGCGTCCAGAGACTCGGCCTTGGCGCTGTCGAGGAACCCGCACGTGTTCACAATCACGGCATCGGCTCCCGCATAGTCGGGCGAAATCCCATATCCTTCGGCACGCAGCCGGGTCAGGATACGTTCGCTATCGACCAAAGCCTTTGGGCATCCCAGCGAAACCATCCCGATTGTCGGTTGGTTGCTGCGGGGCGTCTCGGTGATCCGGGCGGCTGGCGCTAGGTCGGGGCGGAGGTTTGGTGGGTTCGTGGTCATTGCGCGGCGTATAGTGGGGAAAGCTTCCCCTTGCAAATGCCGCGCGTCGTTTGAATGATCGTAACGAAGGAAAGCCAAAAAGGCGGAGAGCAGAAAATGAAATGGCTGATACGCATTCTGTTTATTCTGGTGGTGGCGTTTGGGCTGGTCATAGGCGCATTACTTTTGATGCCGGGCGACAAGCTGGCCGCGATTCTGTCTGAACAGGTTCGGGCCCAGACCGGGCGTGAATTGACACTTTCCGGTGATGTTAACCTGTCCTTCTGGCCCATTCTGGGAATGGAGACTGGGCCGGTGACATTCGGCAATGCCAGCTGGGCCGGGCCAGACCCCATGTTGAGCGCCGAGAGCCTTTCCGTTGGCGTCGACGCTGCGGCCTTGATCAAGGGTGACCTGCGGATTAAGCGTGTTTTCGCTAACAATCCAGTGCTGCGGCTTGAGCTGTCTGATGGGCGCGGCAATTGGGAGCTCAGCGCTCCGGCACAGTCCACGTCTACGGGGACTACCCCGGCAAGCTCTGCCACGGCAGAAGCTCCCGGTGCGGTTACTCTGGACGGCCTAGAACTGACAAACGCGCGCCTTGTCTATGTTGAGAACGGTGCGGTTGCACTGGACTTTGCCCAGGTCAATCTGTCCGCCAGCTGGCCGGACGTCACAGCACCTATGGTGATGGAGGCTGATATGGCCGTGCCTGGAGGTACAGTACAGGTCGATCTGAAGATCCCGGATTTGCCCGCCTTTGCATCCGGCACCGTGACCCCACTGGATTTGGCGTTGAAAGCTCCAGGTGGCGAAATTAGTTTCGATGGGCGCGTGAATCTTGTCGGTGAAATGGACGGCAAAGTTCAAGTTATCACAAAGGACACCGAAAAGATGCTGGCTGCGTTTGGTCAATCCGGAGTCGCAGTTCCATTGGGTCTGGGGCGAGCGGCAGATGTTTCCGGCCAGATGACCTATACCCGAGACGGACGTATTTCATTGCGCGACATGGTGGCGAAGCTGGATGCTAATATGTTTACCGGAGAAGCCGATGTGACGATCGCTGATCCACCTCAGATTACCGCGCGCCTGGACGCCGGCAATCTTGATTTGTCGAATTTTGCCGAAAGCGAAGGCGGTTCTGGACAAGGGTCAGGTCAGGCGCCTGCGGTCGATGAAGGATGGTCAAACGACCGGATTGATGCGTCGGCGCTGTCCTTGGCCAATGGTAAGATTCGGCTTACGGCCAAGTCGATCGCGGTGCCGGGCATGACCCTTGGCCCCAGTGACCTCACGCTGAGTCTGGATCGGTCGCGGGCGGTGCTGCAAATGCACCCGGCCACTTTGTTTTCCGGTCAATTGAACGGTCAGGTCGTCGCCAATAACCGCAACGGGCTGTCGGTTGGGGGAAACTTGCAGGTCAGCGGGATCGATGTTCAGCAAGCGCTGACGACTTTGGGCGGGATCGAACGCCTTTCGGGAACAGGCGCGGGCACATTTGAATTTCTGGGTGTCGGCCAGACTGAGGACCAGATCATGCGCTCGCTCAGTGGCAAGGGAAATGTAGAAATCGGCAATGGCGTGATCTCGGGATTTGATCTTGACCGTTTAATGGGGCGCGGTACCGGGTCGGGCGGCACAACAGTTTTCAACAGCTTGACTGCCAGCTACGTCATGGACAGCGGTGTGCTGACCAACAACGACTTGCTGATGACCCTGAAAAACTTCCGTGCGGATGGTGAGGGTATCGTCGATCTGGGTGCGCGTAGCATCGACTATTTGTTCACACCGGTTGCATTGCGCGCGAACTCGGGCGCGGGGATTTCAGTTCCGGTTCGCATCGTAGGGCCATGGAGCGATCCTTCGATCAAGCCAGACCTGACCAAGGTCATCGAAGCAGCGGCGGATGTGAAGGTGAAAGAACTGGAAGACGACGCCAAGCAAAAGGTCTTTGACAAGGTCGGCGATGAGTTGAACACAACAATCACGGATAGCGACCAGATAGAAGACGCCGTCAAAAACAAACTTGAAGAGGAGGCGAAGAAAGGCCTTCTGAAACTTTTTGGTGCCGATTGAAACGCATCGGCACCAGAGTTGGGGCGCGTTGAGCGCCCCGAAACTCAGATCGTCTGGTCGTAGTCACCGACATCAGGTTCGGTTCTGATGACCGCGTCAATATCGGCAAAGATCGCACGCATTTCTTCTTCGCTTTCGCTGCTTTCGCAAACCACAACCAGATTTGGCGTATTTGACGATGCCCGCACCAGACCCCAGCTGCCATTGTCCAGAATGACCCGCGCCCCGTTGACTGTAACAACTTCCTTGATCGCGCGACCTGCGAAACTGTCACCCGCGTCGGCCTTGGCGACCAGCTTGTCGACTAGCCGCTGAAGGATGTCATACTTCTCGGTGTCGGCAGCATAGGGCGACATCGTGGGGGTGGACCAAGTCTTGGGCAGAGCTTTGCGCAGATCGGACATGCTTTGATCCGGATTGCGATCCATCAATTTGCAAATCTCGACCGCAACGCGCATCCCGCAGTCGTAACCACGCCCAATTGGCTCGGCCAGAAAATAGTGTCCGGACTTCTCAAACCCTGCGAGAGCGCCGATTTCCTTCACCCGCCGTTTCATATGGCTGTGGCCGGTTTTCCAATAATCCGCCTTTACGCCGAGGGCCTGCAATTCGGGATCACTGGCAAACAGACCGGTGGATTTCACATCTGCGACGAAGGTCGAGCCTGGGTGAAGTTTGGCCAGATCACGCGCCATGATGACGCCGACCTTGTCGGCAAAGACTTCCTCGCCCTCATCATCCACAACGCCGCAGCGGTCGCCATCTCCGTCAAACCCCAGCGCAAAATCTGCACCACTGGATTTCACGGAATCAGCCATGTCGTGCAACATCTCCATGGCTTCCGGGTTTGGATTATAATGAGGGAAGGTGTAGTCTAGGGCGTTGTGGCTGGGAACAATCTCAACACCGATCCGCTCGAATATCTCGGGGGCAAAGGCCGAGGCCGTCCCATTACCCGTCGCACAGACAACCTTGAGCGGGCGGGACATTTTGAAATCGCCGACCAAATCGTCGATATATGCCTCTTTCACGCCATCAACGAATTCATACGATCCGCCGGCGTGGCCGGTACCTTCACCGTTCAGGACGATGTCGCGCAGTTCCGACATCTCGTCCGGGCCGTGGGTGAGGGGGCGCTCAAAGCCCATCTTCACCCCAGTCCAACCGTTGGGGTTGTGGCTGGCCGTGACCATGGCCACTGCAGGCACATCCAGATGAAACTGCGCGAAATACGCCATCGGACTTAGCGCGGGGCCGATGTCCATCACTTTGATGCCAGCCTGCATCAACCCGAGGATCAGCGCGTTCTTAATGGCCAGTGAGTAGTCGCGATAGTCATTGCCAACAGCGATAACGGGTTCGATGCCTCGCCTGCGTATCTGTGTTCCAAGACCCGCACCAAGGGCTGTCATGCCCGGCAGGTTGATCTCTTCTGGATACTTCCAACGCGCGTCGTACTCCCGGAATCCGGTCGGTTTGATCATCGCGTCGCGCAGAAAGCTCCAGGTGTTTGGTGTCACCTCGGGGTTCGGTTTGGTCATGACAAGTCTCAATCGTTAAATCTGAATAGGATTAGCTTTGGCCAGCGCATCAAAGCGCATCAATGTGTCAATAAGTTGAGGCATTTGGTCCAGATAAATCATGTTCGGTCCATCGCAGGGCGCGTTATCCGGGTCTTGGTGCGTCTCCATAAAGACAGCTGCCGTGCCGACTGCAACGGCCGCCCGCGCCATCACAGGAGCGAATTCGCGCTGCCCACCCGAAGATCCGCCCATGCCACCGGGTTGTTGTACGGAGTGTGTTGCATCCATCACGACCGGATACCCTGTTTGGGCCATCTGGGGCAGGGACCGCATGTCGGCAACCAGGGTATTATATCCAAACGAGGAGCCACGTTCGGTCAGCAGGATGTTCTGATTTCCCGTGCTCTCAATTTTGGCAACGATATTTGGCATCTCCCAAGGTGCCAGAAACTGCCCTTTCTTGACATTGATCACGGCACCGGAATGACCCGCTGCAAGCAGCATATCGGTCTGACGGCACAGAAAGGCAGGGATTTGTAGAACGTCGACCGCCTCGGCCGCGATGGCGCATTGTGCTTCGGTATGGACATCGGTCAGGACAGGGATGCCCATTGTTTTGCGGATATCGTCCAGAACCTTAAGCCCGCCGTCGATCCCCATGCCGCGTTTGCCAGACAACGACGTGCGGTTGGCCTTGTCGTAGGAGGCTTTGAATACATACCGCGCCCCGGCAGCATCACAGGCTTCTTTCATTTTGCCCGCAATCATTTGGGCGTGGTCTGCTGTCTCAAGCTGGCAGGGGCCGGCGATGATGGTCAGCGGAAGATCGTTGCCGACCGTCAGGTCGGAGATTTTTACATGTTTCATTTGTCTTACGAGGATACCTGTTCACGAAGGACCGACGCGGTAAGCGAGATCATCAGGTAGATACCAGCAAACAACAGGAAAGCCAAAATCGTATTTTCGAACTTGCGCGGATAACTGGGTTCCTGGCTTGGGACGGGGTTTACCGACACCGTCAGATAACGCACCTTCCGGTTCGCTTCTGTTCGGGTGGCTTCCATTTGCTGCATTGCCGTTTGCAGCATCATATCCCGTGCCACCAGATCAGCCTGAGCCATCTGGATTCGAACACTCAATCGCGCCAGCGAGTTTTCGCCGGCAGAGGCGTCCAACATCTCTGCGTTCAATTCTTCAAGCACTTTCTCCAACCGGGTAATGTCGGCGCTGACCCCGTCGACCTTGGCCTTGTTGGGCCGTAAATTGTCGAGCAAAGCGGCTAACTCAAGTTCTTTGTCTTGCAGGAGGATTTCAAGCTCGTTGATACGGCCACGCAATCCTGCGATTACGTTTTCCGGGTCCAGAACGGCGCCCTGAAGTTGCAGCTCGATCAAGTCTTCTTGCGCCAACCTGCGTGATTCTTGTGCCGCCTCAAAACTCTGACGGGCTTCGCGCATCTGGTCTTCGCGTTTTTTCCCCGACAGTGTATTCACCCGATCCTCGGCGTAAGAGATCAGACGCTCAGAAAACTCGGTGGATGTCTGCGCGTCGGGCGCCGCGACTTCCATTCGGATAATCCCGTCCGTTGGATCGTAGCCGATCGTAATCATGCGAGTGTAAAGCTTGTACGCGTCTTCCAGTGTCGCATTGGCCTCCAATCTCTGGATTGGGTCGATCCAGTCCTGCTTAAAGACATCGGCAAAACCAGCGTCACGATCCAGCAGCAGCATGGCCTCTTTGGATTCCAGGAAATCCTGAACCGATATGGAATCCTGCGCCGTTGCAAATTGTGTGCCGGACAGCAAACCGCCGATCGAGCCTGCGGCGCCATCGGCCTGCAGTATCGAAAAAGACGAGTCACTGGCGTACATGGGCGTCGCTACACGGTAGAAATAGTAGCCAACGACAAATGTCGGTAAGATCACGAAAGCCGCCAACCGTGCAAAAAGCGCGAACAGTTTGCGCCGCCGCCGCCGTGCGATGTCTTTCTGAATCTCACCGATTTCAAAGTTGCGGCGCTCAGACGGGCTCAGTTCCGGACCCGGCAGATTTTGAGGTCCTTCACGAACCGTCTGCGGCAATTGAATTTGGATCTTGTCTTTCGGTTTGGCCTTCTTGTCGTCATTGGGTTTTGACACGGATGCCAGATCAAGCAGATTTGTGCGCTCGAACGGATCAATGCCCTTTTTGCGCAACAAACGTACAGCGTCATAGTCTGATGTCGCGGCCAACCCGTTTTTCTGGGCCAGTCGTCGCGCGATGCGCAGTTGACGGCCCGTCAAACCTTCGCGCTTGATTTCGTCCAGCTCTGTTCCGGGTTGCGGTTCGTTCACGGCGGCGGGGGATTGCGTTGCGTTGCGGATGCGCGAAATCGCATCCGACCGCGCATCGGCCGTACCCTCGCCCTGACGTTTGCGGCGCCAGTTGTATTTCTTAACCTTGGGTTTCGTAGTCATATAACTGCTTTGCCTCTTCCAAGGTTTCAAACACGTAAAGCTGCCCGTCCAGCAGAACGGCGGCTTGCTGCGCAAATTTCTCAAGGATCGATGGGCTGTGCGACACAATCACGATGGTCGTCGTACGCAGTCTTTCCTGCAAAATCGCACCTGCTTTTTTGTTGAACTCAACGTCGGTCGTTGATGGCATCCCCTCGTCAATCAGGTACATGTCGAAATCCAGTGCCAGCATCAGGGAAAACGTAAACCTTGCGCGCATTCCCGAAGAATAGGTCGCAAGCGGTTGGTTGAAGTACTCTCCTAGACCGCACAGCCAACTGCAATATGCTTCGACGTAATCGGGGTCCATTCCGTAGATCTTGGCGATGTATCGTGCGTTTTCGAGTGCAGACATCTTGCCGGACACGCCGCCCGTGAAACCCATCGGGAACGATACCCTGCACTCGCGCCGTATCACTCCTTCATCTGGCTTTTCCAAGCCAGCCATCATATTGATTAGAGTGGTTTTTCCAGTCCCGTTTGGGGCCAGAATGCCAATAGATTTCCCGAGTTCAATCCGGAATGAGACCTGATCCAGGATCACCTTGCGGCTTGTCCCGGTCCAGAAGGATTTGCTGACATTTTCGAATTCTAGCATTCGCGGCCTGCTGCTCATTCCGTTTGTTTGTCGCTCTTGTAGGGTGGCGATGAAACGTGTTTCCTAGTGTCTCATGTTGGCTACATTATGTCGAATTATGAAACAAATGATCAATGCATACCAACAGTGGCGGGGATCACGTGATGTTTGGTTGCTGCTTAGGACGGAGCGTTAGATCATGTTTCGACGATAAAATCTTTTTGTGCGGATGTGCATAGAAACCAGCTGGGGACGCTTTGCAGTCAAATGAAAAGCTTGGCAGACGAAATCAACGCATGCCGGATTTGCGCTGACACATTTGCGCAAACGGAAACAGCGCATGAGCCGCGCCCGGTCGTGTGGTTTCAGCCGGGAACACCTATTCTGATTGCCGGTCAGGCACCCGGCGTCCGCGTTCATGAATCGGGGCGACCTTTCACTGATCCGTCAGGGGACCGTTTGCGCGACTGGTTGGGGATAGATCAGACAGTATTTTATGACCGGGCGCGTGTTTCCATCGTGCCGATGGCGTTCTGTTTCCCAGGCTATGACGCGCGGAAGGCGGATTTGCCGCCGCCTGCCATTTGTGGCTCTACCTGGCATGATCGGGTGATGCGGGCGTTGGGACAGGTTCCCTTGACCGTGCTGGTCGGAGGGCATGCGCATAAATACCATCTCGGCGTGCGCAGTTCGGTGACTGAAACGGTTCGAAATTGGCAGGACCATGCGCCGCAGGTCTTTGCCTTGCCTCATCCGTCGTGGCGCAATACGGCATGGCTGAAAAAAAACCCATGGTTCGAGGCTGATCTGCTGCCGGTCTTGCGCGCTACGGTTCAAGAGGTGTTGAATGACTGAGACCACGGCGTTGGACGCCGCCCATGCCGCGATGCAGGCTGCCCCGCAGGATGATGCCAGCAGGCTGAAGTTCTTTGAACGGTTGTCGGATAGCGAGCTGTTCCTGATGCTGACCGAAGAAGCGCGGGATGAAAACATCTCGCCCGAAGTGTTTGATGTTGCGGATGGGCGTTTCGTGCTGGCTTTTAACCGCGAGGAACGATTGGCGCAATTCGCGGGTCGTCCCGTACCCTATGTGGCGTTGTCTGGCCGGGTGTTATCGTCAATGCTGGCAGGGCAGGGGATCGGCATGGGGCTAAACCTCGAAACCGCTTCCTCTTCAATGTTGATCCCGGCAGAGGCGCTGGTCTGGTTGGCAACAACGTTGCAGCACGCCCCTGAGGAAGTGCAGGAAAAACTGGCAGAGTTTTTGCCGCCGTCCGGACTGCCGGGCAACTTGTTGACTGCGCTGGACGCCAAGTTGGCGACGGCCGGAGGGTTTGCACAGGCCGCTTTTTTGGTGGCAACGAAATCCGATGAAGGGGTCATGGGACATCTTCTGGGATTTGTTGGCGCAATTGAAGGCGCTGAAACCGCGCTGGCCAAGGCTGCCTCCGAAGCACTGACATTTTCAGGAATAGAAGCGGGCGCAATGGATGTCGGGTTTTTTGCACCCGAAGACGCGGCGGCGGCACAGCTGGCAAAAACGGGCTTAAGATTTGATCTACCGCAGCCGGAAGTGGTTAACCCGGTGCGACAGGTCCCAGGTAGCAACCCCGACAAACCGCCGATCCTGAAGTAACCAAGCTGTAGGTCAGCACATCACGCAGCACCTGCGCGCTGCGTGATGAGGTGTGCGTGATATTACTCGACGCTGGCTTCCAGCTTGTCCTGGGTGCGCGTTTCGAAATCACTGGCTTCGTGACGCTCGTGAAGCTGCGTATGCGGCTCGCCAAAGGGATGATTGACCATTCGGCCGCGTTTTACGGCAGGGCGATCATCAATCAGTTTGGCCCATCGCATGACGTTTTTGTAGGAGTTCACATCGAGAAACTCAGCCGCGCTGTAAAGACGTCCCAGCACCAATTGACCGTACCACGGCCAGATCGCCATATCGGCAATCGTGTAGTCCTCGCCTGCGATATAGGTCTTGTCGGCCAGTTCCCGGTCCAGAACATCCAGTTGGCGCTTAGCTTCCATTGCAAACCGGTTGATTGGGTACTCCCACTTCTCAGGCGCATAAGCATAGAAATGCCCAAAACCACCACCCAGATACGGCGCGCTGCCCATCTGCCAGAATACCCAGTTCATGACCTCGGTGCGCTCGGGGCCGGACTTGGGAAGGAATTCGTCAAATTTTTCAGCCAAATGAAATAGGATCGACGCGCTTTCAAACACACGCAAGGGTTCTTCGCCTGACCGATCCCAAAGCGCCGGGATCTTGGAATTCGGGTTGGCGTCGACAAAACCTGAACCGAACTGATCCCCCTCGCCGATATTGATCAGCCAGGCATTGTACTCGGCACCTTCATGGCCGAGAGCCAACAACTCTTCGAGCATGATGGTCACTTTGACACCATTGGGGGTCGCCAGAGAATACAATTGCAGAGGATGGCGCCCAACAGACAAGTCTTTGTCATGGGTGGCTCCGGCGATTGGTCGGTTTATGTTGGCGAATTGTCCGCCGCTTTCGCTGTCCCAGGTCCAGACGCTTGGAGGAGTGTAAGTGGATTGGTCGCTCATCTTTTGCCTTTCTTGACATTTTCGGGGCCGCGATCCCGACGCATCTACAGCTAGTGTTGCAACTTTCATGTTCCAACCCCGAACATGGGACATAACCTGTAATAATCAGCAGGCAACTTCTCACGTTTTTTCGTCCGTGGTCACAGCGGCGCGAGCAGGACTACGAAGTTGGGAAGAATCGCTTATTGTCTCCGTGATCGCGCCAACACGGCACCCCTGATGCAGATGACATGAAAAGGATTGTCCTTATGAAACGTTTTGCCCTTTCAATCGCAGCGGCCGTTGCCCTTGCCGTTCCGGCTTTTGCCGGTCCGCAATATGTTGATGGAACTGGATTTGCCGTTTCTGGCTATGACGTGGTTGCCTACCGCAGCCTGGATCAGGTTGCCGTTGGCCAGTCTCAGCCTGAACCTGTGCGTGGGCAAGCTGACATCACCGCAGACTATAACGGCGCTACCTGGGCTTTTGCCTCGGAAGAAAACCGCGATAAGTTTCTGGAGAACCCTGCTTACTATGCGCCACAGTATGATGGCCACTGCGCCTATGGCGTGTCGCGCGGCGGCAAAGTTCCGGCGAACCCGAACCTGTGGCGTATCGTTGATGACAAGCTGTACCTCAACATCACTGATGTTGTTGTCGGTTTCTGGGAAGAAGACGTCCCTGGCAATATCAACCTGGCCGAAGGCAATTGGCCCGGCATCGAGCCTGCGGATGCGTCGTCCAGCGTTATTCCCAAGTTCACTTCGGAAGGTCCCGTCACAAACTAAAAGTTTGTAATATGTAATAAGCAAGCCCGGCTCCTCACGAGCCGGGTTTTTCTTTGCGACCTAACTGGCCAACCAGAATTCGTTACGCATGTCTTGATTGGCTTCAAATCTGATCCGAACACTTTTGGCGCCCGGAAATTTGCTTTCGCAGATGGTGTCGGGAACGACGACTTCACCAGCGCCTATGTCTTTTGATTGAAAGCTTAGCACTTCCGTTTCCATATGCCGGTTGTTGGTTAGAACACTTGTTGGCAAAGCCACGCGGTTTGCACCTTCACATACCGAAGTGGTTACGAAATAGGTCAGATTGCGCCCATAGCATCCTATGGCTTCCGGGACGTGATCCGATGCCTTGAAGTGTTCTCTGTCCGGCACGGTCTCACGTAACCCTGAGTCGTGTGAGAGCGCCTGTTCCGGGTTCAGCAGTGCCCGGCAAGACGTGATGTCTTGCTGGGCCAATTCGATCATGCGCTTTTTTAGACGCGGGCGCCGGGGCCGTCGCGCTGCTGAATTCGCGGCACCTTTGACGGTGAGCCCCTGTTTGCGCAGAAAGTCATAGGCAACTTTAGCGCGCGAAAAGTCGGCACAATCACCGCCCGTGTGGTCTGGATGGGCATGGAAGGCAATCTGCCGCCATGCGTTTCGAATGTCATCCGGGCTGGCATTTGCGGCCAGTCCCAAATCCGCCAGCGCGTCAGTGCGCGCATTTATCTTATCTACAGGCTCCATACTCAAATCACTCATTAAACTAAAAACAACTACACATCCTCAGTGTGAGCAGCGCCACATTTTTGTCAATTTTTCCAGAGTTTTGAGGGCAGTTGCCGCTACAATTTAGATGCGATGACCGGATTGTTCCGTCTTTGGAATTCGGCGAAACGCTGAGCTGTGAAATGGATCACACAAATATGGTCGCAAAACACACCCGGGCCGTTTTGTGTCCCGGGCGTTTTGCAGGCAGGCGTGGGAATCAAGCGACGTTTTGCAATTCCGTTTTGGGCGTGATGCCCAACGCAAAGCAGACGTCGCGCGTCAGTTCCGGACGATTGAGCGTGTAGAAATGCAGCTTGTCGACGCCGCCGTCGATTAGGTCCGAGCACAGTTCCGTACACAGGGCGGTCGCCAGCAGGTCCTCACGATCATCGCGGAGGGCCTTGTCGAATGCCTGGTCCAGCCAGTTCGGAATGTGGGCACCACAGCGCTGGGCAAATTTACGCGCGCCTTTCCAGTTCTCGATCGGCAATACTCCCGGAACGATCGGCTTGTCGATACCAGCCTTGGCACACGCATCCCGAAAGCGGAAAAAGGTTTCGGCCTCAAAAAAGAACTGGGTCAGAGCTTCGTCGGCCCCAGCGTCCAGTTTGGCCTTGAGCCAGTCAATCCCGGCACCGACGCTTTGGGCCTCGGGGTGAGTGTCCGGATAGGCGCCGACACGAATGCAGAACATCTCGGTCTCAGCCAGCGCGGAAATCAACTCGACCGAGTTGGCAAACCCTTCCGGATGCGGTTCGAACCGGTCTTGACCTTTGGGGGGGTCGCCTCTCAGCGCAACGATGTCCTGAACACCCGCGCGGGCGAAGGTGTCTGCGATGTCCAATGTCTCCTGCCGAGAGGCATCGACACAGGTCAAATGCGCAGCCACGGGCAGCCCCGAGGATTTGTGCAGAGTTGAAACAGCATCCCGCGTCAATTCTCGGGTCGTGCCACCAGCACCGTATGTGACCGAGACGAACCGCGGGTCTAGTGGGGCCAGCGTTTGCACGGTGTCCCAAAGGCGGAATGACGCTTCCAGAGATTTTGGAGGGAAGAACTCGAATGAAATTTCAGGTTTGGTCATAACGGCCTCATTGGATCAATTAGGCCACTTGTGCCATGTGACGCATTGTGAGACAAACTCATATTGTTCAAGAACAACATGAGCGCAGTAAATTATGCATATTGAATTTCGGCATTTGCGGACAGTTAAAGCGATCCATGAATGTGGTGGGCTTGCGCGGGCGGCAGATCAGCTGAATATCACCCAGTCAGCGTTGAGCCACCAGATCAAAGGCCTGGAAGATCAGGCCGGGGTCGAGTTGTTTCTGCGTCGCTCAAAACCTATGAAACTGTCTGCTGCAGGCTTACGTCTGTTGCGCCTTGCCGAGCAGATTTTGCCGCAGGTTGAGGCCACGCAGCACGAGTTTTCATCGCTCAGGGATGGCCGCACTGGCCGAATGCATATCGCAATTGAATGCCATGCTTGTTTTGAGTGGTTGTTCCCGGTGCTTGAGGCGTTTCGAAAGTCCTGGGGTGACGTGGATGTCGACATTCGTCCGGGTTTGGCCTTCGACGCACTGCCTGCGTTGCAAAAGGAAGAGGTCGATCTGGTTGTATCCTCGGATCCCGAGGATTTGCAAGGTGTCGAGTTTGTCGAACTGTTCGACTATAACGCGGTATTCGTGGCAGCCTCTTCGCATCCGTTGGCGCAAAAGGAATTCATCGAAGCCGAAGATTTCCGTGGCCAGACCCTGATTACCTATCCGGTGGAACGAACACGGCTGGACGTGTTCAGCCAGTTGCTAATCCCTGCACGGGTCGAACCGGCAACGATCCGACAGGTCGAACTAACGGCAGTCATACTGCTGTTGGTCGCATCCAATCGCGGGATTTCGGTCCTGCCGGATTGGGTCGTACGAGAGGTCAAATACAACTCGGACTATGTTACGCGGCCACTGACAAAAGAAGGTATCACCCGCCGCCTGTATGCTGCCGTTCGCTCCGAGGATTTGGAAAAACCCTTTGTGCAAGAGCTGGTGAAACTGGCGCGTGACGAGGCACGTAAGCTGCAGGCTCAGTAGCGGCGTTTCTTGCGGGGCAGCTATGCGCATCATTCCTCTTGGCAAGGGCGCCTAGCGTCAGTATACGCGCGGTTTGACCGGACAGGAGCCTTTGGACAATGGTTGGCAGTGCAAATCTCAACATCATGATCAAGGCCGCGCGCAAGGCGGGTCGTTCTTTGGTCAAGGATTTTCGTGAAGTCGAGAACTTGCAGGTGTCGATGAAGGGCGCGGGTGATTTTGTCTCCAAGGCTGATATCGCTGCTGAAGCAATTCTCAAGGAAGAACTTCTGGGTGCGCGCCCGACTTACGGCTGGCTGGCCGAAGAGGGCGGGTCGATCGACGGTGAAGATCCAACCCGCCGCTGGATTGTCGACCCCCTGGATGGCACGACCAACTTCCTGCATGGCTTGCCGCATTGGGCCGTTTCAATTGCCCTTGAGCACAAAGGCAATATCGTCGCTGGTGTGATCTACGACGCTGCTAAGGACGAGATGTTCTTTGCCGAAAAAGGTGAAGGCGCTTGGATGAACGACATGCGAATTCGCGTGTCTGGACGGCATCGCATGATCGAGTCCATCTTCTCGACAGGGTTGCCATTCGGCGGCCGTTCAGACCTGCCCGCTACACTGCAAGATCTCGCGCGTCTGATGCCCGTTTGCGCCGGTGTCCGCCGTTGGGGTGCTGCCGCGCTCGACATGGCCTATGTCGCCGCCGGTCGCTACGAAGGGTTTTGGGAACGCCGGTTGAACGCATGGGATATTGCGGCAGGGATCATCATCGTGAAAGAAGCGGGCGGTTTTGTGCAGCCTCTGAATCCCGAAGGTGATATTCTGACTGACGGTGAAGTCATTTGTGCGAACGAACCGATCTTTGACACGTTCGCCAAAGTGATCCGAGACTAATCTCGTTACTTGGGCTGGCCACAGTCACTTGCGCGGAATCTTTGGAATTCTCGAACGGGACAAGGGGTATTTTGCCTCTGGATGTGGTGGGTGCCCGTGGGTTTGACTCCAAAACGCCATGCCCCCTCGCTTAAGCCACAGCGGAACGCATAGAAGCAACCCGACGACAAACCCGCCGGTATGTGCCCAATAGGCGACGCCGCCTTCGTCCGGGT
Organism: Ruegeria sp. CK2; assembly: GCF_056536585.1. Lineage (NCBI taxonomy): Bacteria > Pseudomonadati > Pseudomonadota > Alphaproteobacteria > Rhodobacterales > Roseobacteraceae > Ruegeria > Ruegeria sp. CK2. The sequence goes on from NZ_JBQFPW010000002.1 coordinate 298,583, forward strand.
TGCTGGACAGGCTGCCAAGAAACTGCATGCCCAGCCAGACGCCAAGCATCACAAAGGCTGGTATCGTGAACACGCGAAAATAGACGATCAGGATCAGCAAGATATCCACACGCGCCTTCGGGAACAGCAGCAGATAGCCGCCCATGACACCAGCAATCGCGCCAGAGGCCCCTATTGTCGGCACAACCGACTCGGGTGCGGTGATCACATGGATCAGACCGGCTCCGATGCCTGCGACGAGGTAAAAGACAAGAAACAGGACATGGCCCATTTCGTCCTCGAGGTTGTCGCCAAAGATCCACAGGAACAGCATGTTGCCCGCCAGATGCATCCAGCCTCCATGCAGGAACATTGACGTCACGAAGGTCTCGAAGGCCACCCCGTCGCTGATCCGCGCCGGGATGATCGCGTAATCGAAATAGAACCTGTTGATCAGTGGCGCGTCATTCATGATCCCGACATAGCTGAGGAAGATCAGAATGTTCGCCGCCATCAGGGCATAGACGACGTAAGGGGTACGCCCCGAAGGGTTATGGTCGCGAATAGGAAACATGGCGCGACGCTGGGCTTTTCCGCGCCCAGCGTCAAGGCAAGGTTATGCCGCACCACCCAACAAGGCGGCGTTGCCACCCGCTGCTGTGGTATCGACGCAAACATGACGTTCGCCCAGTACACGCGTCCGGTCTGGCTTCCCCGGGATCAGGGGCAGGATAGGGCCATCCCGCCGGGCCAGAGACAGCTCGATCTGACGTGCAGTCTCATCATCACCCCACCACAAGACGCCTGAGATTTCGGTCAGGTCTTCCAACCGATGCAGGTCCAGCATGCCCGTCGCTTGAATTGCAGTCCCACCAAGGTTCATCACAGACTCCGCTTGCGCGCGCGCCGCGGTTTCTCCGGGACCCATGCATAACAACGGTGGGCGAGGGTATTCGCTCAGGCGGTTGGACTCGCCGGTTGGACCTGGCAGAGATTGGGTTTTGACCGCGGCAGGTTGCGCCTGCGACGCGGGCAGATCTGCCTTGGCGTCCCAAGTACCCGTCGCAGCTTGGCGATCCGGTGCACAGAACCGGGCCATATAGTTGGGTCCGCCTGCCTTCGGCCCGGTGCCGGAAAGACCTTCCCCACCAAACGGTTGCGATCCGACAATGGCTCCGATCTGGTTGCGGTTCACATAGATGTTGCCCGCGTGGATCGCTTCGGTGACGTGCTGCACCCGGTCATCAATCCGGGTATGGAGGCCAAAGGTGAGCCCGTAGCCGGTAGCGTTGATATCGGCGATGACCTTGTCGATTTCCTGAGCTTTGAAGCGTGCAACGTGCAAGACGGGACCAAAGATCTCGCGTTCCATGGCCGAGATACCCGAGACCTTGATCAATGTGGGGGCAACAAATATTCCTTTGTTAGGTGCGTCAAGTTCCTTGAGAACCCGCCCCTCGCTGCGCGCCTGTGCGACATGATCCGCGATGCCCTGACGTGCCAGTTCGTCAATGACCGGACCGCAATCGGTTGAGATCATCCATGGGTTCCCAACCGACAAGGCGTCCATCGCGCCTTTGAGCATCGTCAGTACATCCTCGGCGATGTCTTCCTGCAGATACAGGCAGCGCAGCGCTGAGCATCGCTGACCTGCCGACTGAAACGCGCTCTCAATGATGGACTGAACGGCCTGCTCGGGCAGGGCCGTGCTGTCGACGATCATTGCGTTAAGACCACCGGTTTCCGCAATCAGCGGCGTTCCGGGGCGCATGTTCTCGGCCATTGCCGTTCTGATTTTCAGCGCCGTGACGGTTGATCCAGTAAAGGCCACACCGGACACGCGCGCATCCGAGGTCAATGCCGCGCCAACAGCCGGGCCACCCGGCAGCAGTTGCAACACATCGCGGGGCACTCCGGCCTCATGTAAAAGCTGAACTGCACGGTGTGCGATCAGAGGTGTTTGTGGCGCAGGCTTTGCCAAAACTGCATTGCCCGTGGCCAAGGCTGCCGCGATCTGACCGGAAAAGATGGCCAATGGGAAGTTCCATGGGCTGATACAAGTGAACGTACCAGCTGGATCGGAATCCGGGATATTGGCGGCGTAGTAGCGTAGAAAATCGACCGCTTCGCGCAGTTCCGCAACCGCATCGGGCAGAGATTTTCCCGCTTCACGTGCCAAAAGGGCAAAGAGTTCACCGTAATGCGTTTCGTACAGATCCGCTGCAGCGTTCAGGATACGGGCGCGTTCGGTGGCCTGAACCCGCCATTGGCTTGCCGACGCAAGCGCCAGCTCGACATCTTCAGCGCTCGCCTGCGAAACAGTACCAGGCACGTCTTGGGGATCGGCTGGGTTGACGATGGGTTCATCTGACACCGGCTTGGCTTTGTCTGACAATAGCGGTCGAGCATGCCAATCAGAGCTTCGGAACTGGTCCCGCGCGGTGTCGATCATGTCAAGCGTCGGGGTGTGATTCAGATCGAAGCCGTTTGAGTTTGGTCGTTCAGGCTGGTACAATTCTGGTCCGGTCGGCAAAGGGGCAGGCGGTGTCTGAATGGTGCTAAAGGGATCTGCAGCGACCTCCTCTGGCGGCACGTTCTCGTCTACGATTTGATTGACGAAGGACGAATTTGCCCCGTTTTCCAACAGCCGTCGGACCAGATAGGCCAGCAGGTCACGGTGTGCGCCAACCGGAGCGTAAATGCGGCAGCGCGTACCCCGTTGGTCCTTCACAATCTGATGCAGTGTCTCACCCATGCCATGCAGGCGCTGGAATTCATACTGTTGATCCTCGGCCATGTGTGCGATCGCGCTGACGGTATGCGCATTGTGCGTGGCGAATTGAGGATAGATGCGGTCGGTCATACCCAAAAGCTTACGGGCGTTGGCGATGTAGGACACATCGGTTGCAGCCTTGTGGGTAAACACCGGAAAGCCGTCGACACCTTCGACCTGCGCGCGTTTGATTTCGGTGTCCCAATAGGCACCTTTGACCAGACGGACCATGAGTTTGCGGTCGTGTCTTTGGGCCATCTCGTAAAGCGTATCCAGAACCAGCCCGGCACGCGGGCCGTAAGCCTGAACAACAATGCCGAAGCCATCCCAACCGGCCAGCGCCGGTTCGGCCATCACCGTTTCGATCACCTGCATTGACAGCGACAGGCGATCAGCTTCTTCGGCGTCAACGTTCAAGCCCATTCCGGCCGATTTCGCCAGCAGTGCAAGAGAGCGCAGGCGCGGGACCAAATCCTTCATCACCCGTTCTTCCTGGGCCAATTCGTATCTTGGGTGCAGTGCCGACAGCTTGACCGAGATACCGGGATTGGCACGGATGTCGTCATGTGTGCAAGCTTCGGCAATCGCGGCGATGGCCCGGGAATATGACAGATGATACCGCGCCGCATCCGCGTCTGTCCGCGCAGCCTCGCCCAGCATATCATAGGAGTAGGTATAACCTTTCTCCTCCATCCCGCTGGCCCGTTTCATGGCGGACTGGATCGTTTCGCCCAGCACAAACTGGCGTCCCATCTCTTTCATGGCGCGTCCGACGGCGGTTCGGATCACCGGCTCGCCCAGACGCTTGATCGCGCCCCGCAATGCACCGACCGGCGATGCCTTGCCTTCATCCAGGACTTTGCCCGTCAGCATCAACGCCCAAGTTGATGCGTTAACTAAAGATGATGAGGACTGTCCCAGATGTTTACCCCAGTCCGATGGCGCGATTTTATCTTCGATCAGCGCGTCGATCGTATCCGCATCGGGAACGCGGAGCAGCGCTTCGGCAAGGCACATCAAGGCGATGCCTTCGTCTGTGGACAGGCCATACTCGGCCAGAAAGACCTCCATCATACCGGGTGATGTGTTCGATCGGATGTCTCGAACAAGCTGCGCGGCTGCATCGCAAACTGCGCTGCGATCTGCGTCCGTAAGGGCCGCCTGATGGATCAGGGCATCAAGAATTGCGGTCTGGTCCGCATAGGTCAGGGTATCGATACGGGTACTCAGGTTATGTGACATGGTTTCTCCGGGCTTTTTGTTAGTATATTCGCTAAATGACAGGACAACGGACCGAGTTTTGCTGTATTGTGGTCCAATCGCCTGAAGATTTAGGGGGCTGAGATGCAAAAAGACTTTCCAACGTTGGATCGGTTTGACCGCTCTATCGTTAAGGTGCTTGCCGAAGACGGACGTATTTCAGTTGCGGATCTCGCCCGAAAGATTGGGCTGTCCAAATCGCCCACGCAGGCACGTCTGAAACGGTTGGAAGCCGATGGAATCATCACCGGTTATCGCGCCATGTTGGACCCGATCCGTCTTGGGTTGGATCACGTTGCCTTTGTCGAGGTGCGTTTGGCAGACACGCGTGAAAAGGCGCTGGCTGAGTTCAATGCGGCGGTTCGAAAGGTAGCTGAAATAGAACAGGCGCATATGATCGCCTCGAATTTCGACTACCTATTGAAAATTCGCACCGGTTCGATGTCAGAGTATCGCGCTGTGCTAGCTGAGAAGGTCTCTTCCCTGCCGCATGTCGCCAGTACATCCACATTTGTCGCGATGGAGGCGGTCAAAGAAACCGGAATGTTGGGCGCGCTGAACAGTACGGGCTGAACGGCGCCCGTCGACTGAGACTGTGACCTGATCCGGGGTACGACCCAGCAAAAGGTAAAGCCAAGCCGATGCTGAAATGGCTTTTTGCAATAGTCTTTGGCAGCCAAAACTCGTTGACTCGTTTAGGCCGTGCTACTCCGATCAGACGTGATTTGAATTCTCTTATTGCTAAATTTGGAACGTTCCAGTAATGAATTGGAACGTTCTAATTGAGGGGGTCTGAAATGGACTGGGTTTTTGTTGGAGCAAGTACAATCGCTGCCCAACACATGCTGAACGCAGTACGCCAACAACCAGGGCACAATGTGACCTGGATCGTTAGCAATTCTCCTGAACGGGTTCAGTTATGGGCCGATGATCATGGAATTGCGTGCGCGACGACCAACCTGTCCGAGGCGCTTTCTGATCCCAAGGTAAAGGCTGTCTACATTTCATCCACCAACGAAAAGCATCATGCGCAGGCCATGGCCGCCATTTCGGCAGGCAAACACGTGTTGTGCGAAAAGCCATTGGGGATGACCCAGGAAGAGGCAATTGAGATGGTGCGCGCAGCCGAGGCAGCGGATGCCGTCTTTGGCACCAATCACCACCTGCGCTGCTCGGGCAGCCATCGCGCGATCCGTGATCTGATTGCTGCAGGGCGCGTGGGGCAGGTACTGTCGTTGCGCATTCATCATGCCGTTCACTTACCGGGCAATCTACAAGGGTGGCGGATAAACGATGCAGGTGCCGGGGGCGGCGTGATTCCTGACATTGTGGTGCATGACGCAGATGTTACGCGCTTCCTGCTGCAGGAGGACCCGGCCTCTATCGTGGCTCAGATGGCTAGCTCGGGCATGGGGCAGGGGGTCGAGGATTCTTGCATGTCTGTCTGGACCATGCCCTCCGGTGCGATGGTCATGACACATGAGAGCTTTACGCACCCTTTTGCCGGATCAGGTTTGGAGGTGCACGGAACGCACGGATCGATTTTTGCAAAGGGCATTATGACCCAAAGCCCGATTGGCGACATCACCTTGGTGACCGAGGCCGGTCAGGAAAACATCTCGTACTCGGATCATGACCTGTATGTTCAAGGCGTTTCCGAGTTTGTTGCCGCCACCACAGGACAGGGTCGGCCTGCCGCCGATGGCCCAGATGGGGTAAAATCCCTGTCTGTGGCACTTTGCGTGCGTAAAGCCGCCGCAACCGGGCAGCGGGTTGATGTCGATTACGGTGGGTTCTGATGACCAAGCTTGTATCCGCATCCCAGGCTGTTTCTCGCATCCCAGACGATGCAGTGGTGACGGTGTCGTCATCTTCCGCTTTGGGATGCCCCGATCTGGTGCTCGAAGCCATCGGTCAGCGGTTTCAGGCCGAAGGGCATCCGCGCAACATCACAACGCTTCACCCCATCGCGGCAGGGGACATGTACGGGGTAAAGGGTATGGAGCATCTGGCCCAAGACGGGCTGCTGAGCCGCGTTTTGGCCGGATCGTACCCTTCGGGCCCTTCAAGCCTTGAGATGCCTGAAATCTGGAAGATGATCGTCGAGGATCGGGTGGCAGCCTATAACGTTCCCTCGGGCATTCTGTACGATATGCACCGCGAGGCTGCTGCAAGGCGGCCCGGCGTGTTAACCCAAGTCGGATTGGATACCTTTGTTGATCCGGTCCGAGAAGGCTGTGCGATGAATGCGCGCGGTGCGGATGCACCGATCGTGGCTCGGGCAGAATTCGATGGTCAGACCTGGTTACACTTTCCCAACATCGTTCCGAACGTTTGTATTATGCGCGCCACCACTGCGGATGAATTCGGAAATCTGACATACGAACATGAAGGTGCGTATCTGGGCGGGTTGGAACAGGCAATCTGCGTGCGCAACCACGGTGGGCTGGTGATCGCACAGGTTAAGCGAGTCACTGCTGCGGGCAGTCTGCGGCCCCATGATGTGCGTGTCCCGGGTCATCTGGTTGACCTGATTGTTGAGGACCCGCTTCAGAAACAGACCACTGAGACACCCTATGATCCGGCGATATCAGGACAGGTCATGCGTCCCTGGGATAGTTTTTCTCTAGCAGAACACGGTGTCGAGAAGGTCATCGCGCGCCGGGCCGCTTTGGAGTTGCGCAAGGGGATGAGTGCGAATCTGGGCTTTGGGATCAGCGCAATGGTCCCGCGTATTCTACTGGAAGAGGGCCACCCGCAGGCAGTGACCTGGGCCATTGAGCAAGGTGCCGTGGGTGGTGTGCCCCTGACTGGATTTGCGTTTGGATGCGCGTCCAATGCCCATGCCTACGTACCGTCGCCACAACAGTTCATCTACTTTCAGGGCGGTGGGTTCGATATGTCTTTCCTGTCGTTCCTCGAGGTGGATGTCGAAGGCAATGTGAACGTCTCCAAGCTAGGCAAAAAACCTTACCTGACAGCGGGATGCGGTGGTTTTGTTGATATCACAGCGCGGGCGAAGAAAATCGTGTTTTCCGGTTGGTTCGAGGCAGGCGCCAAGATCGATCTGGGATCAGATGGTATCAAAGTCACAGCGCCCGGAAAATTCACCAAGATGGTGGACCAGGTTGAACATGTCACCTTCTCGGGGCGCCGTGCGCGCGAGACGGGTCAAGACGTTCTATATGTCACCGAACGCTGCGTGATCTGCTTGACTGAGGGCGGTTTGGTCGCGACCGAGATCATGCCCGGTATTGATCCGAAGCGCGATATCGTCGACGCGTCCGGCGGGCGTATATCCGTGGCAGAAAACGCCAAACTCATGCCCGGTACGCTTTTTGCCGAAGGCTCCATGGGGATGACCCCATGAGCGGGATTGGTTTCCATATCGATGGGTCAACGGCAGTCTTAACGTTGGACAACGCGGCCAAACTGAATGCTTTGACGACGCAGATGTTGGATGCGCTGGAAGCGCGGGTTCAGGAAGTTGAGCGCGACAGCTCACTACGAAGCTTGATCGTAACCGGTGCGGGCCACAAGGCTTTTTGCTGCGGCGCCGACATTGGCGCATGGGGTGACTTAAGCCCGGCTGAGTTTTCGCGCCATTGGGTGCGGGACGGACATCGGATTTTTGACCGATTGGCGCGGCTGGGCAAGCCGACGATTGCCGCGATTAACGGCCATGCATTTGGCGGAGGGCTGGAATTGGCCAGTTGTTGTGATCTGCGGCTTGTGGCCCCCCGTGCGACGCTGGCCTTGCCAGAGGCACGCGTCGGGATTGTGCCTGGTTGGTCAGGAACGCAGCGGCTGACCCGGCTGATCCCGGAAGGCGCTGTGAAAGAGATGGCGCTGTTTGGCCGTCGTATTGGGGCGGAACGCGCTGTTGAACTAGGTTTCGCGGCCGAGGTGGCAGACGATCCACTGGCCCGCGCGCTTGAGATGGTGGCTGACATACAAGGCTTGTCCCCGCGTGCCGTGGAAATCTCAAAAAACATGATCCATGCAGCGGTTGGCGAAGACACGCAGGCCGTCGTCGAAGCCCTCGGTAGCGCTGCGGCTGCGGCTTCAGCGGATCGCGACGAAGGTGTTGCGGCCTTTAAGGAAAAACGAAACCCTCAGTTTTCAGGCCTTTGACAAGATGAAAGATCTTTCGATCAACTCCGCAATTTCTTTCGATCTGCCCGAACCTTTCGAAGGTCGGCACCTGATCAACGGTGTTTTTTGTGACAGCGCATCTGGTGAGACCTTCGAACGCCACTCCCCGTCGCATGGGCACATCGTCAGCCGATCCGCATTGGGCGGAGAGGCTGAGGCTGAGAAAGCGATTGAAGCGGCCCGCGCGGCTTTTGACAGCGGGGTCTGGAGCCGGGCATCTGGCAAACACCGCGCATTGATCTTACTCAAAGTTGCGGACTTGATTGAGTGCAATGTCGACCGCATCGCGTTGATGGAAACACTGGAAAGCGGTAAGCCGATCAGCCAGTCCCAGGCAGAAGTCGGCGGTGCTGCAGATTTGTGGCGCTATGCGGCCTCGCTGGCACGCAGCACACATGGGGACAGTCACAACACGCTGGGTGAAGACATAGTAGGCATGGTTCTGAAAGAGCCTATCGGCGTAGTGTCGATCATCACGCCGTGGAACTTCCCATTCTGGATTCTCAGCCAGAAACTGCCCTTTGCACTGGCGGCGGGCTGCACCGTCGTGGTGAAACCGTCAGAGATGACGCCTTCGACAACCCTGATGCTGGGTGAGCTGCTGGTCGAGGCAGGTCTACCAGCTGGTGTCTGCAATATTGTGCTTGGGTACGGTGTGCCGGTTGGTAGCTTGATGTCCAGCCACCCGGCCGTAGATATGGTGAGCTTCACGGGGTCGACGGGGGTTGGCAAAACCATTAGCGCAACAGCGTCGGACACGCTTAAGAAAGTGGCTCTGGAACTAGGCGGCAAGAACCCCCAAGTGATCTTCCCGGATGCCGATTTGGATGCTGCTGCGGATGCGGTTGTTTTTGGTGTCTATTTCAACGTAGGGCAGTGCTGCAACTCAAGCAGTCGGATTATCGTGCATGAAGATATTGCAGAAGATTTCCGCGACCGTGTTGTTGACCTGTCTCGCAAGGTTAAGTTCGGCGATCCGCTTGATCCAACTACGCAAGTGGGCGCAATCGTAACCCCGCAGCACAACTTGAAAATTGATGCTTATGTCAAGGAAGCCGAGGCCAATGGCGCGACTGTTGTGCTTGGCGGTGCCCCGTTGAACGTCGAAGGTCTGGGCAATCAGTTCTATCAGCCAACAGTGATAGACGAGGTCACGCCCGACATGCCCATCGCACGGGACGAAGTGTTTGGCCCGGTTCTTTCCATCCTGACGTTCAAAACACTGGACGAGGCCGTTACACTGACCAATGATAGCGCTTACGGTCTGTCCGCGGGCGCGTGGAGTGAGAGTGTTCACACCTGCCTTGAATTCGCCCGCCGTGCAGAAACGGGAACGGTCTGGACCAACACCTGGATGGATGGATTCCCCGAAGTTGCCTTCGGTGGGTTCAAGCAATCAGGGCAGGGACGAGAGATTGGACGATATGGGTTCGAGGAATTCTTTGAAGTGAAATCTGTGGTTATGCGGATCGGCAACAGCCGGACGCGATGGGTGCAGGAAAGCTAACAACAGGCACCTACAAAAGGTGCTCAACGAACGACGATCGCATTTAGGGAGGAAATATAATGCGCAAACTACTCAAGACGAAATCGGCCATTGTGGCTGGCCTGCTGTGCACGTCCAGCCTTGCCCATGCCGAAGAGGTCGAAGTTCTGCATTGGTGGACGTCAGGCGGCGAAGCCGCAGCGCTGAACGTCCTGAAGGACGATTTGTCAGGACAGGGCGTTGGCTGGACCGATATGCCTGTTGCAGGCGGCGGTGGTGAACAGGCGATGACCGTTTTGCGGGCGCGTGTCACTGCTGGTAACGCACCAACAGCTGTACAGGGTTTGGGCTTTGATATTCAGGACTGGGCCGCACAGGGTGCGCTGGCTGACTTGAATGACGTTGCTGCCAAAGAAGGCTGGGACGACGTTGTACCTGACGCGTTGAAAGCGTTTGCCAAGCATGACGGTAAGTGGGTGTCTGCGCCTGTCAACGTCCACTCGACCAACTGGGTTTGGGCGAACAAGGCCGTGCTGGACGCAAATGGCATCGCGCAACCAGCCAGCTGGGACGAATTTGTTGCAGCCGTCGAGGCGTTGAAAGCCGCGGGTATTACGCCGATCGCACATGGTGGTCAGGCATGGCAGGACGCGACCATATTTGATGCGGTTGCGATGTCGACCCTGGGTCCGGATGGTTACAAGGCGGCGTTTGTTGATCTGGACGAAGGCACACTTGGCGGAGACGCAATGAAAGAAGCCTTCGACCGCATGGCCTTTATCCGTGACAACGTTGACGAAAACTTCTCGGGCCGCGACTGGAACCTCGCCACGGCGATGGTCATCAATGGTGAAGCCGGTTTCCAGATGATGGGCGACTGGGCAAAAGGCGAGTTTCTGAATGCGGACAAAGCTCCGGGTGAAGACTTCCTGTGCTTCCGCTTCCCGGGAACGGCCGATCAGGTCACGTTCAACGCCGACCAGTTCATGATGTTCGATCAGGGCGGTTCGGTTTCGGCAGAACAAGCCGCACTTGCCAGTGCCATCCTGTCGCCCGCATTCCAGTCGGCATTCAATGTCGTGAAGGGATCGGTCCCGGCCCGTACAGATGTCAGCGACGCAGATTTTGACGCCTGCGGTAAGCAAGGCATGAAAGATCTGGCCGCAGCAGCGGCATCGGGTAACCTGTTTGGTTCGATGGCTCATGGCCACGCAGCGCCCGCGTCGGTCAAGAATGCGGTCTATGACGTCGTGACGGCGCATTTCAACGGTGAGTACGACAGCGAAACAGCTGTGGTCGAGCTGGTTGACGCCGTATCGATCGCCAAGTGATCGAAAAGTGATCCTCCCGATGGGGCGGTCATTCGACCGCCCTGTCCCAAGAGGGCAATCCAAGCCTTAGAACACCACCACTTTAGGAGGGCGCGCCATGGCTGTTTCAGCCGACGCGGATTTCAAGACACGCCTTCAAAACTGGATCCCGAAACTGGTCCTGTCGCCTTCGTTGGCGATGATGCTGGTCTTTGTTTACGGGTTCATCCTGTTTTCGGTCTACCTGTCCTTTACCGACAGCCGCATCCTGCCGTCATTTGGATGGGTTGGTTGGGAAAACTACGACAAACTTTGGCGGCTTAGCCATTGGGAAACGTCCCTGATCAATATGGGCATCTTTGCGGGTCTTTATATCGTGATCTGCACCTGTATCGGGCTTGGCCTAGCGATCTTCCTTGATCAGAAAATCCGCGGTGAAGGTTTGCTGCGCCCGATTTACCTATATCCCATGGCACTCAGCTTTATCGTGACAGGTACCGCTTGGAAGTGGTTTTTGGACCCCGGTATCGGGTTGGAAAACGTGATGCACAGCTGGGGTTGGGAAAGTTTCGAGTTTGACTGGATCAAAAACCGAGACTACGCAATTTACACGGTTGTTCTGGCCGCCGTATGGCAGACCAGCGGTTTCGTTATGGCGATGTTTCTTGCTGGTCTGCGGGGGATCGACAACGAAATACTGCGTGCCGCACAGATGGATGGTGCGTCGAACTGGAACCTCTACCGTCGCATCATTATTCCGCAATTGCGACCTGCATTCCTGTCTGCGTTTGTTATCCTCAGCCATCTGGCCATCAAGACATTTGACCTTGTGATCGCCTTGACCGGAGGCGGCCCAGGCCGCGCGACCGAGCTGCCCGCAACCTTCATGTATTCTTACACCTTCACCCGAAATCAGATGGGGATTGGTGCTGCATCGGCGACGATTATGCTGATGACTATCGCAGCGATCATGATCCCCTATCTTTATGCTGAATTGCGGGAGAAACGCTGATGGCTCAGGCGACTCAGGATACCGCGATCCGCACCGGGCGCATCACGCGCACGCTGATCTATCTGGTGCTATTACTGTTCTCACTGTTCTATCTTCTGCCGCTTTACGTGATGCTGGCAAACTCACTGAAACCGCTGGAAGAGATTACCGGCGGCGGCATGATGAACTTGCCGCAGGTCTTTACCTTTGAGCCCTGGATCAAAGCCTGGTCGTCGGCTCAGATCGGGGTCGAGCCGACAGGCCTGCGCCCGTATTTCTGGAATTCCATCAAGATGGTGGTTCCGGCTGTCATAGTCTCGACCGTTCTGGGTGCGCTGAATGGGTATGTGCTGACAAAGTGGCGGTTCAAATACGACACTATCTTGTTTGGCTTGATGCTTTTCGCCTGTTTCATCCCGTTCCAGATCGTGTTGATCCCTATGGCACGCATGCTGGGTCTGATGGGGTTGGCCGGAACGACTTGGGGCCTGGCCCTGGTGCATGTGGTGTACGGTATCGGATTCACGACGCTTTACTTCCGCAACTACTATGCTGTCTTCCCAACCGAACTGATCCGGGCCGCGCAAATTGATGGGGCCGGGTTCTTTCAGATCTTCTGGCGCATTCTTCTGCCCAGCTCCGGGCCAATCGCAGTGGTCTCAATCATCTGGCAGTTCACAAACATCTGGAATGACTTCCTGTTTGGCGCCTCCTTTGCGGATGCCAACAGCCAACCGATGACGGTCGCGCTTAACAACCTGGTGCAATCGTCAACCGGTGTGAAGGAATACAACGTTCATTTTGCAGGCGCCATTCTTGCCGCCTTGCCAACTCTGCTCGTCTACATCGTGGCTGGTCGATACTTCGTCCGTGGCCTGATGGCGGGTTCCGTGAAAGGATAAGGCCTTATGGGTTTTCTGGACATAGACAACGCGACCAAATCCTATGGCTCGGTCGAGGTTTTGCACAAGGTTGATATCTCGGTGGAGGAAGGCGAGTTTCTGGTTCTCGTCGGCCCATCCGGGTGCGGTAAGTCAACCTTGTTGAACATGATCGCCGGGCTGGAAGAGATCACCAGTGGTGAGGTTCGGATCAAGGACAAGGTGATGAACGGGGTCCACCCATCGAACCGCAACATCGCCATGGTGTTCCAAAGCTACGCGCTCTATCCGAATATGACGGTTGGACAGAACATCACGTTTGGTCTGGAAATGCATGGCGTTCCCAAAGCGGATCGCGACAAGGCCATGATCGAAGTCGCCCGTCTGCTTCAGATCGAACAATTGCTGGACCGTAAGCCCGGGCAGCTTTCTGGCGGTCAGCGTCAGCGGGTTGCAATGGGACGCGCGTTGGTGCGCGAACCTGACGTGTTCCTGTTTGACGAACCTCTGTCAAACCTCGATGCAAAACTGCGTGTGGATATGAGGACCGAGATCAAGAAGCTGCACCAAAATCTTGGCACTACCATTGTCTATGTAACGCATGATCAGATCGAAGCCATGACGCTGTCCAGCCGGATCGCTGTCATGAATGGCGGATACGTTCAGCAGCTTGGTACGCCACAGGATATCTACGACACCCCGGCCAATATCTTTGTGGCCACCTTCATGGGGTCGCCTGCAATGAACGTGTTGCCTGCGCGCGTGGAGGTGTTGAACGGTCGCCCGCATGCCGAAGTAGCGCTGCACGATGGATCGACGGCGCATTTGCCCTTTAGCCAGGACAATCTAGCGACGTGGGCCGGGCGCGACATCCTGCTGGGGGTCCGACCGGAAACGATTACCGATATGGATGGCGCCGACCGAAAATCTTCGAACATTGCGAATATGACCAACCGTATCGTTGTGACCGAACCTGCGGGTTCAGACACGTTTGTGTCGATGCAATTGGGCGGGCGCGATGTCATCGCCCGGATGCGTTCGGATGCGGAGGTTGCAGCAGGTCAGGATTTCAACTTTGCCATCAACATGGAAAAGGCAGTGGCCTTTGATCCTGAAAGCGAGATGCGGATCGTTCCGTGACACGTGCCGACGTCATAATCATTGGGTCCGGCATAGGCGGGGCGACATTGGCTGCGGTGCTTGCGCCGAGCGGGCGCCGAATCCTGATCCTTGAACGGGGCGAACGTCTGACCCCGTCATCTTGGGATCGAGATCCAAACGCGATATTCGCTGACGGGCGTTTTCGACCCCATGAGACATGGCAGGATGGCGAAGGTAAACTCTTCAGCCCGGGCAACTATTATTGTGTGGGCGGGAATTCCAAATTCTACGGTGCGGCGCTGATACGGTACCGGGCCGAGGATTTTGAACCGCGCCAACATATGGGCGGGCAATCACCCGGTTGGCCGATCCGATATGAAGAACTCGAGGCTGATTATCAGGCGGCCGAGACCCTTTACAATGTACGCGGTGTCACCAGCGAGGATCCAACCGAGCCGCCCCACAGCGGTGACTATCCATATCCTCCAGTTCCGGATGAGCCCGATATTGCGGATCTCAGACTTCGTCTGCAGCGCACTGGCCTGACCCCTTCGTCAGTCCCGCTCGGGGTCGATATCGACAGATGGCTGGCACACGGACAAACCACGTGGGATGCCTATCCGAACACCTGCGGTGGCAAGATGGATGCGGAAACCAATGCGCTGGCCCAAGCTTTGTTGCATTCAAATGTGGAACTGCAGACCGGTGCGGCTGTGCAGAGGTTGATAACCAGTGATGAAGGTCGCGTTTCAGGCGTTGAAGTCGAAGGGCGAGGCACTTTTGAAGCCCCTTTGATTGCTCTGGCGGCCGGGGCAGTTCAATCCACAGTGTTGTTGCTCAAGTCCGCGAACGAAAATTGTCCAACTGGTCTTGCCAATCGGTCAGATCAGGTAGGCCGGAACTTCATGAACCACAATTGCTCGGCAGTGCTGGCTATTCACCCGCTGCGCCGAAACCGGTCCGTATATCAGAAGACTCTGATGTTTAACGACTATTACAACGCTGCCGGCAACGGAGTTCTGCCCTTGGGCAACATCCAGATGCTAGGCAAGATCACTGGTCCAATCCTTGCTTCACAAACCAACCTGCCGGGCCCCATCGCGGCGCTTATCGCCAATCGAAGTTTTGACTTCTACGCGATGTCCGAGGATTTACCGAACCGCGACAGCCGCGTGACCGTCCAAGGCCAGCAAATTTGTCTGGATTGGAAGCGTTCGAACTGGCAAGCGCACGAAGCACTGGTCGCGCGTTTGAAAAAGCATCTGCGGCAAGCTGGGTTTCCGATCGTTCTTTCTCGTCCGTTTGATCGGCGCACCCCGTCGCATCAGTGTGGCACGGCGCGTATGGGTGCCGATCCATCACTCAGCGTGGTCGACACCCATTGCCGCAGCCACGACTATCGGAACCTGTTCATTGTTGATGCGTCGGTCTTACCGACTTCGGCTGCCGTAAACCCGGCGCTGACCGTCGCCGCCCTCGCTTTGCGAGCGGGTCGCCACATTATCGAAACGGAGTTTGCAGCATGAGCGGAACGGCTTTGGTCACCGGCGGGCAGAAAGGCATTGGTCTGGGCATTTCCCGTGCCCTGATCGCTGCCGGTTATAAGGTGGCATTGGCATCGCGCTCGGCCCCTGACACACCCGCGGTGAAGGCGGCATTGACCGAACTTGGCCCTGCCGCCATCCATGTGCAGCACGATGTATCAGATATCGCTCATGTCCCAACGCTGTTGGATCAGGTCGAGGCTGAGTTGGGTCCGATCACTGCTTTGATCAACAACGCAGGCGTGGGTGCGCCCGTGCGCGGAGATATGCTGGATCTAACGCCCGAGAACTGGGATTCCGTACAGAATATCAACCTGCGCGGGGCGTTCTTTCTGGCTCAGCACGTAGCGCGACGCATGGAGGCGCAGCCTCGGGACAGCTATCGGTCGATAACCTTTGTCACCTCTGTCAGCGCAACGATGGTGTCGATTGAACGTGCAGAATATTGCGTGTCCAAAGCGGCCGCCGCGATGATGGCGCAGCTTTTTGCCGTGCGTATGGCACCGCTTGGCATTGGCGTCTTTGAGTTGCGCCCGGGCATTATTGCCACCGACATGACGGTAGGGGTGCGCGACAAGTACACGGATCGGATCGAGGGTGGCCTTGTCCCGGCGGCGCGCTGGGGGGAGCCGAAGGATATCGGGGATGTCATTCTGCCGATTGTTGGAGGCCAGATGCAATTCGCCACCGGCGCCGTGATCCCAGTGGATGGCGGCCTGTCAATCTCGCGGCTTTGAACACTAAGGATCTGAGGGCAAAACAGAATGTCTGAAGGGTATGATTTCATTGTGATTGGTGGCGGGTCAGCGGGCTCGGTCATTGCCGCGCGTTTGTCCGAAGACCCCTCGGCCAGTGTACTGTTGCTCGAGGCCGGATCAACCGATCGGCATCCGTTTTTCCATCTGCCTGCCGGATTTGCCAAAATGACCAAGGGCATTGGCAGCTGGGGATGGTCGACCGTTCCGCAGAAGCACATGCAAGATAAGATCTTCACCTATACCCAAGCCAAGGTGATTGGCGGTGGATCAGCGATCAACGCACAGATTTACACGCGCGGCGCCGCGCAGGATTACGATGACTGGCGGCAGATGGGGTGCGACGGTTGGAGCTATGCCGACGTGCTGCCCTATTTCAAGAAATCTGAAGACAACGACACGTATGACAACACATTCCACGGAAGGGGCGGGCCTATGGGGGTTTCAATGCCTGCCGCACCCCTGCCGATTTGCGACGCCTACATTCAGGCGGCTGGCCAGGTCGGAATTCCCGAAACACGTGACGTAAACGGCGAAAAACAGGACGGGGCCGGATATTACCAGCTGACCCAGCGAAATGCGCGTCGGTCGTCAGCTGCCATGGCGTTTTTAACTCCAAACCGGGGCCGTTCGAACCTCACCGTTCAGACTGGAGCCCAGGTCCGCCGCATCCTTGTGGATCGTGGCCGGACAACGGGCGTGGAGTTGATCAACGGTAATAAAATCAGCGCATCGAATGAGGTCATCCTTTGTTCTGGCGCGATTGGCTCTCCACGTTTGTTGCAGTTGTCTGGGGTTGGCCCGGCGGATCATCTGGAAGACCTTGGCATCAAGACGGTCTTTGATCAGCCGCAAGTTGGTGAAAACCTGCAGGATCACCTAGATTTGTACTCGATTTGTGAGGTCTCGGGACCACACACCTACGACCGTTTTGCTAAGTTGCATCTCTCAGCCTTTGCCGGCCTGCAATACTTGTTCACCCGAAAAGGTCCTGTGGCCTCTAGCCTGTTTGAAACTGGAGGGTTCTGGTACGCCGATCCAGACGCGCGTTCGCCGGATCTTCAGATGCATCTGGGGCTTGGAACCGGTATCGAAGCGGGTGTCGAGGCGATGCCGAATGGAGGCGTAACCCTTAACGCTTGTTTCTTACGACCTCGATCGCGTGGCAGCGTTCGATTACAAAGTGCTGATCCCGCAGCGATGCCGTTGATCGACCCGAACTATCTGGCCGATCCGTATGATCGAGAGATGTCGATCCGCGGGCTGAAACTGGTCCAGAACATCCTCGCGCAAGATGCCTTGAAAACCTTCATCCTCGCCGAACGTTTGCCAGGGCCAGGTGTTCGCACTGAGCAAGAGTATTTCAACTTTATCTGCATGCATTCCAAGACGTCTCACCACTGTGCGGGCACTTGTCGGATGGGCGGCGATGCCGAAGCGGTTTTGGACTCGCGCCTGCGATTCAACGGGATCGAGGGGCTTCGCGTCGCTGATGCTTCGATCATGCCAACGGTCAATTCATCAAACACAAACGCACCTACCATCATGATCGGTGAAAAAGCCGCTGACATGATCAAACAAGATCAGGGGTTAACACAATGATCCGCCATATCGTTCTAACCAAGTTTCGCCCGGATGTGACCGAGCAGGCCATATCGAAAATCTACGCAGGGCTTTCTGATCTGTCCGAGACGCTGCCCGGGGCAGGTGGGTTTACCGGGGGTCGCAGCGAAAGCCCCGAACAGATTGAGCGTGGCTATATGCACGGGTTTGTCATTGATTTCGATGATTGGTCCGCGCTTGAGGCATATGCGACCAACGAAACCCACAAGGCACTGGGCGGGCAGCTTGTCGAGAACGCAATAGGCGGGATCGACGGGATTTTGGTCCTGGATCTGGAGGTCTGAGGAGATGGCCCTGACCTTGCCAGGACTCGATGGCCAATTGGCACCGTACAAGTTGTCTGGAACACCGTTGGTGCCGCGCGCACCGAAAGTGCCCTTGACCCGCACGGCATTCGCCGCTGCGCACGTGGTCTCGGACCCGCTGGCCGAGCGAGGCCCATGGGACGGACGTCCGGCTGTGGATTGGGATGCAACGCTACAATTTAGGCAAGGGCTGTGGGATCAAGGGCTTGGCCTGGCAGAAGCAATGGATACGGCACAGCGTGGCATGGGTGTGGATTGGGACACTGCGTTAGAGTTGATCCAGCGCACGATGGCCGCCGCCAAATCTCATCCATTGTCTCCTAGGGTCGCATGTGGGGCAGGGACGGATCATATGCGCCTTGAAGACCTCAAAACCGCGAATAGTATTCTGTCAGCCTACCAGATGCAGGCAGAACAGATCGAGGGGGCAGGCGGACAGCTGATCCTGATGGCATCTCGCGCTTTTCCAGCAATCGAGGCTGGGCCAGATGTCTATCATCACGTCTATCGTTCATTGATTGATGGGGCGAAGGATCCTGTCATCCTGCATTGGTTGGGCGATGTGTTTGACCCTGCGCTGACCGGTTACTGGGGCAGTGCCGATGTCGAGAAGGCCAGTGACTTTGTTCTGTCTCTGATCGCCGAGAACCCGGGCAAGGTTGACGGCATCAAGATCTCTTTGCTGGATCAGGCGCATGAAGAGGCGTTTCGCGCCCGCCTCCCGGACGGGGTTCGCCTGTATACTGGGGATGATTTCAACTACGCCGACCTAATTGCCGGGGATGGATCGAGGTATTCTCACGCCTTGTTGGGAATTTTCGCTGCAATTGCCCCGGCCGCAAGTCAAGCGCTTGAAGCGCTCGCCCAGAACGACATGGATCGTTACAACTCCTTGTTCGCACCAACCGTCCCTCTCAGTCGTGAGATTTTCAGGGCGCCAACTCGGTACTACAAGGCAGGGATTGCGTATTTGGCGTGGTTGAACGACGCGCAGTCTCATTTTGTTATGCCCGGTGGTTTCCAATCCAGCCGCGACATCTGCCATTATGCCGAAGTGTTCCGGCTTGCGGATCAGGCCGGATTGCTTCTGGATCCGGATATGGCCAAAAAGCGGATGATCACACTTTTGAACCTTCATGGGGTTGAGCAATAAGCTGAATGCGCAGACCGACGATCATAGATGTCGCCACCAAGGCGGGCGTTTCCAAATCTACGGTAAGCCTTGTTCTGCAGGGCAGTGAGCAGGTGAAGCCCGCGACGCGCCAATTGGTGCACACTGCGATGAAAGAGATCGGCTACGTCTACAACCGGTCTGCGGCAAATCTCAGATCTTCCGGTACTGCACTGATAGGGTTGGTCATCAACGACCTTAACAACCCGTTCTTCACAGAATTTGCTACGTCCCTGCAGATGGCCTTGGGATCTCGTGGATATGCTGTCGTTGTGGCAAACACGAATGAAGATACGGAAATCCAGGATCAGGTTATTGGAGCGATGCTAGAACATGGTGTGTCGGCGCTGATCCTATCGCCCGCTTATGGCGACGTGGCAAATTCGATTGCCGCGATCGAACGTTCTGGCGTGCCAACGATACAAGTGATGCGTCAGATCAGCAGTGACTACGCCAAGTTTCCGTTCCTGGCGCCTGACTATTTGACCGGTGGCCGTATGGCGACGCGGGTTCTTTTGCAAGCAGGAGCACGGCGTATTGCGTTTGTTGGCGGGCTCGAAGGTCGTCCTGTTACGCATGAACGTGTTTCAGGATATCTCGAGGTTATGGCCGAACAGGACCTTCCGCCCCTGGTTCTGACGGGCCGTAGCAGCCGTTCATTCGGTCAAACCACCGCAGCTTCTTTGTTCACAGACCATCCGGAATACGATGCGGCTGTGTGTTTTAACGATCTTGTCGCATTTGGAATGATCAATGCGTGTCACAAGGCCCAAAAAACCATTGGCGAAGAGTTTCAGATTATCGGCTGCGACGACATCAAAGAGGCTGCGGAATGCTGGCCTGCATTGTCCACAATTTGTTGCGGTGTCGATGACTTTGGTCGACAGGTTGCAGAAACCGTTTTGGATTGGCTGGAGAACTCTATTGAGCCATTGGAGGTCAAACGCACGCAAGTGCGATTGATCGAGCGTCAAACTACAAAACCGGTTGGCTCTTCTTAGTTTATTTGGCTCGGATGCAATCCGATGCCCGTGACCGATAGCCATTTCCTGTCAGCGGTTTTGTTCCCGCTTTCCGAGACGTCGAGCCGCCGTTCCGCGTTTCAAGACAAAGCACCAGCTGTTCTTGCAAATTGGGCAGGGCAACCCCGCTCAAAACCAGGAAATAGTGGCCGTCTACGGGAATCCCCCAATTTCGCGCGCCAACAAGAGTCGGTAAACAAGACTCAACCACTAGGTCTTCCCAGACCACACCACTTTTCCCCGATGAGGGGTCGGCCTCTACCCCCTCGGTCGGCCCCTCAATAATTTTAAGGCCTTCCATTCAGTTTTTATTGCTCCTGAGACAGGCGCTCCACCAACGCTGGCAGTTCCGCTGCGGACCTATAGCTGACTTGGTTCGGGATCTCGGCAACAGGCGACTTTCGGTATCCTTCGGTAAACAACAAAAACGGTATCTCCGCACGAACTGAGGTTTCCGCATCGACTTCGCTGTCGCCGACGAACAGGCGTTTGTTATGGCGCGGAAGTGCTTCGAAACTTGCGATCAGGTGGGCCGGGTCGGGCTTTCGTGTGTTCAACGTGTCACCTCCCAGCACGGCATCGAAGTATTGGGACAGATTCAGTGCATCCAATACATGGCGGGCTGGTGCTTCCGGTTTGTTGGTGCAAACGCCCAAAACACAACCGCTGGCCAGCAGGTAAGACAGGGCCTCTGGGACGCCTGGGTATGGCACGGTCGTGTCGCTGGCCGCGGTATTGTAGTGCGACAGTGTGAGTTGGGTGAGTTCGTTGTGGCGGTCCATTGGCAGGTCGCAATGCTGAAGAACCCGTTCGACCAGCTTGGGCAGGCCGTTGCCGACGAATCGTTTGATAACGTCCAGCTGCAGAGGATCTCGGCCCGCGTCTGCCAGCATTCTGTTCGCTGCCCCGGCCAAGTCACCAATGCTGTCCACCAGCGTCCCATCGAGATCGAATACGATTGCTGTGTTCATTGAAAACTTGCCCATATCACGCGTTTTCCAAGACCTATCGCGCAATGAGATGCACCGCAATCATGCCGGTTTCAGGTTCTTTCGAACCGGCACTTGACATACCTTACTAAATTAATCAGATTAAACGCAGGAACCATCAGCCAACCTGATTTTAGGTCAGCCAGATCGTTAGAAACGCGAACAGATTAGGCCGTTTGCCTTAAAACCTCTGGAGTTGTCCGATGAACGCGCAGACCCCAAACCCCAGCCAGTCCTATGCAGTCTCGATGCTTCCCGCGCATAAAGCTGAAGAGCTGACAAAAGGTGGCAACCTGGCCCATATCGAACTGGGCGATCAGCTTTACACACTGCGCATCACCCGCGCCGGCAAATTGATCCTCACAAAATGAGCGGATCTGCGTCTCGGGGTGGGGCGGCCGTCGGTCGCCTGTCTGACCTCAGCCCGGTCGAAGCCGGTGCCGTGATGTACCTGCGCCTTTGGGGCGAAGGCAAAAGCGGTCGCGCTGATGCCGCCAGTGATTTTGACATCGCGTTGGGTCGCGACCACGGACGAGCGGTGATGCTGACACTGGATCGTCTGTGCTCGCTTTGCGCCCATCATGGCCGCCGTCCATTGGTTCGTCACGGGCTGGCATGTGCGTGCCTCGGTGCAGATGAGAATTGTTTTGCCCAGATGATTGCAGCAGCGTCTGAGGGCGCGCGCGAAGACGCGATGATGATGGCGTCGCTGATTGTGCGCCCTGATTTCGCACCTGCATTGGCTTCGTTGTCGGAAGAGCTGGGGCTGGCGCTGCGTCGCATGACAGCCGCCGTGCCGATGCCAACAACAGGTCACAAAGTTCACTCGGCTGTATTGCACTAGATTGATATGTCTGACAGCGAAACCCTGGTGGAAGCCGGGGTTTTTTGAGTCAGCAGCACCCACATCCTGCGTGATGATGATCATGGTCACACACAGGGGCAGGGGCAAATTCGCCAACTTCTGACAGGACCTCTCGCAAGGCCCAGAGTATCATGTCCACATCCTCGGCCTCGACGGTCAAAGGTGGACGGATTTTCAGGGTATTGTCTTTTGGACCTTCGCTGCCGATCAGGATACGGTGATCGCGCATTCTGTTCTTGACGTATTTGCAGATTTTCGTGCCCTCGGTTCCATCCGGGTTGACCAATTCCACACCCAGAAACAGACCCACCCCCCGCACATCGCCGACGCACCCGAATTGAGCTGCGATCTGGCGCAACCCGTCCATCAGACGTGATCCCATGTGTAGGGCGTTATCCTGTAGACCTTCGTCATCGACAATATCCAGAACCTCTTTGCCGATCCGGCAAGACAGGGTTGAACCGCCGAAGGTCGAAAAAAACTCGATCCCGTTGTCAAAGCTTTCGGCGATCTCTCGGGTCGTCACCAGAACGCCCAATGGATGGCCGTTGCCGATGGGCTTGCCCAAGACCACGATATCCGGCACGGCGCCTTGGTGTTCAAAGCCAAAGTAGTGCTTTCCCAACCGTCCAAGGCCGGTTTGAACTTCGTCTGCGATGCAAACGCCGCCCGCGGCATGGATTTTTTCGTAAACGGCAGGCAGGTAACCTTTGGGCGGAATGATCTGCCCACCGACCGAGGGGAACGTCTCCGCGATAAAACCCGCAACCCCGTGCCCTTTTTCCTGCAGAGCGGTGATTGCCGGGTCCACCAAATCTGCGAATTTTTCAGCACGATCCGGATCATCCCGCTTGAAAGACCCGCGAAAATCATCGGCAACCTCGACCAGTTCAACCCAATCCGCCTGGCCGACGCCGCCTGGTTTGTTGAACTTATAGGCCGAGATAGCCACAGCCGCGTTGGTGTTGCCGTGATAGCCATGGTCTGGCGTCACGATCCCCTTAGCCCCGGTATGTGCACGCGCCAGTCTCAAGGCCAGTTCGTTGGCTTCGGTGCCGGAATTGACGAAAAAGCAAACCTCTAACTGACCTGGCAGCTTGGAGAGTATCTTGTCGGCGAATGCCGTCTGCGCCGGGTGCAGGTACCGCGTGTTCGAGTTCATCCGCTTCAACTGATCTGCCGCAACGGCTTGAATGCGCGGATGGGCATGGCCCACATGGGGGACGTTGTTGTAGGCGTCCAGATAGGGGCGGCCCCATTCGTCGAACAGGTGATGTTTCCATCCGCGAACCAGCATAACGGGGTCATCATAGGTCAGACTGAGGTTGCCGCCAAAATGGTCGTGTCGCCCTTGCAGGATCGCTTGCCTGTCTGTGGGGCGGTAGAACACCTTGTCATCTGGTAAATTCAGCAGGGCTGCGGGATTGGGACAAACGGCATGCCACAATTCCATTTCGTCCGGGTCGCCGACGCCGGGCCAGTCGGCCTCCATCCCATCTGTTGTCAGTGCCAGTTGGAAATGCACATGCGGAGCCCAGCCGCCGTTTTGACTGGCATCGCCAAGACGGGCAAAGGCGGCACCCTGCGCCACCGGGTCACCGGGTTTTAGGCGATCGCAAACCTCGGGGTCCAAATGACCATAAAGCGTATAGAACGGATCACCTTCGGGTGTTTCATGATGGAGAATGACTACGCCGCCATAGTCGAGTTGGCTGTCCCGGTTTTCGAGCGCTTCGACCCGCGCGCTCATCGGCGCATGCAGGACGGTTCCGGTGGGTGCGAAGACATCCACAGCCAGATGCACTGTACGGCGGTCGGATGCTTTCCACGGCCCCTTTCTGAATCCGGATTCGGTGTAGATCAGGCGGGGTTCGTTATAGTAACCAAGCCATAGGTCTTCGCCGAATTCTTCGCCAACCCTCGCGGCCTCTTCCAATGGCATGTGAAACGGATTTTGCGGCCAAACCGAGTTTTCGACGGAAAGGGATCCCATTGGCACATCACCTAGGTCCTGATCGAAAATATGAGCAAAATGCCCCCTATGTTCCGACAGATAGGCGTGGATGCGTTCCGCCCCATCGGTGACAGGCAGCCCACACGCCGCGCGCAGCCGTGCCGGCATCAAGCCCCCATTGATCGAGGTGTTTTCCAAGAACCTCCATGCCGGGTTCTGAGAGATGGTGACATACGGATCATCCGGGTTTTCCATCGCCATCAGGGTGGAATTCACCACAGACACCGCCAGTCGCATCCGCAGCAATGGCCAGATCAGGTCAACCTCGGCCGGGCTCAGGCGATTGGCAGCGTTATAGCCGCGGACCAAAGCGGTCAGGGCGCGCTCGGGTTTGGGATGATCCAGTACGATGTATGCCCCGGCGATAGCCAGATCACAGATACGCGGCGCGGCGCACATGTCGCCCAGATCGATCATGCCCGATACTGTTTGGCGTTGGCCCAACTCACCTTCGACCAGAATGTTGTAGTCATTGGCGTCGTTGTGAATGGCCTGTTTCGGCAGGGCGCTCAGCTGGCCCGCGATGCTATCAAATTCTATTGCGATTCCGGCCAGCAAAGCGCGCCGGTCAGGATTGGAAACCACCTCTAACTTGTCGGCGACCCAACCCGCCTGTGTCAGATCCCACTTGAAACCGACCCGATTAAGACTGTCATGTTCGAACTGCTCGAAAGCACGATCCGTTGCACCCAGAACGCGGCCGAGTTTAAGGATCAGTTCTTCGCTTTTGGGGGCGGCCTTGGCGTAGCACTGTCCGGGCAGCCGTTCCAGCAACCAGGCCAGCCTTTGCTCGCCAGTCTCGTCCTGAATGTCGACAAGCAACGCACCCTTCAGATCCGGCAACACTTTGGGAAATGGCAGTCCCGGAGCTTCAGTAGCGATGTGTTCGAGCGCTTTGATCTGCAAATCGACCAATTCACGCGCGCAGCCTGCCCGCATGACCTTGAGAACATAGTCCTGCCCATTTTTGGCCTCGACCAGGAAGTTCAGATCGTATTCGCCATCGAGGCGCGAGAGCTTGACCTCCAACCCCCAATGCGCCCGCAACGCGTGTGCCCAAAATGCAGTCAAATCGGTCATCGTTGTCAGGTTCCCTAGTCCAGTGCCCGAAGCCGTTTGATCAGTGAGGATGTATCCCATCGACCACCGCCCAGTTTTTGAACATCTTTATAGAACTGATCGACCAAAGCGGTCACGGGCAGGGACGCTCCGGTCTCATTCGCGGTGTCCAGACAAATGCCCAGATCCTTGCGCATCCAGTCGACGGCAAAACCGTGGTCAAAATGATCTTCCAGCATGGTTTCGTATCGGTTCGCCATCTGCCAGCTACCTGCGGCACCTTGACTGATAACCTCGACAACTGCGCGGCCATCCAGCCCTGCTTTTTCGGCGAAATGCAGGGCTTCGCTGAGGCCCTGAACCAGCCCGGCGATAGCGATCTGGTTGCACATCTTCGTCATCTGTCCCGCGCCACTGTCGCCTAAGCGTCGGCAGATCTTCGAATAGACCTGCATCACTGGTTCTGCCGCATCATAAGCCGATTGATCGCCGCCGCACATGATGGACAGCGCGCCATTCTCTGCTCCAGCCTGACCACCGGAAATCGGAGCATCGACGAATGCATTTCCTTGCGCTTTGGCCGCGTCATACAGCTCGAAGGTGACCTTGGCCGATACGGTTGTGTGATCCACAAAAACAGCGCCCGCGCTCAACCCATGGAACGCGCCATCATCACCAGTGCAGACATTGCGCAAATCGTCGTCATTGCCGACGCAAGCCATGACAAAATCTGCTCCTTGAACTGCTTCTTTGGGTGTCTTGCCCAATGCGCCACCGTGTTCAGCCACCCAGGCCTCGGCCTTTGAGGTGGTACGGTTAAAAACAGTGACTTGGTGACCCGCGGCCTGTAGGTGGCCAGCCATGGGATAGCCCATAACGCCAAGGCCAAGGAAAGCAACTTTTGCCATTTGGTGATCCTCTCCGCTGACCGGTCCCTCCGCCTGCCGAGCAGCGGACCGGATTGTTCAGCAGAGACAAAGCAAAGCTGCGCCGAAAGGGCAACCCCGCGTTACGATTTGCCACCCAGATCGTGCAGGATCGGGCAATCTGGGCGGTCATCGCCTGCGCAGGCGTCGATCAGGTGGCCAAGCGTGTCGCGCATGGAATTCAGGTCCGCTATCTTGGCCTCGATCTGTGTAAGATGATCTCGCGCGATCCGTTTGACGTCGGCGCTGACCCGTGTTTCGTCTTCATAGAGGGCCAGCAAGGTGCGACAGTCTTCGATTGTGAACCCCAATGCACGGGCACGTCCCAAAAAGCTAAGCTTATGCACGTCCTGTTCGCGAAACCGACGATATCCGTTGTCGTCGCGCATCGGTTTGATCAGGTTGATATCCTCGTAATACCGGATGGTTTTGGCTGGAAGACCGGTGCGGTTTGAGACATCTCCGATATTCATGCATGGGCCTCCTTAGGTGTGGCTAACGTGGTTTCCGCTGCACTGGCGCGGACACGGCGCAGGCGCAGCGCGTTCGAGACGACAAAGACGCTCGACAATGCCATAGCGCCTGCCGCTAGTGCAGGCGACTAAAGGTGCCCTCCGAACGGGTACAAAACGCCGGCCGCCACCGGGATCAAAAGAATGCTGTAGCCAAACGCCCATCCTAGGTTCTGGCGGATGTTGCGCATAGTTCGGCGGCTCATTTCCATGGCATTTGTCACGCCGCGCAGATCGCCCGACATTAAAACGACGTCTGCTGTTTCGATCGCTACATCTGTACCGGTGCCGATCGCGATGCCTATGTCGGCAGCCGCTAGTGCTGGGGCGTCATTGATGCCATCCCCAACGAATGCCAGCGTTCCATACTGATTTCGTAGCGCGTTTATCGCGTTCAATTTGCCGTCTGGCAGCACCTCGGCGGTGATATGATCGATCCCCAGCCGATCTGCTAGAGCTTGCGCTGTTCGTGCGTTGTCGCCGGTGACCATAGCCAAAGTAAGGCCCATCTCGTGTAACTGCGCCAGTGCTTCCGGGGTGCCCGGTTTGATCGGGTCCGAGACGGTTAGGCTTGCCGCCGCCTGACCATCAATCGCCATAAACAACGGAGTGGCCCCTTGCGCTTGTTCGACCATCCGTATGACCTGTGCCGGCACGGTATCCGCACCGACACGGCTGGACCGCACACGCAGCGCACCCGCGCCATTCACTGTACCTCCGACAGCTTGATCCTTTGCGGATTTTCCGACTGGCACCGGTTCGCCCGTGATCATGCTTTCATCGACATAAGAAGTGCCGTCCAGAACCTCGGCGTCCACAGGCACACGCTCACCCGGCCGGATTTGCAGGATGTCTCCAACAGTAATTTCCGCGATTGGACGATCCACAGTGGTACCGTTCTGTTCGACCCGCGCGGTTTTGGGCTGCAATCCTACCAGCTTGCGGATTGCCGCACCGGTCTTGCCCTTGGCGCGTGCCTCCAAAAGGCGACCCAACAGGATCAGAACGACGATTACCGCAGCGGCTTCGAAATACACATTCGCAGTGCCTTGGGGCAGCACTTGTGGCGCAAAAGTGGCTGTGACCGAATACAGATAGGCAGCACCGGTGCCCAAGGCGACCAGTGCATTCATATCCGGCGCGGCACGTATCAATGACGGGATGCCTTTCAAATAGAACACCCGCCCCGGCCCGATCAGCAGGGCAGATGTCAATGCAAACTGGATCAACTGGCTGGTTTGTGCGCCAAGGGTTGCGTGGACCCAATGGTGAAAAGCAGGGATCATATGACCGCCCATTTCCAGAATAAAAACTGGCAGCGCCAGCACGGCGGCAACAATAGTTGTATGAGTCAGCTTTTGAATTTCTTCGGTTTTCGCGTCAGGTGTCGCTTCGTTGTCTTGAATCGAACTCGGCCGCGCAGGGTAACCTAAGCCGGTTGGAACCTGGGACAGCGCCTCCGGGCTGGTTGATCCTTCGAGATAGGTAATCGTCGCGCCTTCGGTCGCGAGGTTCACCTGAGCCGCAACAACTCCAGCAGCGGATTCTAAGGCGCGCTCGATTTTGGATACGCAAGACGCGCAGCTCATTCCATCGATACGAAGTTCAACTTGCCGTGTCGCCGCCGGATATCCTGCGGTGTCCAAGGCTTTCGCAATGTCCAACATCGGGCCCGCGAAGGTGACTTGCGCTGTTTCGGACGCGAAATTGACCGATGCATCTTCGACGCCAGGTACTTCGCGCAACGCTGTTTCGACGCGACCAACACATGATGCACATCCCATTCCGATAATGTTCAGCTGAACTGTTCGAACGTCTGACATCCGACTCATCCCGTAGTTTGTCTGCCTTTCACATGGGGCTTCCAGTGACGGGAAGGTCAAGGGGTCGGCTTGCGATTTTCTGGATTAAGTCAGGATCCACTGATCTTTCGTTCCATCAATCGCTGGTACAGCCGCGGAGAAATACGGTTGAGCCACCATGCGAGGCGCGCCACGCGACCCACAGGAATTGTAGGCTGCGATCTATCAAGGCCGCGCAAGATTATCTCAGCTGCCTCAGAGGGGCTCATTTCATCCATCCCGTCCCGCGCCGAACCCGGTCTGGCAGTGCCATCAGTCCGTGTTTCCGCGTTTCCCGTGTTGGTCGCCACAAAAGACGGGGCCGCCATGTGTACCGTCACACCGTAGGATTTCTCTTCTGAGCGGAGCGACTTGAAGAAGCCTTCCAGCGCATGTTTGGAAGCCGCATATGCTGTACGATGATACAGCGGCGTGAACCCTGCGACGGATGACATCACCAGATGTGCGCCACCGGATTTTCGCACTTCGGGAAGTAACGCACGTGCCATTTCAACGGCCGCGAAATAGTTGATCTCGAACAGTTTGCGATGGCTGGCCTCATCGGATCGATCAAACCCGCGAATTTGGGTGATCCCGGCATTGTAGATGACCAGATCGATGCTATCGCTGGTGGCGATGATGTCAGAGACGGCGCTGCTCAATTGCTCGGGCTGCGTCAGATCGCAGGCGATGGGCAGTAGGTTCGGGGTGGGCGCAAGGTCTGAGACATTCAGGTCCAACACCACAACCCGCCAGCCACGTGTCAACAAGGCCTTGGACAGTGCCTGACCCAGCCCACCTGCGCCGCCCGATATCACAGCGGTTTTCATAGGTCAGCCTGCTGCTTCCAGAGGTCAAAAACCTCGGCGCTGGTTTTTTCGGGCGTATAGCCGAACTCTGACTTGAGCGCTGAATTGTCCAATACAGGTCGGTATTGCAGAAAGCGAACCTGCTCGGGCCCGTATTGCGACAAACCCAACGGCCGCGCCAACCATAATGACGTCTTTAGCGCCCATGCGGGTAACCGCAGAACTGGCTTTCCCATTGCTTTGGCAAGGTCAGTGATACCCAAAGCGCCGTCTCCGGTGACGTTGAAGATACCAGGCGGGCCATCTGTGGCGGCGCGCTTTAAGACGCGGGCCAGGTCACGGGTCCAGATAAAGACAAACGGGCTTTCACTCCCGAACACAGCCAGCAAGCGCGGTTTGCGGAACAGAGCGGTAATCTGGTTTTCCGTGCCCTCCCCCAGCACCGTGCCGACACGCAGAACAACCTGTTCCAGTTCCGGGGCGTACTTTCGTGTTTCGGCGAGCAATTCTTCAACCTGCCGTTTGTGGTTCGAATACGGAAATTCAGGATTTCCACGCAAAGGGTCGCACTCGCGTAGAGGCACGCGGTTATCTGCGTGATAACCGTATGCAGCACCAGAAGACGTGACCACCAAACGGCGCACGCCATTGGCGATGGCGGCATCTACAACGTTGCGCGTGCCCTCGACATCGACTGCATAAGCGGCCTCGCGTCCCATTTTAGGCGGTGGCGTAACGATCGAGGCCAGGTGAACAACGACATCAGGCTTGACCTCAGCAATGACCCGTGCGGGGTCCTCTGTGGTGACATCCATACGTAGGAAACTGATCATTTTGGGCATATCGTCCAGGCGATGTAAATCGGTGGCGAAGACCTCATGATCATGCAGTTCGGCCAAAAGAGCGCGCCCAACCATGCCTGAAGCACCGGTGATGAGGATCCGGGTCATCGTGTGGCCTCGGTTTTGGACAGGACCGAGGCGAGCGCGAGGCCCGAGATGGCGTGCCATATCCCCCAGAACGCAGCGACCACGGCCATCCCGCCCAACCCATGAAAGAACGCAAAAATCAGAACTAAGCCAAGGCCCGAATTCTGAATGCCTGTTTCGATTGTGATTGCCCGTCGGTCAAAGGGGGACAAGCGGGTGATAGTGGCAGCAACCCAACCGCCGCCCAGAGCCAGAGCGTTGTGAAGGATCACAAGCCCTGCGACGGCTCCGGCGTAGCTTAGGAAGAACCCCCAGTTGGCGGCCAGAGCGAGTATGATGAAGGTGATGAAAATGCCCATCGACAGGTATTGCAGTGGCGCGCGCAGGCGCGCCGTTAGCGTTGGTTGGCGCTGATTCAATGTGACGCCCAGCACAAGCGGCAGGATCAGCATCAGCCCGACAATGATGGCGATCTGAACCGGGTCGATCTCGGTTTGCTGTAGGATCGAGCGGGTTGGGGGGTACAACCCACCCCACAAAGCGATGTTCAGCGGCGTTAGAAAGATCGCCCCAATCGTGGCAAATGCAGTCATGGACACAGACAGGGCGGCATTTCCGCCAGCACGATGCGTGATGAAGTTCGATATGTTACCACCCGGGCAAGCGGCCACGAGGATCAGACCCAATGCAATCGAAGGAGGCGGAGCCACTACCCAGACCATCGCAAAGGTCAGCGCGGGTAAAATGATGAACTGGGAAGCCAACCCAACGATAACCGGCTTCGGGGCCCTGCGCAGGCGATCGAAATCTCTGGGCGCCAGGTCAATGGCTATCGAGAACATGACAATCGCCAGGATTGCGTTCAGCAATGTCAGCGAACCCGGACTGAAATTCAGCGTAATCTCGTCAACACCACTCATCCGGTGGCTTTCCTGAGACGTGCGATCCAACCGGTAACCGCTTTGCGATAGGTGGCTTTGTCGACGTAATAGGCCATGCGGGCGAGGTTAAGGTAATTCATGCCTCCGGTGGCGCGCCCGTAAGCCTGTTGTTTTTGCGCGGTCAGTTCGGAGGCCACAGGGCAATCATGTTGAAGGCCTTTGATGTATCGGGCCACCATCTCGGCCTGTTCATGCCGCCCCTGCCAGCCCAGCCCAGTGGCCTCGATCATCCCTAGAACAAATAGATCGTCCCGTTCAGGATGCATGGTATTGAGATAAAGGTGCGGAGCATCGCCTTGCCAGTTCAGAAGGTCTTTGTCGATGAAGGGGTAGTGCAGTTTGTACCCTGTTGCTGCAAGGATCATGTCGTAATCTTCGCGGCTGCCATCCTTGAAATGAACGGTCTTTCCTTCCAGCCTTTCAATGTCCGGTTGGACGCGCAGATCGCCGTGACCTGCGTGATACAGGACCAGAGAGTTCACGATTGGATGGCTCTCGTAGAGCTTGTAATCGGGTTTTGGAAAGCCGTATTTCTGTGGGTCGCCAACAAACCAGCTGAGGATCAGACTGTCCACTTTGCGCTTCAGCCACATCGGCAGGCGGATCTTGCCGCCCATCGTGTCTGCGGGCTTGCCAAACACGTATTTTGGCACAAAGTAATAGCCCCGTCGCATCGACAGATCACAGCGTTGCGCATGGTGGATTGCATCCACCGCGATGTCGCAACCGGAGTTTCCTGCGCCCACGACAAGGACACGTTTGCCATCGAACTGGCTGGGATAGCGGTATTGCGAAGCGTGGATCAACTCGCCGTCGAAGGTGCCGGGGAATGCGGGCATGTTGGGTTCTGACAGGGTGCCATTTGCAATCAGAACCCCGGCGAATTCGGCCCCATGTTCACCATCCTGATCTCGCCAAGAGAGACGCCAGCCGTCGCCCGATTTACCGAACGGCGAGATCTGGGTAACTTCGGCATTGAACAGATACTTATCACGCAATCCGTAGTGATCGGCGAAGTCCCTGAAGTAATCGCACATTGCACTGTGTGAAGGGTATTCGGCGACCGCATCCTTCATCGGGAAGTCGGTGAATTCAGTCATCCGTTTGGATGAAATCAGGTGGGCGGATTCATACATCGTCGACCTGGGGGCGTCGATGTCCCACAGACCGCCGACATCCGAATGCAGATCGAACCCCTGAAAGGCGATACCCTGTTCTGTCAGCACTTTGGCCGCAGCCAAACCCATTGGGCCCGCCCCGATCAGGGCGAATGTGTCGCGCGTCTCCGTCATGAACCCTCCCCAAGTTCGTGACGCTTAACTTGAACGACGACCAAAATAAGGCAAGATGAATCTCATGACGATCAAAAGTGCTGAAAAACCAAGGCAAAGAGCGCCTTCCAAGCGGTCCCTGCAGACCAAGGCACGCATTTTGGATGCGGCGGAATCCATTTTTGCCGAACGAGGATTCGAAGGGGCTTCGATCCGGGATATCGCTGCTAAGGCAGGCGTTCAGATTGGGTTGGTGCATCACCACGGTGGCGGTAAGGAAGAGCTATTTTATCGCACAGTTGCCCGCCGCGCGAACTCACTGGCTCACCGTAGGATCGAGGCGCTGGAAATGGTCAAAGCAAAGGATGCGCTATCACTGCGGGCCATTTTGGACTGTTTTATCCGCCCCTATGTGATGCTTGCACAAACGGGAGGACCGGGATGGTTAGCCTATGGGCGTCTGGTCGCCCATGTCTCGGTCGATCCGCGCTGGCGCGACATTGCGGCCGAGTGTTTTGACCCAACTGCGCACCGTTTTATTGCTGAGATCGCGGCGCTTTATCCCGATACCAATCCAGCGCTATTGGCC
This sequence comes from Ruegeria sp. CK2, assembly GCF_056536585.1. Classification (NCBI taxonomy): domain Bacteria; kingdom Pseudomonadati; phylum Pseudomonadota; class Alphaproteobacteria; order Rhodobacterales; family Roseobacteraceae; genus Ruegeria; species Ruegeria sp. CK2. The sequence continues at coordinate 331,684 of NZ_JBQFPW010000002.1, forward strand.
AGCGGACAGGTCTATTCGGTTTCAGCGATGCTTGCACATCTCAATAGTGCGTGGCGCGTCGAGGCATTGGCGCAAGGCGGAGATTTGACCGATGTCGATCATCTGATCGAGTTCTGCGCCGCGGGCATCGAAGCAATGGTAAAGGCTGCGCGGACTTGATTGGGGGATGTTTTGTAACTTCCGTGACGCCAAAATTGATCAAAGAAAAGCCAACCTAGGCGCAATAAGGCGTTTGCTGCCTGAACTCACGTTTGGAAAAGGTTCTTGTGACGGTTGAGGACCTCAACCTGAATTGGCGACTTCCTGTTTCAACCGCTCGTTTTCTGCCTTTAGCTCGGCCAGCTGCCGCCCCAGCGTGTTCAAATGCGGGCGCAGCTCAGCCTCGGTAAACCGGGGCGTGATGTGGCGAGGGCAGTTCCAGTCCAGTGCCTCAACGCGAATTATGACGGCACGCTCTGCGGGGACCTCGGACCCATCTGGATACAGGCTGGCCGCCGCATCTTCGCCTTCGGTGAATTTAACCCGACCGAGGATTTTGAGGCGGCGCTGATTGGCATAATCCATCAGGATCAGCGCAATACGGTCATTGCCGTCCAAGTTCCCGCGCGAGATATATTGTTTGTTGCCCGAGAAATCCGCGTAGCCGATGGATTGCGGCCCCAACACTTTCAGGAACCCGGTGGGGCCACCGCGATACTGAACATAGGGCCACCCGGTTTCGGACACCGTGGATTGATAGAACCCATCCCGTGCCTCGATGAACGCTTTTTCTGCGTCTCCGATCAGATGTCCCTGCTGCGGTCCGCTTTCGATGAATTTTGCGTAGGTTTTTGCTGACCCCATTCGTTCCTGATGGGCGCGAACGGTGGGGGTGAAGGTCAGTTCAGAAAAGGCACGTGGCATCACAAGTCCTCTTAAAGTCCAAGATCGGACAACCCGGGGTGATCATCGGGGCGTTGGCCGAGCGGCCAGTGAAACAACCGCTGATCTTCTGATATGGGAAGGTCATTCAGCGATGCGTGGCGATGCGACATTCTTCCATCTGCGGCAAACGCCCAGTTTTCATTTCCATAAGAACGGAACCATTGTCCGCTGTTATCATGCCATTCATAGGCATAGCGGACAGCGATACGGTGGCCTGAAAAAGCCCAAAGCTCTTTGACTAGCCGGTAGTCCAGCTCTTTGTGCCATTTGCGGGTCAAAAAGGCATGGATGTCAGTATGGCCCGACAGGAACTCAGCCCGGTTCCGCCATTGGCTGTCGTCTGTGTATGCCGGCGTTACAATATCCGCATCTCGGCTGTTCCATGCATTTTCCGCCATCCGAACCTTTTGAGTGGCGGTTTCCTGACTGAAGGGTGGTAGAGGGGGTCGGCCCATTCTTTTGTCTTTCAGGTCAGTGCGGCGGCAATAAGGGCAAGTGTCAACATGAAGGGGACGTATTGCGGGGAAAATGGGCTGGCATGGCGTTTCATTGGGTAAATCCTAAGGTGTACAGATCGGTAAACTATATTGACAATGTACAGATCGGTAACTTTTTTCAAGCAAAAAACAGGCAAGGTGCGAAAGTGCAGTAACGTCCGTGACGTACTGCATTGATAAAATGTATGAAATATCGTGATGTTGCGCCCGATGGTTCGATTATATATGTACAGATCGGTACATATAGGAGCCGAATCATGCGCCCAAACAAGAGGGATGAGCTGGTCAGAAAGGCCCTGCAGGTCTTTTACAGAGACGGGTTTCACGCCACCGGCATGGACAAGCTTGTAGTGGAAACTGGTGTGTCCAAAACCTCCATGTACAAGCATTTCCGCACCAAGGAAGACCTGATCCTGGCGGCTCTGCGACTGCGGGATGAGAGCTTTCGCAACTGGCTGCTGCGTCGGATCGAAGAGGTGGCGGATACACCTGCTGAACAACTGATCGCCAGCTTTGATGCGCTGAGAGAATGGTTCGAGGAAGACGGCTTTCGCGGATGCATGTTCATCAAAGCGGGGGCCGAGTATCAGGATGCCGACCACCCGATTCATGTGCAAGCTGCTGAACACAAGCGCCTGCTGTTGGAGCATTTCACCCGATTGGCGCGCGACGCTGGGGTAGGCGACCCGGCAAAGCTGGCCAGTCAGATCGTCTTGTTGCAAGAGGGCGCAATCGTGTCTGCTGTACTTTTGAAGAACACCAGCCCCGCCAAAGATGCAAAAGAGGCCGCGCAACAACTGCTCAAGATTGCGCAGGGCTGATCGCTTGAAATTTCCGGTTTTGCGCAATGTGAAAGTCCCGACATAGGCAGCTGCGAACGTTGCGTTGCGCCGGTTTGCGACGCGGCGTCATACGGATTGGCAGAGGGCTTCGCAAAATATAGCCTTTCTGTAACCACTGATCGGAGAGTTTGAGATGTCGCTGTTTTCCTCCACCGCCGCATGGGTCACTGACGAACACCGGATGTTTGCTGAAATGGCAGGCAGATTCATGGATGATGAGCTTAGCCCAAATGTCGAAACCTGGGCCGCCAACGGCGTCGTTGATCGTGAGTTCTGGAAAAAAGCAGGCGACACCGGCCTGATGGCGGGGGCGATCGCCGAGGAATACGGCGGTGTCGGTGGCGGAATGGGATTCGATTCAGTCACCATCTACGAACAGGCCGCGCGTGGGGATGCAGGGTGGGGGTACGGTATCCAATCCATTGTCACCCATTACATCACCGCCTATGGCAGCGAAGATCAAAAACAGAAATGGCTGCCTAAGCTGGCCTCGGGCGAGATGGTTGGCGCACTTGCGATGACCGAACCCGGTACAGGGTCAGATGTGCAAGCCGTTCGGACGACAGCTGAGAAGGATGGGAACTCCTATCGTATCAACGGATCCAAGATCTTCATCACCAATGGACAGACTGCGGACCTGATAATCATTGCGGCCAAAACAGACAAATCCCTCGGGGCCAAAGGCGTATCGCTGGTTGCCGTGGAAACCGACGGGGCCGATGGTTTTCGCCGCGGGCGCAACCTCAAAAAACTTGGAATGAAGGGCAACGACACCGCCGAGCTGTTCTTTGAAGACGTCAAGGTTCCCATGACCAACCTTTTAGGACCCGAAGAAGGTCAGGGGTTCTATCAGTTGATGAAGCAACTGCCTTGGGAGCGTTTGACCATTGGCCTGATGGCGCTGGGCGCAATCGACTTTGCCATCGCTGAGACGGTGAAATACGTTCAGGAGAGGAAAGCATTCGGTCAGCGTGTCATGGATTTCCAGAACACGCGGTTCAAGCTGGCTGAATGCAAGACCAAGGCCGAAGTGCTGCGCAGCTTTGTCAATGATTGCATCGGCAAGCTTGAGGCAGGCGAGTTGGATGCCGCCACCGCATCAATGGTCAAATACTGGGGCTCGGAGGTGCAGAATGAAGTCATGCACGAATGTCTGCAGTTATTTGGTGGCTATGGGTTCATGATGGAGTACCCGATTGCCCGCTTGTATGCGGATGCGCGGGTACAGATGATCTATGGCGGCACCAACGAAGTCATGAAAGAGCTGATCGCGCGATCTCTGGACGTGTAGTGGCGAAAGGGCGGTCTTCTGCCTGTCAGCTATGTTTAGGTGCCTGGTCAAGTTGCGTTTGCAGCCACTTGCGGAAGGATTTCAATGGCTCTGACTCGGCCTTTCCCTTTGGCCAGACCAGATAATAATCGCCCAGGCTAACCTCGGGCCCGTCCCAGGCCTGCGCGAGGCGGCCATTCTTCAGGTCTTCGGCCACTAGATAGCTGGGAAACAGCCCGACGCCTAAACCATGAATAGTTGCTTGAATCATGGTAGAAAACTGATCGAACACCATGCCCTGCAATCCCTTGATCGGATGACCTTGCGCGGTGAACCACCGTTCCCAACCGTCGGGTCGTGTTTCGATGTGCAGCAGGGGGGCATTGGTCAGCCAGTCGATGCTTTCTGCGCGTTCCGGTAGCAACGTCGGGGCGCAAACCGGCAAGACCTCTTCATGCATGATCTGCATGTAGTTCACCCCGCTCCAGTTTTGTTGGCCAAAATGGAAAGCGGCGTCAAAGGGCTCGGTGTCGAAATCGAACCGCCGCAGGCGCGTGTTCAGGTTTACTGTTACTTCCGGGTGGCGGCGGGCGAAGTCCTGAAGCTTTGGGGCCAGCCAGTGCATACCAAAGGCGGGAAGGATCGACAGGTGTAGCGATCCGCCGGTCGGGTTTGCCTTTAGCTTCAGGGATGCCTGCGCCAGTTGGTGCAAGGATGCCCGCGCTGTCTGAACATAGTCTTTGGCGGCAGGGGTGAGGTTCAGCCGCATCTGGGTGCGCTGGATCAACTCGACCCCCAGCTGTTCTTCCATCGCCTTGAGTTGCCGACTAATGGCGCTTTGGGTCAGCGACAACTCCTCGGCCGCTGCCGAGGCGCTGCCGAGACGGTCCACAGCCTCTAATGCCAGCAGCGACGAAATTGATGGTAGAAAGCGGCGGGGCGCGATCATATGACAAATCCTCATACCTTTGCGTCTGAATATCACTGGAGTTTTACCGGGGCCAGCGAGATACAGGAATTGTGTGATTTGTTGGGGATTTCCCAGCCGGCGCATCGAAAACCGGGGTCGCCCCACTTAGACTGAAAAGGCCAAAGCATGGACCGCGCTCAGATTGTTCATGAGAATTTCCTGTCTCGGGTTGCCAAGGGCGATCTGCCCGACGGCGCGCCGCCTCAGGCGGGTTTGAGCGTGACAGACGCGGTTTCGCTGTTCCGCTCGCAGGTGCTCAGCCGTGCGTTGGACCGTACCAGTCGTGCGATGCAAAAGGCCGGGCAGGGGTTTTATACGATTGGGTCGTCGGGGCATGAAGGCATGGCGGCGGTTGCCCATGCTTTGCGTCCGACGGATATCGCGTTTTTGCATTATCGCGATGCGGCCTTTCAGATCGCACGGGCCGAACAGGTGGCCGGACAGCAGATCGCCTGGGATATGCTGCTCAGCTTTGCTTGTTCCAAGGAGGACCCGACATCCGGAGGTCGTCACAAGGTTTTGGGATCCAAGGCGCTATACATCCCGCCACAGACCTCGACCATCGCCAGCCACCTGCCAAAGGCAGTTGGTGCGGCCTATTCGCTGGGTGCAGCGCGGCGTCATGATCCCGAGCATCGGGAATTGCCCGAGGACGGAATTGCGATGTGTTCCTTTGGCGACGCTTCTGCCAACCATTCGACAGCGCAGGGCGCGATCAACACAGCTGGTTGGACCAGTGTGCAATCTACCCCTTTGCCTTTGCTCTTTGTGTGCGAAGACAATGGCATTGGCATTTCGGTCAAAACACCGAAGGGTTGGATTCAGGCGTCGATGGAGCATCGGCCGGGAATCAAGTATTTTCAGGCCAATGGTCTCGATCTCTACGAAACTTACGCGATTGCGCGGCAGGCTGCCGACTATGTGCGCACGCGCCGCAAACCTGCGTTCCTGCATCTGAAGACTGTGCGCCTTTATGGCCACGCCGGGGCAGACGTTCCGACTACTTACCTGCGAAAGTCCGAGGTTGAGGCGGATGAGGCCAATGATCCGCTTTTGCATTCCGTGCGCCTTCTGGATCAGGCAGCTGCCCTGTCCCCAGATCAGGCGCTGAAGATCTACGAACAAACCTGCGCCCGCACTGATCGCATAGCAGCCGAGGCCGCGACCCGCCCACACCTGACCGCTGCGCAAGACGTCATGGCCAGTCTCGTTCCGCCAAAACGCGATTGCGCAACCACCAATGGACCCAGCGCCGAGGCCCGCGCCATGGCGTTTGGTGGTGATTTACGTGCGATGGATGATCCCCAACCCATGAGCCGCCTGATCAACTGGGCGCTCACCGATCTGATGCTGGAACACGGCGAGATCGTCTGCATGGGCGAGGACGTTGGTCGTAAAGGCGGGGTCTACGGCGTAACGCAAAAGTTGCAGCAGCGGTTCGGGCCGGACCGGGTGGTCGACACGCTGCTGGACGAACAGTCTATCCTGGGCTTGGCAATCGGTATGGCGCATAACGGTTTCATTCCGATCCCCGAAATCCAGTTTCTGGCCTATTTGCACAATGCCGAAGATCAGATCCGGGGCGAAGCTGCGACCCTGCCGTTCTTTTCGAACGGGCAGTTTACCAACCCAATGGTTCTACGGATCGCCGGGTTGGGATACCAAAAGGGTTTTGGGGGCCATTTCCACAACGACAACTCACTGGCCGTCCTGCGCGATATTCCCGGCGTGATCATTGCCTGCCCCTCGACCGGATCAGACGCGGCGCAGATGTTGCGCGAATGTGTTCGACTGGCCCGGGAAGAACAGCGGGTTGTGGTGTTTCTTGAACCCATCGCGCTCTACCCCATGCGGGATTTGCACCAGCCGCAGGATGGTGGCTGGATGACAACCTACCCATCACCCGATCAACGTGTCGCGTTGGGCGAGGTCGGGGTACACGGCGACGGCACAGATCTGGCCATCGTGACCTATGGCAATGGGCACTACCTGTCGCAACAGGCGCTGCAACAGTTGCACGCCGCTGGACTAAACACTCGGATCATCGATATGCGTTGGTTGGCCCCGCTGCCGGTCGACGCGCTGAGACAGGCGACGGAAGGCTGTAAACACGTTCTGATCGTTGATGAATGCCGCCAGACTGGCAGTCAATCCGAGGCTTTGATGACGTTTTTCTGTGAAGAAGAAGATGCGCGCAAATCTGTCGCGCGCGTCGTGGCCGAAGACAGTTTCATCGCCACCGGCCCGGCCTATGCCGCGCCTCTGCCATCGAAAGACGATATCGTTTCGGCGGCGATCGCACTGACCGGAGCCAAGACATGACCCGCACTGCCGTTGTGATCTGCCCCGGTCGGGGCACCTATAACAAACCCGAACTGGGCTATCTGCACCGGCACCATGCCGAACGCTTGCCAATGTTCCAAAAGTTTGATGCCATTCGGGCTGAGGCCGGTCAAGAAGTGGTCACTGCATTGGACCGCGCCAAGCGCTTTACGGTTGGCAAATACTCCCGTGGCGACGTGGCCTCGCCTTTGATCTACGCTGCTTCGTTGGCTGATGCGCAATCACTCGCCGGCGATATCGAGGTTGTGGCGGTTACAGGTAATTCCATGGGTTGGTACATCGCGCTCGCCGCCGCAGGTGCATTGAGTGATGAGAACGGGTTTCGCGTCGTCAACACCATGGGGACCTTGATGCAGGAGCATCTGATCGGCGGCCAACTGGTCTATCCCTTTACGGATGACAGTTGGACCAATGATCCGGATCAAAAAGCTGCTCTGATCGAAGATGTCGCACGGATTGATGCGCTGGACCACCATGATCTGGCACTGTCGATTGATCTGGGTGGGATGCTGGTGCTGGCAGGGAACGAGGCCGGATTGGCGGCCTTTGCAGCGTCCCAACCTTCGGTTCAGGAACGCTTTCCAATGCGTTTGCCGAACCACGCCGCGTTTCACACCCGACTGCAGGCACCCGTTGCAGCAGAAGGTCGGGCGCGGTTGGGCGCAGATCTGTTCGAACAACCAAAGCACCCCCTGATTGACGGGCGCGGCAAGATCTGGTGGCCGGGCGCAAGCGATACCGCGGCGTTGTGGGATTACACCCTGGGCCATCAGGTGACCGGGGTCTATGATTTCACCCGCGCTGTGCAAACGGCTGCGCGCGAGTTCGCGCCGGACTTGTTTATCGTGACCGGTCCTGGGGCAACGCTGAGTGGCGCGGTGGCGCAATCGCTGGTTCATGCCGAGTGGCGGGGTATGGCGAATAAATCTGCCTTTCTCGCAGAACAAGAGGGGTCACCTGTTGTGATCGCCATGGGCCGCGACGATCAAAGGTTTCTTGCAACGGCATAGAAGCGGGCTAGTGATCCCGCCGAAAATGCACCGAGGTTCACAGTCAACACCCACGAACACTCGTTGTGGCGCGACACTTGCAGAGCAGCATTGAAGACGGCGCACTTGTCAGCCGACCTGACGGTTGATCTGGCTGCCATTGGCGGCGGCTATACGGGCTGCTCGGCTGCGCTTACGGCGGCAAAGGAAGGGGCATCTGTCTGCCTGCTCGAGGCGCATGACATCGGGTATGGTGGATCGGGTCGCAATGTCGGGCTGGTGAATGCAGGGCCTTGGCTGCCCCCTGACGAGATTCGATCGCATCTGGGGCAAAACGTTGGGGATCGCTTGATCGATTTGCTGGCCAAAGCACCTTGGGATGTTTTTGCGTTGATCGATGCGCATAAGATCGCGTGCGAACCTGTCCAAAACGGGACCCTGCATTGTGCGCATTCCGCGTCCCGCTTTCGCGACATTCAAACCCGGCACGCCCAACTCAGCACTGCGGGCGCGCCGGTAGAGCTTTTGTCGGCCGAAGCTGCGCTTGCCCGAACTGGCAATAAAACCTTTCACGGTGCGCTGTTCGACCCGCGCGCCGGGACAATTCAACCCCTGGCCTACGTGGTCGGTCTGGCCCGGGCCGCATCAGAAGCAGGAGCGCTTTTATTCATGCAAAGCCCGGTTCAGACCATTCAGTATCGGAATGGGTGCTGGGTTCTGACTATGCCCGGCGGTACGGTTCAGGCCAGATCGATCATTCAGGCCACAAACGCCTATCATCAGAGGTTAAAGGACACGGCACCCGCCTATGTACCGGTTTACTACTTTCGATATGCCACTGCGCCCCTGTCGCATAGTCTGCGCGCAAGCATCCTGCCACAGGGCGAGGGATGTTGGGACACCGGTTTAATCATGACCTCATTCCGGTTAGATCAGGATGGGCGCATGATCATTGGGGGTATGGGTGATCTGGGCAACGCGGGGCGTGGGGCGCATTTTGCCTGGGCCAAACGGAAACTGGCTGCGCTTTATCCTCAATTGTCGGACCAGCCTTTGGAGCAAGGGTGGCATGGGCGCATTGCCATGACGTCGGACCACCTTCCAAAGATCACCCAGATTGGACCAAATGCATTGTCGGTGCACGGGTTTTCCGGGCGCGGCATCGGACCCGGAACGGTGTTCGGGCGGCTGGTGGCGGAAAGCTTGCTGAAAGATGATCCGTCCTGCCTGCCGGTGCCTGTGGTTCCAGAACATCGCGAAAGCTGGACAGGTTTGCGCCGCGCCTATTTCGAAACAGGCGCGGCACTGACGCATTTTATCAAGGCGCGAACCTGATGGCTTAAACAGACCGGGTGATACCACCATCCACGCGGATGTTCTGCCCGGTGATGTAACCGCCACCTTCGGACGCAAGCATAGAAATGACTGAAGCGATCTCATCATAGCTGCGCCCATAGCGCCCCATGGGGATGCGCGACCGGAACTCTTCTTTCTCGGGCAGGCTGTCGATGAAGCCGGGCAGCACGTTGTTCATCCGGATATTCTCGGCGGCATACTTGTCCGAAAACAGCTTGGTGAATGCGGCCAACCCGGCGCGAAACACGCCCGACGTCGGGAACACAGGGTCAGGTTCGAACGCCGCAAAGGTCGAGATGTTGATGATCGCGCCGCCGCCCTGTGCCTTCATGATCGGCGTCACCAGACGGGTTGGGCGGACTGCATTCAGGAAGTAGACGTCCATGCCCTGATGCCAATCCTCATCCGTCAGCTCCAAAACGCCTGCGCGCGGCCCATGACCTGCCGAGTTGACCAGCACGTCGATCCGTCCCCAATGCGCCATGGTCGTATCCACCAGCTTTTGCAGATCATCATTGGATTGGTTCGATCCTGTCACACCCACGCCGCCCAGCTCATGTGCAAGTGCCTCGCCTTTGCCCGAGGAAGACAGAATGCCCACTTTGAATCCGTCAGCTGCCAACCGCCGTGCAGCGTCTGCCCCCATGCCGCTGCCGCCTGCTGTAATCAGGGCCACTTTGTCTGTCATCATTTCGCTCCATTTCTTGTCTGACTGCAGCATGGGCCTTGTGGACAGATTTGACCAATCAGTTCTTCTGCCCTAATGCTGTAGAAAATCTACAGTGTGGTGCCATGCCAGCCCTTCCTCCACTCAATGCCCTGCGCGCGTTCGAGGCTTCGGCCCGACATCTGAACTTTCGCCTTGCCGCAGAAGAGCTTGGCGTTACCCAAGGGGCGGTTGCACAACAGGTGCGCGGACTTGAAGCGCGACTGGGCGAGCAGCTGTTCGACCGCCTGCCACGTGGGTTGAACTTGACCGAGGCCGGGCGGCGTTTTCACTCTCCCTTGCGTCGTGCCTTTCGATTGATCGAGGGCGCGGTTGATGAATTTTCACCCTATGGGCAGGTAACAATATCGGTTACGCCCAGCTTTGCGTCCAAGTGGTTGGTGCCGCGGCTGAATGATTTCACAGCACGGCACCCTGATATTCAGGTTCAGGTTGATGCGCGTGAGAAACTAGCCGATTTCAACAGGGATAGTGTTGATATTGCTGTCCGTCAAAGCCGCAAACCGTTGGGCAAAGAATTGCAAGCAGTGCCACTTTTTTCCACCGAGTTTATGGTCGTCTGTTCCCCAGAATTGGCGCAACGAGTGACAAATGCCTCCGATCTGACCCGGCAGGTGCTGCTCAGCGATTCTCACGGTCTCTGGCCGCTGTTTCTTGAACGTGCAGGACTGCAGGGCAAACCACGGATGATGAATTTCAGTCAAACCAGCCTTGCGATTGATGCAGCTGTATCGGGTCAGGGTCTTGCGCTTGCAAATGCGGCCCTTGTGGCGTCCGAGATTGCGTTGGGACGGTTGGTCTGCCCGCTTGATCAAGTATTGGTCGATGACCTCAGTTTCTACGTCGTAACGCCTCAAAAGCCGCGCCAACCCGATTTGGTGGCCAAGATGCGAGATTGGTTGATCTCGCAAGTCTAAAGGGTTGCAATGATGTCTTCGATCTGCGCGCGCAGCCACCGATGCGCCGGGTCGTTGGCCGAGCGCTGATGCCAGATCATGTAAATCGAAACCGGATCGCATTCAAACGGCAGCGGCGCAGCATCCAGCGACGCGAGCGGGCCTTTCTTCATCAGTGCGGTGTCGGTCGAAATCAGCGTGCTGTTTTTCACGAAGGACGGTATCGCATTGAAATGAGGCAGGGTGACAATTGGCGCTCGGATCTGGCTTTGATCCACACCGCGCATCACAGCACGTGCGTTACGCCCGTCCGGAAACTGAACTTCGACATGGTCGCATTGACAGTAAGACTGCCAGCTGTCCGGCGGCACCCGCTTGGCGCTATCGTAGAACACCATCAGCGGGCTGGTAAGCAATCGCTTTTGCAGGATGTCAGGTCCATCCGGCGGCAAGGGCGTCAGCATCAACTGGCAACGATCACTGCGCAGCAAATCGGGGTCCGGGACACCAGAAGGCATGAACTCCAGTCGCAACTGAATGCCTTTCGCACGGTTGACCCGCAGCAACTTGGGAAAGATCAGCTCTCGTGGCATATCATTGGTCGCGATTCTAATGGCAATCTCTTCTGCCAGCGGGTCAAAAGGGCGCTCTTGTGTCAGGGTCCGCATTCCGTCCAGAACGCTTTGAACTGGATCCTTTAACGACAGCGCACGCTCGGTCGGAGTTAATCCCTGACCCGACCGGACAAACAGCGGATCACCTAGAACCTGCCGGAGTTTTCCAAGCGTGTGGCTGATCGCTGATTGCGTCACCCCCAACCGGTCAGCCGCCTTCGAGACGGAGCTTTCTTCGAGGATTGTCAGAAATGTGCGCAGGACTTTTCCGTCCAAGTCAGTGAAATCAGTTTTGTTCATATCGTCTATGATTATTCATGAATGGATTTGCTGTCCATGGCGGGATAGGTGATCCTAAAGAACTGGAGGCGCACGATGGGGATCCGCTTTTTCTCGGACAAAGACCGACCCGTGCATATGGGGTCCTACCCGCTGGAGCGGTTGGCGCGGCAAGACCAATTGCCCGACCTGTCCGGGGTTCAACCCATGCCGGTGCTCAGCTTTCATCGGCCCAATCAACCCGACAACATCGTCAACGCGATGGGTGAGTTTCAGGCCATGATGGACGCGATCCGGAATGGGTTGATCAATCCGTCTATGGCAGACATCCCGGTTGACCCACAGGCGCGGGCCAATCATCTGAAAGCATTTGGGTATTTCAATGATGCTTCGATGATGGGGTGCGGCCCACTGCCACCCGCAGCTTTGCTGGATGAGCCTCGGCACAACCCGGATATCAACCGGCTGGCCCATGCCTTGCGCACGCGGCAAACCAAGACACTGGCGTCAGGCATCGACGTCATAATGGCCGACCTGAAGGACAGCATGGAGGCGACGCCGGGGCCGATCGATAGCCACCGTCATGCCATCGTGTTTTTGTACGAGCACAACCGCGACCCGGAACCGGACGAGCCAGGCGCGGATTGGATCATGGACGCGCAGCATCATCGCAGCTGTTTGTTGGCCACTGAAAATGCGATTGTGATCGCCAATTACATCCGCTTGCTGGGTTTTGATGCGCGGGCACATACCGCCATGTCTGCTGAGGTCGATCTGGGAAAGCTTGCGGTGGCGGCCGGGTTGGCCTCGGTCGAAGATGGTGAGGTCGTTGTGCCTTGGCTTGGGAAGCGGTTCGGTCTGGCCGCAGTCACCGCCGAGATGGAGATCGCGCATGACCGGCCCCTGCAACCGATGTCGCAGCAGCCGTGGTTTCGCACGCAAGGACCGGCCTGGTGGCTGGGCGCCGGGTTTGCCAAGAACGCATTGAACCGAGACGCATATGCCAAGCGGCGCTATGCCGATGGCGCGCATCCCTTCGAAAAGCTTAAGCGTGTGGACGATCCCACCACCTATATCGACGAACAGAATGTTGCCCGTGTCCCCAAGCGGGCCGACATGTTCGCCCGCGCGCAGTTCGGCGATATGGGCAAACCTCTGCAGGATGCGGCCAAAGGCGGTCATTATGTCCGGAAATCCGCGCCAAGTTTTGCGCAACGCCGCGCTTTGGGGGCGTTTGTCTTGTTGCAGGATGGCGACAGCGCCGAGGGTCCAAAACCCACCGACGCTGAACGCAACGCTGCGAATATCAAAGCCGCAAGCTATTTTCTGGGGGTCGATGCCGTCGGTCTCAGCCGCTGCCCGGAATGGACCTGGTATTCCCATGACGCCACTGGGGAAGAAATCGTTCCGCCCCATGATCAGGCCGTCAGCATGATCATCGATCAGGGCTATGAGACGATGGAAGGCGCCAGCGGGGATGACTGGATCAGCGTCGCCCAATCCATGCGCGCGTATCTGAGGTTTTCTCTGTTGGGCGGCGTGATCGCACAGCAGATCCGGAACCTCGGCTACAAAGCCAAGGCGCATACGGTGATGGATGGCGAGGTCTTGCAGCCTCCGTTGTTGCTGTTGTCCGGGTTGGGTGAGGTCAGCCGGATCGGTGAGGTTATTCTCAACCCTTATCTGGGGCCGCGCCTGAAATCAGGTGTAGTGACGACCGACATGCCGATTGGGCATGACAAACCCATCGATTTTGGTCTGCAGACCTTCTGCGAAAGCTGCAATAAATGCGCGCGGGAATGCCCTTCTGGGGCGATCACGGCCGGTCCGAAGCTGATGTTCAACGGCTATGAAATCTGGAAGTCCGACAGCCAGAAATGCGCCACCTATCGGATCACCACGCCCGGGGGATCAATGTGCGGGCGGTGCATGAAAACCTGCCCGTGGAATCTGGAAGGTATCTTCAAGGAACGCCCGTTCCGGTGGGCCGCGATGAATATCCCCCAAGCCGCGCTGGCCTTGGCTAAACTGGACGATGCCGTGGGAAATGGTGGCTTGAACGACACCAAGAAGTGGTGGTGGGATATCGAGTTGCAGTCGGACGGGGCCTATCGTCCCTCGGTTCACCCTTTGAATCGGCGCGATCTGCAAAGAGACTTGGACCTGAAATACGAGGACCAGACGCTTGCTGTGTATCCGGCCTATCTGGCCCCGCACCCGTGGCCCTATCCATTCGCGATGGACCGCGAGGCCGGGATTGCCGCCTATGAGGCGATGGTTTCTGCCGATGACTACAAGGCCCGCAAGGCCGCAGGTGATATGTCTGTTGTACACCGCTATCAGATTTCCGGGGATGCCCCGGTGATCCGGGTCAAGCTGTCAAAAGTTGACAAGATGACGGCAGATGTTTCGAAGTACGAGTTCTCAACCATGGACGGTACACCGCTGCCTGAATGGAGTGCCGGGGCGCATCTGGATGTGCTCGTGGCGCCCGAATTTCTGCGCCAGTACTCCATGTCCGGGGATCCGTCGGAGCGGATGTCCTACCAGATCGGTGTGCTGCGCGAGGATGAAGGACGTGGTGGATCGGCCCTGCTGCACCGGATTTTTAGCGAAGGCCGCAAGGTCTTCATCTCAAAACCCATCAATCATTTTGAGCTTGAGGAAGCGGCGACCAAGACCTTTCTGATGGGCGGCGGGATCGGCATCACACCGATGATTGCTTTTGCCCACCGCTTGCACGCGCTGGGCAAGGATTTTGAGCTGCACTATTCTGCGAGCACCCGTTCTGCGGCAGCGTATCTGCAAGATCTGGCGATGACCCCGTGGGCAGATCGTGTAAACTATCACTTCTCTGATGAAGGAACCCGCGCCGATCTGCGGGCGATTTTGGCGGGCTACCAGGACGGGTGGCACGTCTATACCTGCGGTCCAGATCGCTATATGGACGGCGTGATTCAGGCAGCCGAGGCACAGGGATTTCCGGAAGAGGCGCGGCATCTGGAGTATTTCTCGGTTCCCGAACAACCGGAATACGAAAATCACCCGTTTACCCTGAGGCTGACCAACTCGGGCCGGGAAATGTCGGTGCCCGCTGACAAAGATGCGGCCCAGGTGCTGAACGAGGCTGGCATTCACATAGATGTAAAATGCTCGGACGGGATTTGCGGTGTCTGTAAATGTGGCGTGATTTCGGGCGCGGTTGATCACCGCGATTTCGTTCTGTCAAAAAAGCAACGCGAAGGCGCGATGATCTTGTGCCAGAGTCGCGCCGCAGAACCGGATGGGATTGTGGAAATCGATCTTTAGCCGTAGTCAGGAAACGACATTCATCGATGAAAAAATAGGTCGCCCCAGCCATGGACGCGGCCAGGTTGCTGCACTAACGTCCCCTGCGAACCCCAGTGAATCCTGATCAACAGGTGCGAGGTATTTTCATGGATTATCACAGCCCTGCCAGCTTTGCCGAAGCCTCGGCTCTGGCCGCAAATGCGACGGGCATCACACGGTTTCTGGCTGGCGGCACCGATGTTTTGGTGCAACTGCGCTCGGAATTGGTAACGCCTGATACGCTGATCGACATTAAGAAAATCAACGGTGTGCACGACATTACCCGCAATGCTGATGGCGGCTGGACGTTGGGCGTCGCTGCCACCGGCGCCGAGATGAGCGAGTATGCCGAACTTGGCAAAGACTGGCCAGGCGTGGTCGAGGCGATGGATCTGATCGGCTCGACCCAGGTGCAGGGGCGGGCGACGCTGACGGGCAATCTGTGCAACGGGTCTCCGGCGGCCGATTCCGTACCGGCGATGGTCGCGGCGGGTGTCACTGTTACGGTGACCGGACCCGATGGAGATCGCGTCGTTCCGGTCGCTGATATTCCGACCGGGCCTGGCAAGACCTCGCTTACCAAGGGAGAGGTGGTTTCTGCTGTGCATATTCCTGCTCGTGGCGACAATGGCGGTGACGCGTACCTGCGGTTCATTCCGCGCACGGAAATGGACATTGCCGTTGTCGGTGTGGGTGTGAACCTGCGTCTGGACGGCGATACCATCACCGAGGCGCGCGTATCATTGGGCGCCGTCGCACCGACTATTTTGCTGGTCGAGGATTGCGCCAAGGCTATCATCGGCACGACACTGGATGAAGATGCTTTGGACGCGCTGGCCACGGCCGCGTCTGCCGCCTGTAACCCGATCGATGACAAGCGCGGCACAATCGCATTCCGTACCGAAGTTGCCGGCGTTCTGGCCAAGCGCGCTGCAAAAATCGCCTATGCCCGCGCAAAGGGAGAACACGTATGAGTAAGTTTCACGTATCCACCACCGTGAACGGAGACACGGTAGAATACCTCTGCGATCCGCGCGAGACTCTGCTGGATTGTCTGCGCGACAAATTGAACCTGACCGGCGCCAAAGAAGGCTGTGGAACCGGCGATTGCGGAGCGTGTTCGGTCACCGTTGACGGTCGTCTGGTGTGTTCCTGCCTGATGTTGGGCGTTGAAGCAGACGGCAAACAGGTTGAAACCGTTGAAGGCATAGCCGAAGGTGACATTCTGCATCCGCTACAGAAGAAGTTCATCGAATATGCTGCCCTGCAATGCGGCATCTGCACTCCGGGGATTCTGGTTGCTGCCAAGTCGCTGCTGGAAAAGAACCCCAATCCCACCGAGGAAGAGACGCGGTATTGGCTGGCAGGCAACCTTTGTCGCTGTACCGGATATGACAAGATCATTCGCGCCGTAATGGATACGGCGGCTGACCTACGGGAGGCTTCGTAATGGCACTCGACGATCGCAAATCAGAATTCAGCTTTGTGGGCACGCGACCGGATCGTCCGGACGGGTTGGATAAGGTTACGGGCCGAGCCAAGTTTGGCGCCGACATTTCCGCACCGGGCATGCTGCATGGCGCGATCTTGCGCTCGCCCCACGCCCACGCGCGGATCATCAAAATCGATACGTCCAAAGCTGACGCGCATAAGGATGTCAAAGCCGTTGTAACGCGTGCGGATTTTGCCGATGTGCCATTCAAGCCAGGTCTGGAAGGCGAATTCTGGAACGTCCTTGAAAATGTCATGGCAGGCGATAAGGCGCTGTATGACGGCCATGCGGTGGCGGCTGTGGCGGCTACCTCGGCACTTGCGGCGCGCGATGCGCTGAAGTTGATCGAGGTTGAATACGAAGTGCTGCCACATGTCACTGATGTCGATAAAGCGATGGCACCGGACGCACCGGTCATCCGCGAAGGTGCTGCGGATTATTCCGTGCCGGAAGGGATGCACCCGAACGTCGTACGCTATCACGAAAGTGGCCATGGAGACATCGAAGCTGGCTTTGCCGAGGCTGATCTGGTCATCGAAGACAGCTTTGTGACCGAAGCGACCCATCAGGGCTATATCGAACCGCATGCCTGCCTGGGCATGCTGGGCAGTGACGGCAAGGGTGAGCTTTGGTGCACCACCCAAGGCCATTGGATCGCGCAAAAAACCTGTGCAGCATTGCTGGGGATCGAAACCTCGCAATTGCGTGTGACAGCGTCCGAAATTGGCGGCGGTTTTGGTGGCAAGACCACCGTCTTTATTGAACCGGTCGCACTGGCGCTGAGTCGCAAGGCCAACCGCCCGGTCAAAGTGGTGATGACCCGGTCCGAGGTGTTCCGTGCAACTGGCCCGACCTCATCGGCGTCGATGGACATCAAGATCGGGATGAAGAAAGACGGCACCATTACCGGTGCGCAGGGCATCTTCCGTCTGCAAGGCGGGGCGTTCCCCGGTGCGCCGGGGGACATGACCGCAATGTGCGGTTTTGCGCCCTACAACCTGACCAATGTGCATCAAGTTGGGTATGACGTGATGACCAACCGTCCGAAACAGGCCGCCTATCGCGCGCCGGGCGCGCCGATGGGGGCCTTTGCGGTCGAATCCGTCATTGACGAGTTGTGCAATCAACTGAGCCTTGATCCAATTGATGTACGCCTGAAAAACGCAGCTTATGAAGGCACCAAAGCCAGCTATGGCCCACGCTACGAACGCATCGGTCTGGTCGAAACGCTGGAGGCCGCCAAGGCGCACCCGCATTACGCGGCCCCGCTGAAACCGGGGCAGGGGCGTGGGGTCTCCTGCGGTTTCTGGTTCAACCATGGCGGAGAGACGTCGGTGTCGCTTGCCTTGTCCGAAGACGGCTCAGCCCAGTTGATGGTGGGTACGCCCGACATCGGCGGCTCGCGCGCGTCGATGGCGCTGATGGCGGCCGAGGTTCTGGGCATCCCCTATGAAAACATACGGGTGACCATCGCGGACACTGCCACACTTGGTTACAACGACGTGTCACACGGATCTCGCGTCACCTATGCCAGCGGTCTTGCGACTATCAAAGCGGCGCATCACGCGGTCGACAAGCTGTGCGAACGGGCGGCGGCCAAATGGGGCATCCCGGTTGATGCGGTGAAATGGGAAAATGGTTGCGCAGTGCCTTCCGGTCCAAACGCGGGCGATTTTGACCCGATGCCTTTGGCGGACATCACAGCGGATATGGGGTCAACCGGTGGCCCTATATCTGGCCATTTCGAAGCGACGCCCGAAGGCGCAGGCGTTTCCTTTGGCACCCATATTGTAGATGCAGAGGTGGATCCGGAAACCGGCAAAACCGCGATCACGCGGTATACTGTCATTCAGGACGCCGGCAAAGCGATCCATCCAACTTACGTGGAAGGCCAGTATCAAGGGGGTGCCGCGCAGGGTATCGGCTGGGCCCTGAACGAGGAATACATTTACGGCGACGATGGCCGTCTGCAGAACTCGATCTTCCTTGACTACCGCATCCCTGTGGCCAGTGACCTGCCAATGATCGACACGGTGATTGTCGAAGTGCCCAACCCCGGCCACCCGTTTGGTGTGCGCGGCGTTGGCGAAACCGGCATCGTGCCACCTCTGGCCGCCATCGCAAATGCGGTGTCCAACGCGGCAGGTGTTAGAATGCGCCAACTGCCAATGTCACCGCCCCGTATTCTGGCGGCTCTTAAGGACAATGGTTGAGGTTCACCTTTGGTCCGGCCTCCGGTCTCTGACCGGGGGGCTGGAAGTGGTTGAGGTCAAGGCAGCGACCACAGGCGAATTGTTGCGCGAACTTGTTCGGGTCCATCCGCAATTGCAGGGCCCGATTGATGCCGGAGTGTCTGTTGCAATCGACGGCCGTGTCATTGCCAGCGGTCTGACCGAACCCATTCCCGAAGGCAGCGAAGTCTACCTGATGCAGCGCCTCAGGGGCGGTTAGGGCTGGGGTGACCAGGGCTCTCGCCCGACCATCCGGTCAGCTTCGGCGGTGATGTCATTCATGTGTTGTTCCAGATCAAGCCTCAGGGCTTCAATCTGTTCTTCGCTGGCTTTGCGCGGCACAGTTTCCTTCCATTCCCGGCACAGAAACACACCATCATTGCGCCACACGCGAGGCATCAAAAGACGGTCCCATGTCCCGGCTTCTCGTCCATGTCGGGCAGAATAGGTAATGCCGAACACACGTTTTCCGGATGCGCGAGCCCAGATCAGCGGCACAGTTGACAGAACACGCTCTGGTCCACGTGGGCCGTCGGCGGCAATTCCAATGGAAATCCCCTGTTTCATCTTGCCCAGAACTTCGCGCGACAGCGCGACGTGACGCTTGTGGCTGGACATGGCAATTGTGTCCATCCCGAACAATTGTTGCACCCGCCCAACCATGCTTCCTGCCCGCGCCGACGAGGTGATCGAACAGATGCGCCCCTTGTCTAGCGGAAAAAAATATGGCGATTGCGCCAGTCGCTGATGCCACAGCACCACGATGACGGGCTCCCCTTGTTCGGCCAGTTGATCCAGCGCTTCGTACCCGATGCGCTGCCAACGCGTGTTGCGATGCACCAACCGAATATAGCTGGCAATCCGCCGTGCGACCCAGTTCAGAACGGCTTCGCTGTCTGCAATCTCTTTGCGGATATTCACGCGGGGTTCCTTTTCCTGACCGGATCTTGTCTTACCCAACTGCACGTCATGCGCAACTTGTTTGTCCGATCGCGAAGTGTATCCGAATCTGAAAAAGCCTCTTGAGTCCGCCGCGCGGCTGTCATATCTGGGGCGCACGATAGGGGTATAGCTCAGTTGGTAGAGCGACGGTCTCCAAAACCGTAGGTCGCGGGTTCGAACCCTGCTGCCCCTGCCATTCTCAGTAGTTTTTTGACATCTGTGCGGCAACGTCGCCGATGGTCGTGCAAATCCAGAGCGTCAATCTCGGTTTCCTCTGTCCGGCGAATGGCTTATGGTCGCCGCAATTTAGATGCACCTGAGTGAGGATACATGTCGCGTTTCGATGGCTACTTCCTGCGACAACTGCTGGTCCTGTTCGGCTTTTTCACTTTGGTTCTGGTCGGAGTATTCTGGATTACTAGATCAGTCAGCCTGTTTGACAGGGTGATCAGCGGTGGGCAGTCGGCGATGGTGTTTCTCGAATTCACGGCCCTGACCCTGCCCACGCTAATCAGGACAGTCATGCCTATGGCCGTGTTTGCAGCCGCTGTTTACGCCACCAACCGTCTGAGTCGGGAAAGCGAGTTGACGGTGATGTTGGCCACCGGATCCAGCCCGTGGCGTCTGGCGCGGGCAGTTTTTCTGTTTGGCTTGACGACTGGCTTGATGATGGCGGTTATCAGCGTGTTTCTGCGCCCAGCCTCGGTCGAGCAGCTGGAAGTGCGGCAAGCCGAAGTGGCTGGGGATGTAACCGCACAGTTGTTGAACGAAGGTGAGTTTTTGCACCCTGCCGAGGGTGTAACGGTTTATATCGGTCGGATCGATCTTGATGGAACCCTGCACGAGGTGTTCGTGTCGGATCGGCGCGATGCCGAAGATGCCGTTAGTTATTCCAGCGCAACGGCCTATCTGGTCAATAGCGACATGGGCATTCATCTGGTGATGGTGGACGGCGTCGCTCTGCGTCTTGATAAGCAGGGAAGAACTCTTTCCTCCACCCTGTTTGAGGACGCGTCATATGACATATCAGAACTGACCAGCACCGGAGCAATGGCCCGGCGCAGCCTCGAAGCCATCCCAACCATCGAGTTGATACAGGATCGCGAAACCATCGCGGCGATTGAGGAATTCTCTCTCGGACAGTTGGTCGAAGAATTGCATCAGCGGTTTTCATGGATCGCCATTTGCATTGCCGTGTCGTTGGCCGGGTACTCGACCCTGATGCTGGGCAGCTTTTCGCGGTTCGGACTATGGCCTCAGATCCTTGGCGCTTTTACCATTCTGGTCTTACTGGAAGGGGTTCGAGGATTTGTATCACCGGTGGTGATCGATGACCCAAGGCTTTGGGGGTTGCTATACCTGCCTGCCGTTATGGGTGTTTTCATATCCTGTGTGTTTTTGATTTTCGCAGGCCGACCGCTGTTTCGAAAACGCGATCCGGTCGGAAGGGCCGAACCCTCGCCTGCCTGACCCAACAGGCTGGGTTTGACAGGTAGCGTGGAACTTCGTTTTCTGCGCGTCAGGTGATAACCGAAAGGACAAGCGATGCTGGACAAAAGCCACAAGCCTACTTGGACCAGTTTTGAAGAGGCAACCAAGGCTGATTGGGATGCGGTCATGGAGTATGAAGAGGCTTATAATGCCGCTTTGCCAGACCGAATTCTCGATGCAATCCGATCCTTAGATGAGGATTCGACGCCGTATCCGGTCAATCGCTACCAACACAGTCTGCAAGCGGCGACTCGGGCTTATGAGGATGGCGCGGAAGAAGAACTCGTAGTCGCGGCATTGATCCATGATACCGGCGATATCTTGTCGCCCTACAATCACGGTGAGCTGTCAGCAGCGATGATGAAGCCCTATGTCAGCGAGAAAACTCATTGGATCCTCAAGCATCACTGCGTGTTTCAGGGCTACTACTACAACCACCATCTGGGCGGTGACCGCAATGCCCGCGACAAGTATCGCGACAGCCCGTATTGGGAAGACTGTCGCTACTTCTGCCATGAGTATGATCAGAAAGCGTTTGACCCAAATTATTCGACGAAGCCGCTAGAATTCTTTGAACCCATGCTGCGCCGCGTGTTGAACAAGGGCGAAGGGCATATGGAACTGAACGAAACGGCTGAGGATTAACAGGCTGCCATCAGGCGATAGACGATCTGCGCGGCGGTGAAGTCCCAAGCCGTATTGTCGTCAGGGGCCAATTCGACCACATCGAACCCGACGCATCTGCGGCCTTTCAATGCGTGTTCGACCAGTCGTAGCGCCTGATAGTATCCCAACCCACCGGGCACAGGCGTGCCGGTGGCAGGCATTTGCGACGGGTCCAACCCGTCTACGTCAAAGCTGACGTAGATCAGTTCCGGAAAGTCATCGGGCAAGTCGACCGCATGGATGTTGCCAGTCACCAGTTCCTCGGCGTCGGCATGGAAGACATGGTTTTTCAAACGACTTTGTGCCTCTTCGGTTGAAAAGGCCCGGACGCCGAACTGCGCCAGTCGGATACCTTCTTCGGCCAACAGGTGCATGACTGAGGCGTGGGAGTGTTTCTCGCCCTGATAAGCGTTGCGCAGGTCGGCATGGGCGTCGATCTGGACGATGCCGATTGGCTGGTTCAGGGCGCGCGCTACGCCCATCACAGCGCCATAGCTGAGCGAATGC
The DNA here is from genome assembly GCF_056536585.1 of Ruegeria sp. CK2. Lineage (NCBI taxonomy): Bacteria > Pseudomonadati > Pseudomonadota > Alphaproteobacteria > Rhodobacterales > Roseobacteraceae > Ruegeria > Ruegeria sp. CK2. Next base: position 354,050 of record NZ_JBQFPW010000002.1, read on the forward strand.
TCTCCGCCCAGCGTAACTGGCACTTTGCCAGCGCGGATGGCGGCTTCGGTGCGCTGGGCGATGCGTTCCATGATCTCAGATAGAGAGGCATCGCAATCGACGGGCGCTTCGGTAAAGATGCCCTCGACGCAGGGTTCGGCGTGGCCGGTGATGCGTTCCAGTTCATTGCTGGCCTCGATGATGGCGTCGGGGCCTTTGGCGGTGCCAGACCCGTAGGAGACCGTGCGCTCAAGCGGCACCGGAATAACGCGGAAACGCGCGCCTTCGGTGCGTTCGGCCTCGGTCAGTTCGCTGTCGAGGAAAATGCTCATGAGAGTCTCTCTTTGAAGTCGTCATAGTTGAACTGCTTGATGATTTTCAGCGCGTCCGTTTCGCTATTCCACAGGGCGATGGTGGGCAGGGGCACGCCGTTGAACGTGTTGGTCTTGACCATCGAATAATGGGCCTGATCGAGGAAGGCAAAGCGCTGGCCGATCTCCAGCGGTTTGTCCCACTTATAGTCGCCGATCACGTCACCGGCCAAACAGGACGGGCCACCCAGACGGTAGGTATGGCCTGCCTCGACCTCGTTCATCAGGGCGGGGCGATAGGGGGCTTCGATCACATCGGGCATGTGGCAGGTGGCCGAGATATCGGTGATCGCCAGGTTCATACCATTTGTTGGTAGATCGAGGATTTCGCCAACGAGAATGCCCGCGTCCAACGCCACGGCTTCGCCGGGTTCAAGATAGACGTCGACGCCAAGGTTTTCTCGGATGTCCTTGATGAACGCGATCAGCCCTTCGCGATCATAGTCGTCGCGGGTGATATGGTGGCCGCCGCCGAAATTCAGCCATTTGAGCTGACCCAGGAACGGTTTGAGTTTTGGCTCGACCGCCTCCCATGTGCGCCGCAAAGGTTCAAACCCCTGTTCGCAGAGCGTGTGCATGTGGAGGCCATCGACACCGTGAAGGGCCTCTGCGGTTAGCTGGCTGACCGGCGTACCGAGGCGCGAACAGGGTGCACAGGGGTCGTATTTCGGGACTTCACCTTCGGAATGTTCGGGGTTGATGCGCAAGCCGGCTTGCACGTTTGCGGCCTGCGCCTTAGCCAGAAACCGGTCCTTTTGCACCGGGGAATTGAAGATGATGTGGTCGGACAGCGATAGGATCTCGTCGATGTCTGCGTCTTTGTAGCCAGCGCAGAAGGTGGCGACTTCTCCACCATATTCTTCGCGGCCGAGACGGGCCTCAAAGATGCCGCTGGCGCAGGTGCCACCGAGGTATTGGCGCACCAGCGGGGCAAGCGAGAACATCGAAAACGCCTTCAGTGCGCTGAAGACATGGGCACCGGACCTTGTGCCGATGTCGGACAGGATTCGCAGGTTCCGTTCAACGGCTTTTTCGTCGACCACGAAACACGGGCTGGGCACACGGCTTAGGTCGAAGGCGCGAAACGCGCCCGGATCACCGGCTTGCGTGGTCATCATGTCGGACATAGTCGGCGTCTCCGTTGGAGGAGAGGCCGGGGGCTCTGCCCCCGGACCCCCGGGATATTTTTAGCCAGATGAAGCTTGCGAATCAGAACTCGACCGGGCCGTCCAGTTCGTGGACCTGCCACGGCAGGCCGTGGGTGTTCAGCATGTCCATGAAGTCATCCGGATCCAGCTGTTCCATGTTCCACACGCCGGGTTGGGCCCAGTTGCCCTTCAGCACCTGCGCTGCGCCGATCATGGCGGGGACGCCGGTGGTGTAGCTGACGGCCTGGCTACCGACCTCGGCGTAGCATTCCTCATGGTCGCAAATGTTGTAGATGTAATAGGTTTTTTCTCCTGAACCGTCCTTGGCCTGACCTGTGGCGATGTCGCCGATGCAGGCTTTGCCTTTGGTTTCCGCTCCCAGATCACCGGGATCGGGCAGCAGGGTTTTCAGGAACTGGATCGGGATGACTTCCTTGCCGTCATGCATTACCGGGTCGATGCGGGTCATGCCAACGTTTTCCAGCACCTTGGCGTGGGTGATATAGGCGTCTCCGAAGGTCATCCAGAAGCGGGCGCGCTCGATCTCGGGGAAGTGGGTCGAGAGCGACTCCAGTTCCTCGTGATACATCAGGTACATGTTCTTGGGGCCGATGGCGGGAAAGTCAAACTCGACCTTATGGGTCATGGCGGGGGAATGCTTCCACTCGCCGCCTTCCCAGTGGCGCACTTCGGCCAGCACTTCGCGCAGGTTGATCTCGGGATTGAAGTTTGTGGCGAATTCCTGATCGTTGGAGCCGCCGTTGGCGTCCAGCACGTCTATCTGGCGGATCGTGTCCAGCTTGTGTTTCTTTAGCCAGGTGGCGAAGACGCTGGTCACGCCCGGATCGAAGCCCGAGCCGAGGATGGCGGTCAGGCCCGCCGCTTTGAACCGTTCCTGATAGGCCCATTGCCAGTGGTATTCAAACCTGGCCTCATCTTCGGGCTCATAATTCGCGGTGTCGAGGTAGTGGATGCCCGCCTCAAGACATGCATCCATTAGTACAAGATCCTGGTACGGCAGGGCGAGGTTCACCAGCAGCTCAGCTCCGGTTTCCTTGATCAGTTTGACCGTGTCTTCGACCTTGTAGGCGTCCAACTCGGCGGTATCGATATCAACACCGACGCGATCCTTCACGGCTGCGGCGATGGCGTCGCACTTTGATTTAGTCCGGCTAGCCAGAGTGATTTCGGTGAAAATATCCGAATTCATCGCCATCTTGTGCACGGCTGCGTGGGATACGCCGCCTGCGCCAACAACCAGTGTTTTGCCACTCAAAGTTCCCATGGGGGTGATCTCCTCTCAGGGGGTTATTCGTAATAGGTGTAGCCGTTGATCGAGTCGCGATAGGCGCTCATCAGGGTTTTGCGTTCGCTGGCTTTCAGAGTACCGGTCGAGATCGCCTGGTCCACCATTTTGCGAAACGCGGCAACACAGTCGTTTGGGTCGAATTCTACATAGGACAGAACCTGGCTGATCGTGTCGCCCTCTTGTTCGTGTAGCAGGTCAAAGCCGCCGTCTGTGCGGAGGTCAATGGTGACGACGTTGGTATCGCCGAACAGGTTGTGCAGATCGCCCAGCGTTTCCTGATAGGCCCCGACAAAGAAAACACCCATGAGATATTCCTGATCTTCGGGTAGTGAGTGCACGGGCAGACTGGGCGAGACACCGTCGGCCAGGATGAACCGGTCGATCTTCCCGTCGCTGTCGCAAGTAATGTCCGACAGCACCGCGCGACGATCAGGCGTTTGGTTCAGGCCCTGCAATGGTACGATCGGGTGAAGTTGGTCGATCGCCCAGACATCAGGCAGCGACTGGAACAGCGAGAAGTTGCAGTGGTAGATGTCCGCCACCTTCTCAAGTTGATCGTCCACATCAGTTTCCAGATCGTCGCTGGCTGCGAGCGTCTTGAGGCGGGCCATCAGCGACAGGTAGATGCGTTCGGCGCGGGCCATCTGGCGCAGGTCGACATAGCCGCGGCGGAACAGCGCGCGCAGCTCATTGCGATAGAAATTCGCGTCGTTCCAGCATTCCTGCAAGCGGTCGCTTCTCAGATAGCCGTTGATCGCCGCAAGATCTGAGACCAGATGGTGATCGTCCGCTTCGACCTTTGGTCCGTTGGGTGCGTCATACAAAGTGCTTTCCAGCACGTTGAATACCAGCATCGACGATGTTGCCACCACTGCGCGGCCGCTTTCGGTGACCAGCGTAGGATGATCCACCTCGGCCTCGTCCATGGCATAGGCCACAGTTTCGACCACGTTGGCGCAGTATTCCTCGACCGTATAGTTGATCGAGTTCTCAGCAGCTTTCTTCTCGCCCGTATAGTCCACGCCCATGCCTCCACCGAGGTCCAGATGAGTCAGCGGCACGCCTTCGCGCGTGAGTTCGGTGTAATAGCGGCAGGCCTCGCCTACGGCGCGGCGCACATCGTTCACGTCCTGAACCTGCGACCCCAGATGCGAGTGCTGTAGTTTCAGGCAATGCAGCAAACCGGCTGCTTTCAGCTTGTCCACCACAGCGACCAGCTGATCAGTGTTCATGCCAAAGGCAGATCGATCACCCGAGCTTTCTTCCCACTTCCCGCTGATCTGGTTGGTCAGTTTCACCCGCACGCCGATCAGGGGCTCGATGCCCAGCTCATTGTAGACCTCGATCACCGTGTCGGCCTCTTTCGGGCTTTCCAATACGATGACTGTGTTGAACCCGATCTTGCGGCTGAGGATGGCCAGTTGGATGAACTCGGCATCTTTGACGCCATTGCAGACAATCAGCGCCTCGCCAGCCAACCGATGGGCCAGGGCCACAACCAGTTCCGGCTTTGATCCGGCCTCAAGCCCGTAATTGTATTTCTTGCCGAACTCGACGATCCGGTCGATGACCTGTGCTTGCTGGTTCACTTTGATCGGGAAAACGCCGCGATATCTGCCACTATATCCGGTGCGTTCAATTGCATTGCGAAAGCTCTCGTTGATATGGACAATCTCGTGTTCCAGATAAGAACTGACGCGCAGGATCATCGGCGCTTTGATGCCGCGTTCGTCCAGATCTTGCAGAATGCCCGGTAGGCTGATCGCTGCGGCCTCGGGCGCCATCGGGTTGCGCAGGCCGATTTCGCCCTGCTCCGTCACCTCAATGAGGTCCTTACCCCATTTCTCAACCCCGTAGACGGAATGCGGTGCGGCGGGCGTCTGTTTCAATCAGATCAGTCCTTGCTGTTCGGGTGGCAGTTACGCACCGCCCATACGGCAGCAGTTCGATTCTTCCAAGTGTAAACTATGCGACCGAGATTGCCGAATTTCACACGTGCCGGCGGATCGGGATCAGGTGGTTATCCCACTGGCAATCCGCGCGCGCCGAGATTGCAGGTTGCGTGCCAGTCAGTGTGCCGAAAACACCTGTCCCGGTGGTAAACACCACCCCCCCGTCCGCGCCGCTACCCAAACCGCAGACGTCTTCGAGCGCAAACTCGTCTTCAAACGTTCCGCTGGCCACGTCAAATCGATGCAGCGCATTACCGCGCGGACAGGTGATCGCGATTGCCTGGCCATCGGTCGAAAACGCGACACTGCCCGCATACCCTTGCAGAGCGGCCTGATCAGCCTCGGGCGCGGTTAACAGGCGTGGGTTTTCACCGCGCCAGTGCAGGCCTAAGAGGGGCGGATGGTCGGTCTGAGGGCCTTGCCACTGCATGGCAAACGCGATCAAACCGTCGCCTCGGACTGCCAGATGGCGGATCGAGTTTTTGCGCAAAGCGCTGGGCAGCTCCATCTGTGCAAGCGGGGTGCCTGACAGGTTAGCATAGGTCAGATTGGGCCGCATTGTCGGCAGGTTCAATTTGGTGCGTCCGGTGTCCGGGTGGGTTTCTATCCCACCATTTGCGATGACCAGTGTTTTTTCATCTGGCATCAGCCGCATGTCATGCGGGCCTATGCCGCCCGAGGAAAACTCACCCAGTCGAACAAAACTGTTGGCATCCCAGATGCTGACCCGACCTTCCGCGGCCTCATAATCATTCTCGGTTGCATAGAACCGTTCACCATCCGCTGAGAACGCTCCATGGCCATAGAAATGGCGTCCGACGGGCGCTTGAAGCACGGCTAATTCTGATCCAGTTGCGCAATTGATGACCAACGCAAAGGTCCCCGGTCGCCGCGCAAAGGCGACGGCCTGCGCTTTGAACGGGTGGGCGGCGGCGGCATGGCCGCGAGCGGGTAAGGGCAGTGAGAACAGGATTGCGCCTTGCGCGTCCAATCCGGCCAACCGGTAAGAACCATCAGGGAAAAGACCTGCCGCCAGAAAATCGGGTGCGCCTACCGATGCCCAACCCCGAATGGGCGACAGGGTTGCAGCGGCGAGCCCGGCCAGAAAATGGCGGCGGCTGGTCATGGATCAATCCCCGTCCAGTGAGTTGAATCCAGCACTGATGCCCAATGTCGGACCAAGCTCGGACGCTGTGATCATGCGAATATCGTTGATCGATTGCTGTAGGGCCTCAACCCTAAAACGACCCTGAGGTGTTGCAAGCCCGGCCAAAGCCGGATCGTCGATGGACTGGGCGTCGCCAATCGCGATCCCAAAGGACATGTCCAGATCTTCAGCGATTTCCGGGTGGTCAACGGACAGGCGCACGGCAAGGTCTCGCAATGCGATCAGCGACAGTTCAACATGCCGCAAGGATCGCTCGGACCTGCGCGCTTCGGCCCGTTTGGGGCGAGGGCGGTCAAACGTTCCCAACGGCCGGCCGAGCCGCGTGTCTGCAGTAAACTGAAGACCGGTGGACAGCGATTTGAACAGCTCTTGCATTGCTTCGTCCTGTGTGCGGTAGCGGCTGTTCGCGCCGGGCTGTGTCAGCGTCGGAGCATAGCTTTGCCAATCATTGTCAATCGCATCGGCATTTGCATCAATATCCGCCGCAATCGCCTGGATCAGTGCACAGCGATACGCAGCAGTCCCCTGTTCCACTAACGCGGGATCGTAGATCATACGTTCCAAGGCGAAAAACCCACGGCCTGCAACGGATATGTGCGAAAAGGCTTCGGCATTGGTCACGGCCGGGTCTTCATCAGCAATAAGCTGCGACAACGCCTTGGGTGTGAAGCCTTTCGTGTCGGGCCAAAATGCCATAGCAAAAGCCCGATCTTCGGTTTCAGTGGGGCCGAACCGCAGGTGGCTGACAGAAATCCAGTTATCAAAAGCACTGCCATATGCGGCCCGCAGGTTTGCTGAGGCCGGGTCGCAGTCTGTTCGGGCAGTTGTCGTCAACACCTCTGTCGCTTCAGCCAGTGTCGAAAAGCGGGGTAATATGTGGGCTTCGGCCACATCCGTCAGGATTGGAGTGCGATCCTGGGATGCGGCAGAAAAAGGCAACAAAAGAAGGGGGATCAGGGCTAGGGCGCGCATGGTCAAAGGCTCTCCAGAAAACGGATCAGGGCGTCACGATCAGCTTTGGGCATGGTCACAACAGTATCGCGGGATGATTGTGCCTCGCCCCCATGCCAAAGAATCGCTTCGAGCGGGTTGCGCGCCCGCCCGTCATGCAGGAACTGAGTGTGCCCCGACACACGTTCGGTCATACCAATGCCCCACAGCGGCGCCGTGCGCCACTCCCGCCCCGTGGCGCGGGCTTCGGGGCGGTTATCGGCCAGACCGTCGCCCATGTCATGCAACAGCAGGTCGGTGTAGGGCCAGATCAGCTGAAAGCTGTGTTCAGCGCGGTCTTCCATGCGGTGGGTGACATGGGCAGGCGTATGGCAAGCGACGCAACCAGAGGTGTGGAACACTTCTTTGCCGCGCAACACCTGCGGATCATCCGCGTCCCGACGTCCGGGAACGCCCAGATTGCGACTGTAAAACGCCACCAGATCCATACCCTGTTGATCGATTTCAAACACGCGCACATCCTGATCCCCATGCGGGGCGGCGACACACTTGATCTGAGCCTCGGTGCAGTCCCCGTGCGGGTCCGGAAAGAGCGGGCTGGAAATGCCGATATCGCCGGCAAAGGCCGCCGCTGATTGCTCCATCACGGTGGGCATCCCGGCCTTGTGCCCAAATCGACCCATCATCGGTTCGCCAAACTCGACCGACCAAACGATATTGGGTCGACCTGAAATGCCATCCCCATCCAGATCATCCGGATCGGCTTTGGACAGCAAATCCTCGACCGGAATCGCCTCGAGCAGGCCCAGCCCGATCATCTGGGGTGCCACCCGAGGGCTGAGCATTGCCTGCGGGTGTAGCGGTCCATATCCCAGATCAGCAGCCTTGTAGGTGGGGCGACGCAGCGATGCAGTTTCACCTTCGGACAGTTCGACCGGAACTTCCTGATACGTGATGTCCAGCCGGTACTCGGCTGGATAGCCCGCCAGCGCGAAATCCTGCATTTGGCCGCCGTAATTCGGATCAGGCCGGGTGGCGATATAGTCCTCAATCTCGGCATAACCGGCATCGACATTTCCCGGAATGGACACCCGCAGAAACATCGAAATGGCGTTGTCATCCGGCCCGTTTGGCGTATGCCCGCGCCCGTCCTTTATGTGGCACCTCTGGCAGGAACGCGCATTATAGAGCGGTCCCAACCCATCCGACGCAAGCGTCGATGACGGCGACGAGACCCAGATTTTCTTGAACAATCCGTTGCCAACTTTGAAATCCAGCTCTTGCTCGAATTCCAAGTTGCCGGAAGACTGCGAAAACGCATCGGCGTTGTTGCGCGCGCGCACTGTCGCGGCCCCGGCTGACAGCTCCTCGAACTTCTGGGGCTGATGAAAGTCATCGGGCACGCTAGTGACCGCAGAAATGCGGGCGCGTTCGGCGTCAGTCCGGGGGATAACCTTGAGATGAGAATCCTGCAGCTCAGCTGACAGAGAAGGAGTGGCCAACAAGGTGGCCACCGACACAGCGAGAAGGTTACTCGCTTTCGTCCATTGTCGACGCGTTAAGTTGCGCATAGTTGGCTTCGCCGATCCTTTCATGCAGGTCGAGCTGCGTTTCGAGAAAGTCGATATGTCCCTCTTCATCGGACATCAACTCTTCGAACAGGGCCATCGACACATAGTCTCCGACGCTCTGACAGTGTTCGCGGGCTTCTTTGTAAAGCGCCCGTGCATCGATTTCGGCAGCAAGGTCGCATTCCAGTGTTTCTTTCGGAGTCTGACCGATCCGCAGAGGATCAAGCTTCTGCAGGTTGGGGTGTCCTTCCAGGAACAAGATGCGCTCGATCAGCTTGTCGGCGTGCTGCATCTCTTCGATGCTTTCCTCGCGGCTTTTCTTGGCCATACCGCTCAGGCCCCAGTCATCTTGCAATCTGTAATGCAGCCAATATTGGCTGACCGCCGTCAATTCATGCCGCAGTGATTTGTTTAGGTAGTCGATGACTTTTGGGTCGCCCTTCATCTGCACTCTCCTGTGTTACTCCGGTGCGTAGCGCACGAAGTTGCATGGGTACTTCAAGATTATCGTTTGACCGCATTGTGTCTAGGAAAAGGGGCATGCACCCGCCACAATCCGCCGATTTTCCAAGGGCATGGTAGATTTTTCCGGGCGTGATAATTGTCTGAGCATCTGACGTCCGCATCCAATCAATGGCGGAACGAATGTCATGGTCAGAGATATTTGTGCAGTGGCATACGATCATGGCGACTCGACCGATTTCAGGTATCTTACTTAAATAGTAAGTTAATGTTTTTGGATCTGCTTGCAATAACAATAAGGCGTGACACAAGCGCCGGGAAACACGGTTTCAAGCATGTTTCCCGACAGTTTTATGAGTTACTGAAAGACAGCGTCAGGGTTGTCCAGGCTATCCGATCCCTCAAATTCGATCTGATCCAATTCCAGGGCGGTTACGATGCGCTCGATCGTCTTGGTCTGGTCGACCAGACCATTGACGCCACCCATGATCAGCGCTTCGCCACCGGCGTTGCCGCGTTCCAGCATCTGATCATAGGCGAAACCTGCCTCGGCGGTCGACTTGAGGCGACCCAGAGCCTGCATCGTGTTCGACAGCTTGACCTTCATTTCGGCGTCCAGCGCGGGGTCGGTTGCAATCACCAGGTCCGCCAGCGACGCGCCGGAGACAGGTGTACCGTCGATACGCGTATAGCTGCCCAGATAAACGTTCTGCACACCAAGACCGTCGTAGTAGTGGCTATTATGCGTGTTGTCCGAGAAGCAATCATGCTCCTCTTCCGGATCGTTCAGCATCAGGCCAAGACGCATCCGCTCACCGGCCTGTTCGCCATAGGACAGCGACCCCATGCCGGTCAAAATTGCACTGACACCAGCTGCTTCGTTCTCGGTCAGGGCCGCACGGGCATCGCCACCCTCAGCCCACTGGGCCGCCATCCATTCCAGATCGCTGACCAGCAGGTCGGTCGCCGCGCTCAGGTATTGGGCACGACGGTCACAGTTGCCGCCGGTGCAATCGTCGCCTTGGGTATAATCGGTCGCTGGGCGGTTGCCCGCACCAGTGCCGTGGCCGTTCAGGTCCTGGCCCCACAGCAGGAACTCGATGGCGTGATAGCCCGTTGCTACATTGGCTTCGATTCCGTCTGCTTCATGTAGGGTTTCGCCCAACAGTTTCGGAGTGATTCCGGTTGCGTCAATGGTTTCACCAGACAGCTCGAAGCTGGGGTTGGCAACAACATTCAGGACGGCAAACTCGTTTTCATCGGTTGCGCCGCCATAAGCCGCGTCAACGTAATCGATCAGGCCTTCATCCAGCGGCCACGCATTCACTTTACCTTCCCAGTCATCGACGATTGGGTTGCCAAAACGGTAGACTTCGGTCTGTTGGTAAGGAACGCGTGCTGCAATCCAGGCCGCGCGCGCTGCGTTCAGGGTCGCCTCTGAGGGATCGGCGATCAGAGCGTTGACAGCGGCCTGCAGAGATTTAGCAGCAATCAGGCTGTCATCATACTTGGCTTCGGCAATGTTGGCATAAGTGTTCAACACGTCTGCCTTTGCAGGCGCATCACCGGCAACGGCAGCGGTTGCGACACAAAGAGTCAGAGCGCTGGCGGCAACTAATAACTTGTTCATGGGGTTCGTATCTTTCCTGTCAGACATCTCTAGCGCGCGCTGGTGGCACACAGTTTTCACGGACATTTAACTGAGTGATTTAGTCAGCAATGTCAACCTGAGTTTTATTGTCGGGATTGCCATAATCTCTGTAATAAGGGCCTAAACTACCCGTATCTGGCGAAGTCCGGACGTAAGGGGAGCATTGCGTACCCCTTGATTCGGGTTAGACTGATCGCCGTGATTCTGATTGTGGTGGTATTTGGTTAATGAAGCGCGCTGTTCTTGCACTGTCCCTTTGCCCGGCGGCTGTGGCGGCCCAGGCAACGCAACTGGATTTTCGGCACCAGCACGGTTCCGGATCGTTGGACATGGCTTTTGCGGGCGCCGAGTTCACTCTTTCACTTGCAGTCCCTAGCTTTGATATTATCGGGTTCGAAAGACCCGCCGACAGTGATGATGACCGCGCATTGGTTGCCGTCGCCATTTCTGATTTATCTAAGCCATTAGAATTGTTTGTCATTTCCGAAGACGCCGGGTGTATTACGACATCGGCCAACGTGATATTGACAAACGAAGGCTTCGGAAAGAAGGATGAAGATGAGGCGGGCGAGGCTGATACCAGAGCGGATGAGTATCATGCTGAATTCCAAGCCGACTATGCCATTCAGTGCCAGGATATGAACGCGCTCGGCGCGATCGAATTTGCGTTTTTTAACCGTTTTGAGAACGTGGAAGAACTCAGGGTACGGGTTGAACTATCAGACAAGATTCGCGCGTTCGACGTCACGCCAGCAACACCAATTCTGGATATTTCGGCCATTCAGTGAATGCTTGGCAACAATTGACGCATCTGAATTTCTGAAAACTCACGGCACTCGGCGCCGGAAAGGCTGCTTTCGCATTTTCGTAGCTTGCTTGATGCGAGTGATTTGGTAGCGGAGGAGGGACTTGAACCCCCGACACGCGGATTATGATTCCGCTGCTCTAACCAACTGAGCTACTCCGCCACGAGTGAGAGGCGATTTAAGGGAGGCACCGGGGAGGGTCAAGGGGGAAAAGCCTGAACCAGGTGGATTCTTTCAGGCGTTTTCGGGGCCTGTTTCCAGAGCGGAGACCTCTGGCAATTCGGCGGCCCCTGCGATCTTGCGGATAAACGCGGTACAGGCATCCGGTTTGGTGATCAGGATCATATGACCCAGCCCCTCAATCTCTTCGTCGGTCAGTCCGAATTTGGTCATCGGTGCTCCGTGCTGAGACGGTGACAGGATTGCATCCTGTGACCCGTATAAGATGCCGCCCGGTATCCGAAGCTCGGGGTAGCGCGCGTTTTGTGCGCCGATGCTGTCATCCACCCCGACAACGTCCTGCGATGCCGTGATGAAGGCAGAAGGACGCAGGCCAAGCGCACCGCCGGCGCGATCCAAAAAATCTTCGGGCGGGACTTCGGGATCAAACACGGCGCCTAAGGTATGTGGTGCCATTTTGGCGGCCAAAGGCACGGCCAACGTGTGACCGATCAGATTGCGCAGCCATTCAGTGCGAATTTCCAGTGGTTTAAATACGGCGGGCGTTGCATCCAGCTTATGCGTCAAGGGCGCCAAAAGCGCTAAGGCTGAAACCCGTCTGGGATTGTCCAGCGCTAGGGCCAAAGACACCGCGCCGCCCAGCGAATGACCCACCAATACAGCGCTGGACACCGCCTTGGCTTCAAGGAACTCATCGACCATCCGAGCCTGTTCAGGCAGGCGCGCCAGATCAGCCGTGTCTCGGGTCGAATACCCGCATCCCGGGCGATCCAAGGCAATGACGTGATAATCCTCGGCCAGATCATCCATTAAAGCGTACGTGAAGTGCTGCAATTGACCGGCCAACCCGTGGATCATGACAATTGTCTGGGCTTTAGGATCCCCCTTTTCGACATAGTGAATTGCACCACCGTTGATCGGAAGGATCTTGCCCATCTGAGGCACCGTTTCATGGCCTTCGCGCGTCAACCGACGGGTCCAGAGGTTCATGCCAATCAGGAAGGCAGCGAAAACCGTGATGAGGATCAGGATCGTCGTCATATCATGTTTCTCCGTGGCTGACCGGGCCGGTCACGTACTGTTCTAATCCCGATTGTGCCATGCGCTTTTGATATTCACCAACAGTTCCGGGCCACAGCGTTGTATTGCGCCCGGCAGCATCCTGATACCAAGAGGTACAGCCGCCAACCTGCCAGACGCTTTCGGTGTGACGGTCTTGCATTTCCCGCGTGAAGGCAGCTTGTTTTGCGGCGTCCGGCGTAATAACCGTCAACCCGTCACGGGCCATTTCGGCCAGCACACGCCCGATATGCGCGACCTGTGCCTCGATCATCAGAACAACCGAGTTATGGCCCAATCCCGTGTGCGGCCCCAACAGGATGAAGAAATTTGGAAAGCCCGCAATCGCGGTTCCCAGATTGGCCTGCATCCCGTTTGCCCACGCGTCGCGCAAAGTCAGATTGTCTGTGCCGGTAATGTCCAACCCGTCCGTCGCATCGGTCACGTGAAAGCCTGTGCCCCAGACCAAAATGTCAGCCTGCGTTTCGGTGCCCCCCGCCGCTTTGATCCGGCTTCCGTCAATCGATGCCACGCCATTGGGGACAATGCTGACATTGTCACGGGCCAGTGCTGGGTACCAGTCGTTCGAACTTAGAATGCGTTTGCAACCAATTCGATAGTCCGGGGTCAGCCGCACTTGATCCTCTGGATCTGGAAAGGCGTCTTCCAGCGACTTGCGCCACATCTTCATCGCAAAATTTACCATCCGCTCTTCACCTCGAAAAACACGATGGCGGAATTCAAACACCCTGAAAATCAGCTGGCGTCGCAGCCGGGGAAGCAGCGGTATGCGCGCATAAAGACGTCTGGTCCAGGGGCTAATCGGGCCATCGGGGCGCGGCAATACGTAAGGCGCGCTGCGTTGAAAGACAGTGACATGTTCGGCGGTCTTCGCAATTTCAGGCACAAATTGCACCGCCGAGGCGCCGGTGCCCACTACGGCAACCCGTTTGCCAGCGATATCTACGTCGTGGTCCCAATCAGCCGAATGAAAACACGGGCCCGGAAAGCTATCGGCCCCCGGGATATCCGGAATGCTGGGGATGTGCAGCGCGCCGATGGCCGAGACCAAAAAACGGGCGGACCAGCGCTGTCCGTTCTGTGTTTCCACCTGCCAGCGCGCGCCATCCCATTTGGCGGATTTCAACTGCTGTTGAAAGTGGCACAGATCGTACAAGCGTTCGTCTTGCGTAATCTTTTTCAGGTAGGCCAGAATTTCGGCGCCGCCAGCATAGGCGCGGCTCCAGTCTGGATTCAGGTGGGTGGCCATCGAATACAAGTGAGACGGGATATCGCAAGCCACACCGGGATACGTATTCTCGCGCCACGTACCGCCGATGTCGTCTGCTTTCTCAAGGATCGCAATATCTTTGATGCCGCGTTTCCTGGCCTCGATCGCCATGGTCAAACCCGAGAAACCGGCGCCAACGATCAGCATTTCTGTGCTGTGATCCATCTGCCTGTTCCTTTCAAACGACCCGTTGCTATGTCCCGAGACTATAGGCGGATGTTGACATGTGAACAGGGTCTCGTGGGGGAATGCGACCGTTCAGTGGCGGCTCGAGTGCCTGCGTACAAAGTCAGAACGTCAGTCTTTCGGCTCGCCCGTGTTCAGCCAACCTTGCGTTCAAAGCGTCGGCCTCAGGTGCACCGGCCTCAAGTGCAAAGACAAAGGCATGGGTCAGATAGAAACAGGCTGCATCAATGTCACCTGTCGCTTCACTCTCGTCCGCCGCCAACCCGTAGTAGCGGACCAGATCCTTGCGGTCGTTTCTGGAATGCGCGTCCAGCAGCAGCTTGTCCAAGGCGCCTTTGTCCATTGTTAAATTGGTCCTTCAAGCCCTCAGCGCATTGCAGCCCCAATCACTCGGCGCGGCCGTTCTCGATCTGAGTTGCCACCCAGTGGTGGAAGTTATGGGTCGGTCCGTCCATCGCCGGAGAGAACCGCCCGCCGTCAAACAACATGCCATGGCGCCCTTTCTGCATGCCCTCGACAACGAAAATATCTTCTTCGAACACAGTCTTCCACAATTGCGCGTTTGAGGCGCGCAACGCGTCATGTTCGGGCGTGTCGCCTTCGCTATTGGCGTAGTACAGCTCGATATGTTCGACAGTGTTTTCGTGATCCACCGGCTCCAAGATGATCGCAAAGCTGTGGTCGCGCTGTATGCCCAGTAATACGTTGGGATAAAGGGCAATATATTCCGCGCCTTCATCCCATTGGCTGCCGAGACCGGGGAAGTCAGGCAGTTTTGCACCGTTTTGGTCGGTCAACTGGCGATAGACCAAAGTGCCTTGCCCGGAATAATGACCACGCTCTTCGATATTATAGTGATCTTCCAATCGGGAGTAACTGTTGAGGCCCGGGTGAACCCAGGGCAGGTGATAGCTTTCGCAGTAGTTTTCTACGGCCAGCTTCCAGTTCGTTTTGACTTCAAGCTTGAATGACGATTCATCACCGCCATGGAAGATAGGCGTATCGAATTCCTTCCAACGCTCCAACAAAGCGCCATGCGCGTCTTCAAACGCCGGGGCATTGCCGTCAATACTCACAAAGATCACGTCGCGCCAGATATGCGACCGAATGCGCACCAAACCCAGATCCTTGGTGTTTACGTCTTCGTGCTTGTTCTGGCCTGGGCCGCCCACATGGGGGGTCGCACGCAATTCACCTTTCAGGCTGTAGCACCAGCTGTGATACGGGCACCGAATGGCGCCGCCGATCCTTTTGGGCGCATCCACAAGGATCATGCCACGGTGACGGCAAGTGTTCTGAAACACGCCGACCTCGCCATCGCGGTCCCTGACGATCAGTAGTGGCATGCCCAGAAAATCGACAGGCTTTGCGTCGCCTGCTTCGGGAACGTCCTTGCCAAACCCAATGCCGGACCAGTTCGCAAACAGGACCGAGCGCTTTTCTTCGGCGAACGTTTCCGGGTCAATGTAGTGCTCGTTGGGCAGGCCGTTGGCCGTGTTTACGTCGGTCAGAACGGACGACAGCGGGCTGTGCTTGTTCATCGAACTCTCCTGAGGCTGGGATAAACCTGACCCTCTCGTATTGGCGGAGACTATGGGTCGGCCTCAATATCAGAAAAGCTCATCAAAGGTTTAGTTGATCTAAACCGAGCTTGAGTGAACCTCCTGAACGATCCAATTCTTAAGCGCGCGGGCGCTTTCCGAGAGCTCTTCCTCGGGGCGCCCCACAAGGTAAAACTGGTTGGGCGCGGTCAGGTTATGCGGCCCGATGGCCACCAGTTTCCCAGACTGCAGCATGGGATGAATCAACCGCTGCCATCCAAGCACCAATCCAGCGCCTTTGCGTGCAAGCTGCAACGCAACAGAGTAGCTGTTGACGCTGGATTCGATTGGGATTTTGCTTTGATACCCAAGTTGCTGGAACCATTCTGGCCAGGTCGTCCAGCTGCGATCCTCGGAATCCAGATGGATCAGGCGTTGGCTGGCCAGCTCTTCCAGGCTTACACCCGCCAGGTTTTCGGCCACTTGCGGGCTGCCAACGGGGACAAGATGATCCCTAAACAAGGGCGTGTGGGACAGGTTTGAATCCCGGTCGCGCCCATATCTGATGAAAAAATCCAGATCCGGCCGATCCTTGAAGGGCCTGTCCTGGGATATCTGATCCACGTTCACATCCGGCATTTCGCGCCAGAACCGAATGACCGCTGGCGATAGCCAAAGCGCTGCCACGGCCGTTGTGGAGCCTATCGTGACCTTTTCTGCTGACGACCGATCCCGGATGGTAGACAGGGTTTGTGAAATTCGACGAAAAGAGGTCGACAGCACTTCGTACAGTGCCTTACCGTCATCGGTCAGATCGACGCTTCGATGTTTGCGCTGAAACAGAACTGTCTCAAGATACCCTTCCAGCGCCTTGATCTGATGACTGACTGCTCCGGGCGTCACCGAAAGCTCTTCTGCGGCATTTTTAAAGCTCTGATGTCGTGCGGCGGCCTCGAAAGCGGACAAGGTGGTCAAGGGGGGCAGATTGTAATGGCGTCGGGACATTCGGGTCTTGTCACTGGCTTCGGATTAGTTTGCTTCGCTTGAGTATGAAATTTTTTATCCTTGAAGACCAGCAGATGATGCGCTGAAGGTGCATTTGACGCTTATGTTTGCTGAATAGGTCGTCGAACCGACAGAAAGGGTCGGTGACAGTCCGATGATAAGATATGCAAGCCGCCATACTTACATATGAGTGCCGCATTCTTACCGGCAGCGGCTTTACATCGCGCGTTACTCTTCCGACGCCACCGCGCCGGCTGTTTATTATCGCTCGTCCGACGAAACCTATGGGTGTTCTGTCGTATCAGAGCCCCAAAAGCTAACAAAGGATGGCATGAGGTTCCGGCTTATTGTTCTGCGGCTTCGAAGGGAAGAACCATGATGTTCAGCCATTTTTGCCCCGGGCCGAGCCATGTGAGGATTATTCGACAGAAGGTGTGGCCAGCTGCGGAATCGCCCCCGGAGAGTCGCTCGCTAACAGCGATGCGTCATTCGGCAATTCGAAGGATCAGCGAATGGCTGGGAAACGGGTAGAGCCCGAAGAGATTGTATCGAAGCTTCGACAGGGCGAAGTTCACTAAGGACAAGGGATGACGATTGTGGATACGGTGCGCCAGATCGGCGTGAGCGAACAAACCTATTATCGTTGGCGTAAGCTGTATGACTGCCTGACTGCGCTTTGCGCGGCTGTTTGCAACGGTTGTCAAACAACTTTGCAATTCCGCCGGGCGTGCTCTTGGCAATCAAGTCAAAAGTTTGCGGCGAAGGCACCTGAGCGGCTATCCGTCCGTTATCCCATGATCAACTTGGCAAATCTTCCGATATGGCAGCTATACAACACGAGCCGCCCGGCTTCATGTTTTCTGAAATCAGTTAAAGTTATTTGAGTTTGACTGATATCGTCCTCCAACTCCATTCTGTCCCAATCCGAAATTGCCGAATTTGGTGTCTTACGTGGCCATCACTGAACTTGATCGCGTCCTTTCATTCACAAGACAGTGCGCCTGCCGGACATAAACTGCTGGGAGTTCCGCGAGTATTCCGCACCAAAGCCGAGGCCGTATACACTACGCCGCTTGAAGGGGTCCGAATAGAAGGCGCGGCGGGCGCATCAACCCAATGCCAATTGGCCTGAGCGGCCCCATAAAGAGAAAGTGACAACAGGGAGGAACCTTATGTCAATTAGAGAACCATTTACGGACCTAGAGATAGAAACGGCTGATGCCGGATTCTATGAAAATTACAGCGTTCCGATCGCGCTGATCAGCAAAGGTATCATGGTTGCCCTGGTACTCTGGGCACTGGTTTTTCCTGCGAATGCAAACAGTACATTGGGCAGCTTGAACGGCAGGTTGTTGGAGGTTTTCAACAGTTTCTACGTCATCATTGTGGGCCTGTTTTTCCTGTTCCTGGCAATTGTCGCAATCATCCCGTCCACCGGTAAGCGGATCATGGGTACCCCGGGTGAAAAGCCCGAGTTCTCCAATTTCTCTTGGTTCTCGATGATGTTTGGTGCGGGCTTGGGCGTTGGCCTAATGGTTTTCGCAACGGCTGAACCGCTGGGCCTTTGGGGATCAAACCCCGAGGTAGTATCGGGTGCAGTTGCCGGCAATGAACCAGAAGCGATCCAGTCTGCGTACCGCTACACATTCTTGCATTATGGCTTCCACGCCTGGGCAATCTATGTGGTAACGGGCCTGTCTCTGGCTTACTACGCCTATACGCGCAATATGCCACTGACCATTCGCGCAGCGCTTACGCCTCTGTTTGGCCGTCTGATGAACGGCTTCCTTGGCCATGTCGTTGACGTTCTGGGCGTGGTTGCAACCATCCTCGGTGTGTCTGTGACCATTGGGTTTGGTGTCAGCCAATTCATCGACGGTGTTTATGCCATTACCGGTATGGGATGGATCATGGACCTGACGGGCGAAGTGCCGACCCCCAGCAAAGTAGGTCTGATCGCGGGCCTTGTAGTCATCATGACCTTGTCTATCATCTCGGCTGTGTCGGGTGTTGGCCGCGGCGTTAAATACCTGTCGAACCTGAACCTGGTTCTGTCGATTATCCTGCTGGGTACATTTGTCGTGTTTGGCTCGTTCGTTTTCGCGCTGACCACTTACGGCGCGGCGATGGTCGACTATATCTTGAACTTCCTGTCACTCAGCTTTGGTGCCTATGGTCCGTTGTCGGCGGATGCGTTTGCAGCGGGTCTGCCTGAGGCGGCACAAGCGCATGCAGATGACTTGATCGGTGGTGCAACCAACGCATGGGGCAGCTTTGATGGCTTCAAGAGCGGTCTTGAAGGTGCGGCAGCTGAATTGGACGAGGAAACACTGGCTGCTGTTTATGCAGCGGGTGAACAAGGTCGTCAGTTTGGTTGGCAGTCGGGTTGGACCACGTTCTACTGGGCCTGGTGGATTGCGTTCTCGCCATTTGTGGGCCTCTTCCTGGCACGCATCTCCAAAGGTCGGACCGTGCGTGAGTTCATCCTGGGCTGCGTGTTCGCACCGGCGCTGGTATGCTTTGCATGGATGACCGTTCTGGGTGGTACTGCGATTGATCTGGAACTGGCCGGAGCCGCCGAAGGCGCGATCATTGGCGCATCGAACACAAACAAGCTGTTCGTGACCCTGTCTTACATGATCGATGGTGGATTGCTGTCCATGCTGAACGTTATGTGCGTGATCCTTATCATGACCTTTCTGGTCACGTCTGCTGACTCGGGCATTCTGGTGATGAATACCATCATGTCCGGTGGCAGCCAGGAAACCGGGGTCAAGCACCGCATCATCTGGGGTGTCATCCTGACGGCTGTGATCGGCGCACTGATCCTGGCGGCAGGCGACAACAACCCTATGGATGCCTTGCGCAACGCCATGATCATCGGCGCGCTGCCGTTTACGATTGTGATGGGCTTGATGTGTGTCTCGCTGGGCAAAGCCCTGTTCCGGGACGGTCAGCGTGACAAGCACACCGGGCAAAGCGCGCAGGCTGCTGAATAAAGCCAAGGCCTGACAAGAAAATGACCGAAGCGCCGCCCTTTTGGGCGGCGCTTTTCGCATTGGCGACCCTCTGTAACGTCGTGTCGCTTCTTGCAAACACATATCGCAATCAGAGAGGTGGTCGAGCTTCGAATCCTTCACAGTTAATCATAAGATGGAGGATCGCCTTGTGAATATCCGCACACCAACCAGATCAGGTGGACGTTCCGCCCGCCGCGCTATGCGCACCGCACCGAACTTTGACATGCTGCCGGGCCTGACCCGCGCAATACCGCTGTGCGAAGTGATGGACGGAAGCCAGGTTGAGCGGATTGACAACGCCTCGATGGACATTCTCGAAAATGTGGGCGTCCAGTTCCGCGATGCGATCGCCTTGGAAGATTGGAAACGGGCCGGGGCTAAGGTAGAGGGTGAGCTGGTGTATCTCGATCGTGGCATGGTGCGGGAACTGATCGCCACGATTCCTTCGGACTTCACCTATCATGCGCGCAATCCGAAAAAGAACCTGCGGCTGGGTGGCAAACACTCGATCTTCGTGCCGATGACTGGTGCGCCTTTCCTGCGGGATCTGGACGATGTGCGTCGCAATCCGACGTTGGATGATCTGGCCATGTTCCACAAGCTTAGCCACATGATGCCAGCCTTGCATTCTTCGGCGCACCACATCGTGGAACCTTATGATCATCCGATCAGCCAGCGCCACCTGCGGATCACCTATTCGTCGATGAAACATTCGGACAAGACCTTCATGGGCATGACTACCTCGCCGAAGAATGCCGAGGACGTGTTGGACATGTGCGCAATACTGTTTGGTGCGGACTTCCTTGAAAATCATGCCGTCACAACCGGCAATTGCAATGGCAATTCGCCCCTGGTGTGGGACGAGACCATGCTGGGCGCAATGCGGGCCTTCTGCCGCCGCAACCAACCGGTCCTCTGCTCGCCCTTCGTGTTGGGCGGTGCCAATACACCGGCCAGCGTGCCAGCCACCGTTGCCCAACTGAATGCCGAAGCGCTGAGCGCGCTGGCCTACACGCAAGTGATCCGCAAAGGCGCCCCTGCGATCTATGGTCATTACCTGTCTACCGTGTCGATGAAATCCGGCGCACCCATGGCGGGCACGCCCGAGATCAACCTGATGAATTTCATGATCGGGCAGATGGCGCGGTACTACCAAGTGCCCTGGCGCACATCAAACACGCTGGGCGGGGCCAAAACCTTTGACGCTCAGGCGGGCTATGAGTCGGCGACAACGCTGCAGGCTGTGATCCATTCCGGTGCGAACTACATATGGCACTCTGCTGGCTGGAACGAGGCCGGAATGCACTGCTCGGTCGCCAAATTCATCGTCGATGCCGAGCAATGCGCCATGGCATATCGCATGGCTGAAGGACCGAAATGGGGTGATTTCGATCAGGCTCTGGCCGCGGTGCCGGATGTCGGGCCGGGTGGGCATTATCTGGGCCATCCGCACACTCAGGACAATTTCCAGTCCGCGTTCTTCATGCCCGAGATGTTCGACAATAACTCCATAGAACAATGGGCGGCCGAGGGCGAGGTCGAGATCACAGAACGTGCACTGAACCACGCGCGCAAACTTCTGGCTGAATATGAAGAACCCAAGCTGGACGAAGCGAAAAACGAAGAGCTTCTGGATTATGTCGCGCGCCGGGAACGGGAAATTCCGGCCGCAGATGAGTTGAATCAGGCATATTAGGGCACGCGCCCGGCCTTGCGCCACCGGCAATTTAGGTGACGTTTTGGCGCAAAAGGACCAGGGATCAAAGATTGAAAATCGCAGAAATTCACATCTACAGCCATGACTTACCTGTGAAGAATGGCCCCTACACGATGGCGAAGGCAGAAGTCTGGGCGCTGGACACCACCTTGGTCAAGCTGGTTGCGGATAACGGCCTAGTAGGATGGGGCGAAACCTGTCCTGTGGGTCCGACCTACGCCGAGGCGCATGCGGCAGGTGCCCGGTCCGCTTTGTCACAGATGGCGCGCGGTCTGATCGGGGTCGAGGTTCTGCCGCTGACCCTGCATCGCCACATGGATGGGCTGCTGAACGGGCACAACTATGCCAAAGCTGCAATCGACATTGCGGCGCATGACCTGTTGGGCAAGCATCTGGGCGTCAGTGTTTCTGCATTGCTCGGCGGCGCTGCTACGAACTCAGTGCCGTCCTACTATGCCACAGGTGTTGGTGCTCCTGACGATATCGCCCGTCTCGCGGCTGAGAAGCGGGACGAGGGCTACCCCCGTCTGCAGGTGAAAGTTGGTGGGCGTCCGGTCGAGCTGGACATCGAAACTATCCACAAAGTGTGGCAGGTTATCCGCGGCTCGGGCATGCGTCTGGCTGTGGATGGCAATCGGGACTGGACAACACGCGATGCGCTGCGGGTCAGCCGAGAGTGTCCGGAAGTACCGTTTGTCATGGAACAACCTTGCAACACGGTTGAGGATCTCCAAAAAATCCGACCTCAGGTGAATCACGCCATCTACATGGATGAGAACAGCACCAGCCTGAACACGGTGATCTCGGCGGCGGGAACCGGGCTGGTCGATGGGTTTGGTATGAAAGTCACCCGGATCGGCGGGCTGCACCCGATGCGTGCATTCCGTGATCTGTGCGAGGCGCGAAATTTGCCTCACACCTGCGATGACAGCTGGGGTGGCGATGTCATCGCTGCAGCCTGTACGCATATCGGGGCCACAGTTCGCCCGGATTTGCTTGAAGGCGTTTGGCTGGCCGCGCCGTATATCGACGGCAACTACGACGTCGAGAACGGAATTCGGATCGAAAAGGGCCATATCGTGGTGCCGACGGGCCCGGGTTTGGGCGTCTTGCCGGATGAAAGCGTGTTTGGCGCGCCTGCCGCGTCTTTCTGAAAGGGGGGCTAGATGGAATTGACGGGAAAGGCGGCCTTGGTGACCGGCGCCGCAGGTGGCATTGGCGCATCGATTGTGCAGCGATTGCGCGCAGCTGGTGCGCGCGTCGCGGTCGCAGATCGGTCTGTCGATGGGATAGAGGCCGAGGCCCACTTGCCCGGCGATCTTTTGGATGCCGACTACGCCAATACCTTGCCGCAGAGTGCTGCCACGCATCTGGGTGGCCTGGATATTGTGATCAACAATGCCGGCGTCATTACTCGAGGGTCGGTAGCCGACACATCGGACGCAGATTGGTCGCTGTCCGTCGGCGTGAATGTCGAAGCCCCGTTTCGCATTTGCCGCGCCGCGATCCCGATTTTAGCCGACACTGGCGGAGGGATTATCGTCAATACGGCATCCTGCTGGGGTCTTCGCCCCGGCCCAAATCACGCGCTCTATTGCATGACAAAGGCTGCGATTGCGTCACTGACCCAATGCATGGGAATGGACCACGCGCATCAGGGTATTCGCATCAACGCCGTCTGCCCAAATGAAGTGAACACACCGATGTTGCGTTCGGGGTTTGAAAACCGCGGGTTTGACCCGGGTTCAGCCATCGCATCGCTCGGGGAAACCGTTCCACTTGGGCGTATTGCCGAGCCTGAGGACATCGCGGATGTCGTGATGTTTCTGGTCTCGGATGCATCCCGCTATGTCTGTGGCGCTCTGATTGAGGTCAATGGCGGAAAACCTGTGTCATGATGCGGTTCGAGGGCAAAACGGCGCTGGTCACCGGCGGACGCAGCGGCATCGGGCGGGCCATAGCCGAGCGGTTGCAACACGAAGGCGCGCGCGTCTTCACCGCCCAACGCGGGGCAGACCCGAGGTTCGAAGGGATCGAGGCTGACCTCGGTGATCCGGACAGCCCGGATCAGATCGTCTCAAGTGTAGTCGACAGGGCAGGGCATCTGGACATTCTGGTCAATAACGCTGGCATGATGCAGGAGGCGCTGGTCGAAGACATCGGTCTTGAAGACTGGCAGCGCAATCTGACGGTCAACCTGACGGCGCCTTTTTTGCTAACCAAAGCCGCGCTGCCTCACCTGCGGCAAACCCGAGGAAACATTGTCAATATAGGCTCGATCGAAGGGCTGGGCAGCAACCCCAGACATGCGGCCTATTGCGCCTCCAAAGCAGGGTTGCACGGGTTTACCCGCGCAGTTGCAGTGGATCACGGTGCGGAAGGTATCCGGTGTAACGCGGTCGCCCCTGGGTGGATCGACACCGAACTCAATATGGAATTCATTGCGTCAATGCCGGACCCTGACGCATTCCGCCAAGAAATTGGACGCATCCATCCCGTCACCCGTACCGGCTCGCCCGACGATGTCGCGGCACTGGTGGCCTTTCTGTCGTCAGATGATGCGGCGTTCATCACCGGCCAGATTTACACGGTTGATGGCGGACGTATGGCAAAGCTCAGCCTGCCCTGAATGGCAGCTTCACTCTTTGCCGGATCGCCATTCCTTCCAGATCAGATAGCTGTTCGCCCCAAGCGAGGCGAAGGGCTCGGGCGGCAGTCGCGGCAGGTCAGGCTGTGCCAGAAAGTGATCGGCAATCTCAGACCCGCCTTTTTGGATCAACTCTGCAATCCCCATACCCTGTAAGGTACCCCGCGCGATCCCCAGACCGTTCTGGCAACAAGCGGAATAGACGCCGCTTTCAAGTTCCCCGAACGCCGAAGAGCCATTGCGGCTGAGGCAAAGCATCCCGGCCCAGCGATGTTCCATCTGAACCCCTGGCAGGTTCGGGAACCGTTCACGGAACTTGCGATCATGCACCCAGCCTGCGTTGCGCAGGCGCATCTGGCTGGTTTCAATCGTTGGGTGAAAGCTGGAACAGGTGCGGATCAGAATGCGGTCACCGTAACTGCCTGAGACACGCCGCACAGACGTTCCCATCGGATCAGCAGGCGTTACCGCCCAACGCGGTTGTCCCCCCAGCGCCTTGATCTGATCCGCCCTTAGGGGTTCGCTGAGCGAGGCATACAAGCAGATATGCATCAACTGCCTGGGGAAGAATCCAAAGCTTTCGACATGACCGTTATTGGCCAGAACGACCCGCCCCGTGGCAACGCGCGCTTTGGGTGTGTTGACCAACCATCCGGTGCCTTGCTGTTCAAACCCGGTGACGGGCGACTGTTCGAACAAGTTGACCTGTCCGGCCAGACGTGACGACAGCGCCCGAGTATAGGCCGCAGGTTGGATCATGACCGTGCCGGGCGCATATAGGCCTGAGGTGTAGTGCGGGCTGCCCGTGATCTGTTGCATTTGTTGCCGGTCATACAGGGTATGCGGTTCACCCAAGCGGTTCAGATGTGCGGCAAAGTCACGGTTATGGGCGTCTCCGCCCCGTGTGGCAGCGGCATTGAACTTGCCGCAGGGATCGAACGCTTCCTGTGGAAGCTCGCACTCGGCGGCGATGTCGGTTGCAAAGGCAATGGCTCGCCGGTTCAGGGCGATCGTCGCCCGATCCGCGTCAAGCCCATCACCTGCATAATTGTCGGATGCCAGATCATGCGGCAGGTCAATCATGAAGCCAGAGTTGCGACCGGCAGATCCCTCGGCAAAGCGACCCGCCTCTAGCAAGACAATCTTCAGGGACGGATCAAGTTGATGCAATCGCCGTGCCGCTGAAAGCCCCGCAAATCCACCGCCGACGATTGTGATATCGGCTGTCAGGTCCCGGTCCAGCTCTGTCAGTGGCGTCTGCGGCGGCAGGATGGCGTTCCACCCTGCTGGACCGGTTTGCCGGGGCAGGCGTTTGGCGGTGAATCGTGTCAATCCACTGCCTCATCCGCATCATCCGCCAGATCGATCCAGATGGTTTTCTGCTGGGTGTACTGATCGTGCGCGTGAAGCGAATTGTCCCGCCCGCCAAAACCTGATTGTTTGTAGCCCCCAAAGGGCGTAGTGATGTCACCTTCGCCAAAGCTGTTGACCGTAACCGTTCCTGCGCGGATTGCACGGGCCCCACGGATTGCGCGCTTTGCATTTTCCGTGAAGATCGAGGCGCAAAGCCCATAGTCAGTGTCATTCGCGATTTTAATGGCCTCATCAAATCCCGACACTTCGATCACCGACAAGACAGGGCCAAAGATCTCTTCGCGCGCAAGCTTGGAGTCGTTGCTCGGTACTTCGACCACCGTTGCCTCGACAAATCCCCTTTCCGCCTTGCCGCCGATCACCACGTTTTCGGCCTGCTCAAGATAGCCGCAAACCTTGTTGTAATGACCGTCGCTGACCAGCGCGCCCATGCGGGTTTCCGGGTCCAGTGGGTCGCCTATATTCCACTGCTTTGTATGGTGCACGATCCGTTGTAGCAGCTCGGCCTTCACATCTTTATGGACGATCAAGCGCGATGAGGCCGAGCAGTTTTCGCCCATGTTCCAGAACGCCCCATTCACCACATGCTGCGCGACACGATCCAGGTTCTCTGCATCCTCCATAACGATGGCCGGGTTTTTGCCGCCCATCTCAAGCACAACTTCCTTGGCATTGCTTTCCGCCGAATAGCTGAGGAACCTCTTGCCGGTTACGGTCGAGCCAGTGAACGACACCATGTCGATATCCATATGCCGACCGATGGGTTCGCCCACCTCAGCACCGCCACCTGGCACGATGTTCAATACGCCGCGCGGCAGGCCCGCTTCCATTGCCAGTTCAGCCACCCGCAGGGCCGTTAGCGAGGTTTCCGTCGCAGGTTTCACCACGACGGAACATCCGGCGGCCAGTGCTGGCCCGATTTTCCAGGCCAGCATCAGCAGCGGAAAGTTCCACGGCAGCACCAGCCCCACGACACCAATGGGTTCGCGAACCACCATGGCGATATGATCATCGCTTGCAGGCGAAACCTGATCATAGATCTTGTCGATCGCTTCAGCGTGCCATTTCAGACAATGAATGGTCTCGGGCACATCCACGGTCTCGCAGTCATAGATGGTCTTACCGCTGTCGATGCTCTCCATCACCGCCAGTTCGCGGGCATTGCGGGTTATCAGTTTGCACAGCCGGATCAGCACGTCCTTGCGATCAGATGGGTGCAACTTCGACCAACGCCCATCGTCAAATGCCGCGCGCGCCTTTTCGACCGCGGAATCTACATCCGCCGCACCGCAGGATGCGATATCGGCCAGCTTATCGCCGGTTGCAGGGTTTACTGTTTCAAAAACCTGCCCCGAGATCGCCGGGCGGTACGCCCCGTCAATGAAGGCTCCGGTCGGCAATTCAAGGCCCGCGGCGATGGATTTGTATTCGTCCTGTGTCAGCAGATCCATGTCTCTTACCCCCCAATCCTATTTTTCAGCCACGATGTCAGCGATTGTCTTTTTCAGCACGCGCGTCACCTGTTCCAGCGCGCGCTTGTCGTCCTTGTTCAGGCCTTTCAGCGGAGGTCGCATTGCGCCTGCGTCGATCCCGTTCATGGTCACGCCATGCTTGATCGTCTGGATGAACTTGCCGCCCTGTTCCAACACCCGCATCAGCGGCATCATCGCAGACATGATCCGACGGCCCTTGGCAAAGTTGCCCTCGATCACGCAGGCCTGATACAGCGCCACATGTTCGGCGGGCAGAAAGTTTGATCCGCCGCAGACCCAGAATGGTGCGCCCCAAGCAAAGAACTCCAAGGCTTGATCGTCCATGCCGCAGCCCAGTTGGATATGCGGATAGTCTCGCGCCAGCAGATGCACCCGATTGATGTCGCCCGAGCTTTCCTTGATGCCGCAGAAATTTCGACTGCGCCCAACGCGGTCAAGGAATTCCTCACCCATCATTGTGCCGGTGCGATGCGGATAGTTGTACAGCATCACCGGCAGGTCTGCGGCCTTGTCGATGGCCAGTGCATTCAGGGCGTTTTCCCGGTCAGTTGGTACCGAATAGGGCGGGCTGGCCAACAAGATCGCATCAGCACCGATTTCGCGCGCGCCTGCGGCCAGTGCGATTGAATCCGGCGTCAGCATCGCTCCGGTCCCAACCACCAAAGGCAAACGCCCCTGCAGATGATCATAGGTGAACCGGGCCAGTTCCAGACGCTCAACCACGGTTTGGGCATAGTTCTCACCGGTGGACCCGCCTGAGATCATCCCATGGACACCGTTTTCAATCAGGTACTCGATTACCTCGGACAGGGCGTCCCAGTTGACACTGCCGTCCCCGTGATACGGCGTTACGATGGGGGTGTAGATCCCCTCAAATCTGAATATCGGGTTCATTCCGTCCTCATGCAGGTTTCGACAGGGGCGGGGCGCCCATCGGTACATCCAGTGCGTCTGGCATCACGAAAAGCTCGATCTGATCGCGCGACAGGTTCCAATGATCTTCGGCAAGTTGCGCCGCTGCTGCGTCATCGCGCGCCTCGATTGCGGCGATGATGGCCTCGTGCTGCTGACTGGCCACCGACAGGTTTTCAGACATCTGAGCACCTTGCGGGCGATAGAATGTCATGCCTATCCGGGCATGGTCGATCAGCAACCGGTTGAACGAGGGCAGCAGGTAGACATTGCCCGACATCTCACCGGTGACTTCGTGAAAACGATTATTGGCCAGCGCCCGGTCCGCGCCAGACCCGGATCGCAATGCCGCCTTGAACGTCTCCTGTGCGGCTTTGAGGTCCGCAATCTGCGCGGGCGTCGCATTAAGGGCCGCCAACCGCAAAATCGCGCCATAGATCATCGGTGCCGCCAGAAAGAAATCGCGCAGCGTGGTGTAGGACATCTCGGACACGCGGGCGCTGCGGTTGGTTCGCAGGTCCAGGTAGCCCTCACCTGCCAACTGGCGGAATACTTCGCGTAAGGGGGTGCGGGACAATCCAAACGCATCAGACAAATCCGCCTCGTCCAGATCTGCGCCGGGCCGCAAGCTTAGAGTTAAGATTGAGACCTTCAGATGATCCCTCAACCGGTCTTTGCGTGATTTGGCGTCGTCCTTCATTCCTGACCTTTGCGCGGCTCAGTCGGGCCGAATCGCGATCTGACCGACATTTCGCCAATGTGTATGCGAAATAAATACAACTTGTATACAGAAAAAAATCGTGCAGCATAGGGGACCTGGAAAACACCCTGGGCTTTTGGGCCCTGAATCGTAAATCGGTACCATACATGCGCCAAACCGGGCACATCACCTTCGTCCTGATCGAGGAGTTCTCGCACCTCGCCTTTTCCTGCGCGGTTGAGCCTTTGCGCATTGCGAACCTTGTCAGCGGCAAAGACCTGTATGAATGGTCTTTTGTGTCAGAGGATGGCGAACACGCGGTGTGCTCGAACGGCTCGGTCACGCTGGTTCATTCCGGTCTCGACGGGCTGCCAAAATGTGACCAGCTGTTTGTCCTGTCAGGTATTCACATGCGCGACCATGTCACGCGTCCGTTATTGGCCACACTGCGGCGCGAGCGCGCGCGGGGTACATCGATTGGCGCATTATGCTCGGGGGCGTGGTTGTTGGCCGAGGCAGGTTTTCTGGATGGAATGCAGGCGGCGATTCACTGGGAGTACCACGATGCTTTCATGGAGGCCTTTCCAGAGGTCAATCTGGTGCGAAGCGTTTTTGTTGCTGACGAAAAACACATCACCGCATCGGGTGGGACGGCGACGGCGGATCTGATGTTGCATCTGATCGAACAGGACCATGGCGAAGAGCTGGCAATCGATGTCGCCGATCAGATGGTTTATAACGCGGTCCGAAACGCAACCGCCAAGCAACGCGTTTCCCTGCAATCGCGCAATGGCATGCGAAACGCACATTTGGCCAAAGCGATCCATATAATGCAGGACAGCATCGATGCGCCGGCGTCTCCGTCCCACATTGCCAACCAATTGGGGATTTCCACCCGTCAATTGGAGCGGTTGTTCGGGAAGTATCTGAATACGTCGCCCAAGAAGTACTTTATGGAAATGCGCCTTGAGCGGGCGCAAAAGCTTCTGTTGCAGACAGAGGCCTCGGTCACCGAGGTCGCAATGGCCTGCGGGTTCGAGAACCCCGGACATTTCTCCCGAGTCTATCGTTCAAATTTTGGCATAACGCCGCATGCACAAAAGAGCAAAATCGACTGATATGCAGGGCGCTTTAATGTGTGCTTGCCATCCACTTGGCTCCGACTACAAATGCGGGGTGAGCAGCAAAACTGAATTGCCAAGTAACTGGTCTTGCGCTCACCCCACTCACCTCGCCGAAAGACCCCCTCGTTAAAACTGGACTTGTAAACACATCGGCAGGGTTGAGCAGAGATACATGCAAACATTGGCATAATTATTGCCAGAACATGTCCGTTGTGAGTTGGCTGCTGCCATAATGATTAACATTGCGAAGGCGCGCCTGGCTCTAAAACTGGCTTCACGCCCTTACAGAGCCAGCCGCCGGAGGGATACAACAGGAACTTGCAGCGGGTTCCGTTGTCAAGATTGGTGGCAGCACCACTAACATCGTGCCTTTCGCCTTAGGTAGGATAACGGGCATTTTCCTTCTGTGCTATTGGCCCCGATCTGCGCCTCCCGAATCTAGCGCAGTGGTCGGGCTTTCCGGCTTTTCAAACTTCGGCAAGACCCCGGCTTGGAGGCAGATGTATTTGGAGCAAGCTATCAGAACAGACCTCAAAATGCTCAATGATCGGGATACGATCTTCGGTGATCACTTGGTGTTTCACATTTGATCCTAAGAAGTCGCCATAGCCCCTGATTACCGCGAGCATTTGACTCAGTGTAGCTCCCTGCGAGACATATAAATGTCTCCCCATTTCCGATCTGTTGCAGACAGGTATTCAATACAACTTGATGCATCTATCGGCTCCAAACCCTTGCCTCTGTTTCTTATCAGGTAGATGTGGTCAAAGGAGTCGAGAACTGCGCGGAAGGCATTTGTATCAAAGGTAGGTTTTGGGATCCGCCATCCTTCGAAAACGGCTAAGTCTACGCGTTGCCAGAACCGTAACGGCAGTTCACTCATCAATACCTCATCCAGACCTTGGGTATCGGATTTCCATATCAATCGTCGATCGGTGGCGAGTTGCCCCATGCATTCATCTAGCAAATTCTCTGTAATTCTTCTGACCGGGGCTTTGATCACATGATGTTTTCGCCCAGTGACGGCATTCTCATTAAAGGAGAAATTTCCACCGTTTATTTCATCAATGTAAAAGGTCAACTCGCCATCTGAGGTGCCCAGGGCGAAGTCGAATACTGATGCAGTTGGTATTGCTTTCAGATTTCGCTTTAGGTGCTCAACATTGTCCGGGCTCGGCTCGAAACACGATGCCGACTTGATTTTTGGATAGTTGATCAGTGCCTGTCTCGAATACAGTCCTACATTCGCACCGACATCAATCAGGTGATACTCTCCTTCAACGCAGGCTTGTTGAATAAACCGTGTCTCGCCAAAATTCCATTCTTGGTGTTTTGCCACATGGGGAAAAATAGAGCCATCTGTGCGAAGGGATACCTCGCTGCCACCTTCGAATGAACCGTTCAACGGGCTGCTCTCTGAAAGCAGCAACTGAATCGAAGCGCATTTGGTGCGCAACATCTGAATCTGATCATTGTTCATTGTTTAGCCAGACTGTTATCTCATTAGAGCACACTGTTTTGGAACCGGAATATGGAGCCAAGTCTTTTTCGGCTCAAGCCCATAACTGATGGCGGGCTGTGGAGTCACCGGTTCTGCCTTTCCTTTCAGTCTGTTGAAGGAAATCGCGGATCTAAAAAGTAAGGTGGTGCTGCTGGAGAGAATTGAACTCTCGACCTCTCCCTTACCAAGGGAGTGCTCTACCTCTGAGCTACAGCAGCGCTGTGGGCGGGTGATTAGACTTAAACGAAACGCGGCGCAAGGGTGTCTGGACGCTTTTTTTCGCCTCCTGTAGAGAAAGGGAATGGCAGATAAAACTTCACCTAAAAAACACGGCAAATCCGGCGAAACGCGCGAGGACAGGCTGAAGGCTTCGCTCAAGGCCAACCTTGCACGGCGCAAGGCTCAGGCTAAGGCGCGCGCGACTTCGGATGACAAGGTCGGCAAAGACGAGGGATAAGAGCAGATGGATTCGATTCTGGTGACGGGCAACGGGCCGCTGAACGGTCAGATACCGATTGCGGGGGCAAAAAACGCGTGTCTGACGCTGATGCCCGCGACTCTGCTCAGCGAAGAACCGCTGACGCTGACCAACGCGCCGCGCCTCAGTGACATCAAAACAATGACGGCCTTGCTGCAATCGCTGGGGGCCGAGGTGTCTTCGCTGCAAGATGGCCAGGTTCAGGCGATGTCCAGTCACGATTTGACCAGTCAGACGGCCGACTACGAAATCGTGCGCAAGATGCGCGCCTCAAATCTGGTGTTGGGTCCTTTGCTGGCGCGCTTTGGGCATGCGGTTGTCTCACTGCCGGGGGGATGCGCAATTGGCGCGCGCCCGATGGATTTACACGTCGAAGGTCTTGAGGCCCTGGGGGCCGAGATTGAACTGAAGGATGGATACCTCTACGCCAAGGCCGCTGGCGGGTTGAAAGGTGCCATGCATGAAATGCGCTTTGCCTCGGTCGGGGCGACGGAAAACATCGTCATGGCCGCGACGCTGGCCAAGGGCACAACAGTCCTGAAAAACGCCGCACGCGAGCCCGAGATTGTCGATTTGGTCGAATGCCTGCGCAAGATGGGCGCGCAGATTGCGGGCGAGGGGACTTCGACGATCGAAATTCAGGGTGTCGACCGTCTGCACGGCGCGACCCATCAGGTAGTGACGGACCGGATTGAGCTGGGCACCTATATGCTGGCTCCGGCCATTTGCGGTGGTGAGGTAGAGCTGCTGGGCGGACGCATGCGGCTGGTTGAATCCTTCGCAGCCAAACTGGATGCGGCGGGTGTCAGTGTTGAAGAAACCGACAAGGGACTGAAAGTGACGCGCAAGAATGGTCGTGTGGCTGCGGTTGATGTAGTGACAGAACCTTTCCCGGGCTTCCCGACCGACCTGCAGGCGCAGATGATGGCGCTGATGTGTACAGCCGAGGGTACCTCGGTGCTGGAAGAGCGCATCTTCGAGAACCGGTTCATGCATGCTCCGGAACTGGTCCGTATGGGCGCGGATATCGAGGTACATGGCGGGACGGCTACTGTGAAGGGTGTCGAGCGTCTGAAAGGTGCGCCTGTGATGGCGACGGATCTGCGCGCGTCGGTCTCGTTGATCCTTGCCGGACTGGCCGCCGAGGGCGAAACAACAGTCAGTCGGGTCTATCATCTTGATCGCGGATATGAGCATGTGGTGCGCAAGCTGGAAGGCGTGGGCGCAAAGATTGAACGGATCAAAGGTCAATGACAGACGCAAGTTTTGAAGACGGGCGCGAGGCGCCGCTGAACCTTGGCGCCGAAGATGGCGATGACCTGCAGGTGATATCGACTCTGGCGCAGGACGCGATCTTTCCGGTCACCGAGATGACATGGAAGCCATCGCAGCGTCGCTTTGCCCTGCTGTTGAATCGCTTTCGATGGGAAGACAGGGACGCGGCGGCGCGGCGGAACCGGTCGTTCGAGCGGGTTCAGTCCGTTTTGATGTTCGATTCTGTTCTGTCTGTTGCCAGTCAGGGCATCGACCGGAGTGATCAGGACATGATCTTGTCTTTGTTGTCGGTCGATTTTGAACCCGGCGAAGATGGCGCGGGTCATGTTTTGTTGACCTTGGCAGGTGACGGTGCAATCCGGCTAGCGGTTGAGGCGCTGGATGCTACGCTCAAGGACGTGACCCGCCCTTACAAAGCCCCGTCAGGTCACGCGCCACATCATCCCGAGTAGATGGGAAACAAGCGCGGTATCCCACAAGCGTTCAACAAGCAGCCCGACGGGTTAGAGCTGCGACGGGCGACTGTGTTTGATGTGTTTGAAATGAGCGATGTGCTTATACGCTCAATCACGCGCCTATGCGCTGCGGATCATGAAGACGATCCGCAGGTACTGGCAGAATGGACGGCCAACAAAACCCCTGAAACACTCCGAGATTGGGTTCAGTCTGGGTCTGTACTCTGGGTTGCCGACTATGGCGGACAGGTCGCAGCGGTCGGTGGCCTGCGAATGGACGAGATCACTTTACTTTACGTTGATCCCAACCGCACTGGTCGCGGCCTCGGTTTGGCTATGCTAAACCAGCTTGAGCAAGAAATCACTTCAGCCGGGCATCCCGAGGCTCATCTGGAGGCCACACGGACCGCGCAGGATTTCTATCGGAAGAACGGATGGGTGGCCACGGGTCAGTGCAGCGAACGCAATGACCTGTCGTGTTTTGCGATGCGCAAATCGCTGCACCCCACGGACTGAGGGTTGAGGCTGGCCCATCCCGGCGATATGTCCCGTTGAAACGCCCGGAGTGACAGATCATGCCCGTTTTCCTTGAGACCATATCGCCCGATTTCGAGGCCGCCTTTCAAGCGCTGCTAACTGCCAAGCGCGAAGACAGCCCCGACGTCGACGCGGTTGTTGCGCAAATCATCGAAGACGTACGCAGCCGAGGCGATGCGGCCGTGATCGAATTGACGGCGAAGTTCGACCGGCTGGAACTGACCCCGGACATGCTGGCCTTCAGCAAGTCCGAGATTGCCGACGCGGTCGCCACAGTCACGACACAAGATCGCGTCGCGCTGGAACTGGCTGCGGATCGCATCCGTGCTTATCACGAAAAACAAATGCCGGAGGATCGCGAGTGGGCGGATGATGCCGGCGCAACTTTGGGCTGGCGTTGGTCAGCTGTTTCCGCTGCCGGGCTCTATGTGCCGGGTGGGCTGGCGTCTTATCCGTCGTCTGTTCTTATGAACGCAATCCCTGCCAAGGTGGCTGGTGTTTCGCGTTTGGCGATCGCTGTGCCAACCCCGGACGGGCAGGTGAACCCGCTTGTCCTGCTTGCGGCGAAATTGTCAGGCGTTGATGAGATTTACCGCATCGGCGGGGCGCAGGCGATTGCCGCACTGGCCTATGGAACCGAAACGATTCCGCCGGTGGACAAGATCACCGGTCCGGGCAATGCCTATGTTGCAGCAGCGAAACGGCGGGTTTTCGGCAAGGTCGGCATCGACATGATCGCTGGTCCTTCCGAAATCCTGGTGATCGCGGATAAGGACAATGATCCCGACTGGATCGCGCTGGACCTGCTCAGCCAGGCCGAGCATGACGAAAGCGCTCAGTCGATTCTGATCACTGATGACGCTGCTTTTGGGCGATCTGTGACGCAGGCGGTGGAAAAACGTCTGGAAACGCTGCAACGCCGTGCCATCGCAGGCGCCAGCTGGCGCGATTACGGTGCCGTCATCACCGTTCGCAATCTGGACGAGGCCGCGATGCTGTCCAATCGCATCGCGCCCGAGCATCTGGAGCTTTGCGTAGCCGACCCGGCGGGTCTTTGCGACAAAACCATTCACGCCGGTGCAATTTTTCTGGGCCAGTACACGCCCGAAGCGATTGGCGATTACGTTGGTGGCCCCAATCATGTGCTGCCAACGGCGCGGTCGGCACGGTTTTCATCCGGGCTCAGCGTGATGGACTTTCTCAAGCGGACCACGCTCAGCCGGATGACACCGCAAGCCTTGCGCATCATTGGTCCTGCCGCCGCGAAATTGGCGCAATCCGAAAGCCTCGAGGCGCACGGGCTATCCGTTCAGGCGCGGCTGGACAGATTGAACGATTGAAGGCGCGCAACGTCTTTTGGGTGGTTGCCGATCGCGGCGTTGCCCCCTCGGCGCGCTTGGGTTAGGTCTGTTCTGATCTGAATGGACCGCACGAAAATGACCCGAATTACGCATATCGAACTGGACGACCGAAACCTGCCCCCGCCGACCCCCGAGATCGAGCAGGAGCGCAAGGTCGCCATCTTTGACTTGCTGGAAGACAACACCTTTGCGCTGCCCGCGCGGGACGACCGTGCCGTGCCCGATGGTCCTTACCATGTGCAGCTATCAATCCGCGACAAGCGTTTGGTGTTCGACATCGCGACGGAAGCAAGCGAAAAAGCGGCGGAATTCCATTTGTCGTTGGGTCCGTTTCGACAGGTGGTCAAAGACTATTTTCAGATCTGCGAAAGCTACTTTGACGCGGTCAAAACCCTACCGCCCAGTCAGATTGAAACCATCGACATGGCGCGGCGCGGTATCCATAACGAAGGCAGCCGGGTGTTGCAGGAACGGTTGGAGGGTAAGGCCAGCATCGACACCGACACGGCCCGCCGCCTGTTCACGCTGATCTGCGTGCTGCATTTCGGAGGCTGACGCGTGAAGTCGTTGCCACAGTCCATTCTGTTCTGTTGCGATCACAATTCGGTTCGGTCCCCGATGGCCGAAGGCATCATGAAAAAATTCTATGGCACCGGCACATATGTCCAATCCGCAGGCGTGCATAACGATCTCGAGATTGATGGTTTCTGCATCGCGGTCTGTCAGGAAATGGGGGTGGAACTGTCGCGCCACCGCTCGCGGTCGTTTGACGAGATGCAGGAATGGGGCGACGACCTCAGTTCGTTTGATCTGATCGTTTCTCTGTCCCCCGCCAGCCAACGAAAAGCGCTGGAACTGACCCGTATTTTTCACCTGGATGTCGATTATTGGCCAATAATGGACCCTACCGGGATGGGCGAGACCCGCGAACAGAAGTTACATCACTACCGACAGACCCGCGATCAGATCGTACAGCATCTGAAAGGCCGCTGGGGCGAACCAACGGAGTGAGAATGAACCAGACCGTCAAAACCTATTTCGAGGCCTTCAATGCCAGTGATGTCGATGGCATGCTGGCTTGTCTGTCCGATGACGTGGCCCATCACGTAAACGAAGGGCAGATCCGTGTGGGCAAAGAGAAATTTGCCGCCTTCTGCGCCCATATGAACCGCTGCTATCGCGAAAATCTGACCGATATCGTGATTTTCGAAGCTCAGGACCGCACCCGCGCCGCTGCCGAATTCACTGTTAATGGTACCTATCTGGAAACCGACGAAGGCCTGCCACAGGCGCGCGGCCAGACCTACCGCTTGCCCGCCGGATCGTTCTTTGACCTCAAAGACGGCAAGATCACTCGCGTCACCACTTTCTACAATCTCGCCGACTGGACCAAACAGGTCTCTGATGGCTAAGGTCACCGATGTTCGCGCCCTGACGGGCGACGCGCTGGGCGAGGCGCTGGACCACGTTGCTCTCCTGCGGATCGAGGTGTTTCGCGCCTGGCCTTATCTCTATGACGGCGATCTGGAGTACGAACGC
This sequence comes from Ruegeria sp. CK2, assembly GCF_056536585.1. Lineage (NCBI taxonomy): Bacteria > Pseudomonadati > Pseudomonadota > Alphaproteobacteria > Rhodobacterales > Roseobacteraceae > Ruegeria > Ruegeria sp. CK2. Next base: position 390,813 of record NZ_JBQFPW010000002.1, read on the forward strand.
AACTACCTGCAGGCCTACCGAGACAGCAACAAAGCGATCGTCGTCGGCGCCTTTGACGGCGAAACGCTGATTGGCGCATCAACCGGAGCACCCCTGACCGATCACGCCGATGACTTCGCGGCTGCCTTCGACGGCAGCGGACTGGATATCAACGACATCTTCTATTGCGCTGAATCCGTTCTGCTGCCCACCTATCGCGGGCAAGGCATAGGCCACAAATTCTTCGACCTGCGCGAGGCGCACGCCCGCGCACTGGGCTACCTCAAATGCGCCTTTTGCGGTGTCGAACGTCCTACTGATCACCCAATGCGGCCTGCGAACCATCGCCCGCTGGACGCATTCTGGAGGGCGCGAGGATATAAACCTCTGCCAGGAGTCGTCGCGCAGTTTTCCTGGAAGGATATTGGGGATGAAGGAGAAACACTGAAGCCGCTGCAGTTCTGGATTCGGGACTTGTGAGTGTTTGCTATGTTGGATGCTTAGCGGACCTTGGTCTTCGCAATACCAATGGCTCCTTTTAGATGGCCGACTTTCGCTGCATGTGAGGACACTCTCAGCGCTTCATGAAATGGGAGAGCTAGCGCGACATGCGATGTGTCCAAAAATTTAATTGCTGTCAGAAAGTTGCCAGATGGTTTGATTTCCAAATCCACGGATTGCCTTTTCTCCGATGCTCTTAAGATCAAACGTGTCCTTGAGAACGTTTGCTACATCATCTTGCACCGTGATCTGCATGGGATCTGCAAATTCTTGAAGACGAGAGGCGAGATTAACAGCTGGGCCGAAAATGTCATAAACGTACTTCTGGATACCCACAACGGAACCAACAACTGAACCGGTAGACAGACCAATACGACACTGCCACTGATGTGGATGGCTTAGGTTGCGTCGCGTTAAATATCGCACAAAGCGGATGGCCGTGTTGGCGATTGCTTTGGCGTGATCTGGCGTTGGATCGGGCAAACCTGCGACAGTAATATAGGCATCTCCAATGGTTTTGATGCGCTCACAACCGAATTGTTCGCCGATGCGGTCAAACGCGCTGTAAATGTCGTTCAGCTCGGTGACGGTCACACTAGGGTCTTGGGACGCGACCATGTCAGTAAAACCAACAAAGTCGAGCATCAGGACAGACACAGGGTCATACATCTGCGGCGTTACCACACCGAAAGTTTTGAACTCCTCATAAACGGAACGGGGCATGATGTTGAGCAGCAGTTTTTCAACCTGCTCTTTCTCCCGCTTGATCTCGCGCGTGTTGCGTTCAACCATCATCGAGTAGGAATCAATCATTGATTCCAGCTCTTTAATGCGGGTGATGTTCTGACAGACCAGAACAAGCAGGTCTTCTTCCGCCGCCGTAAAATCAAGAGCAACCACCAGCGTTCGACGCTTCTTTTTGAATCTGATTTCGGACGTAAATCGCCCGGCATTTGTCAGGTCCGCTTGCATCGCATTTACGTCAAGATCGGGAAAAAGTTGCTGGAGTTGGGTCTGCTGTGCATCGCCACCGAACCATTCATCAAACGTATCGTTTCGGAAACCGAATTGGAGCGTTTGACGGTCCAGCAATGCAACACCAACACCAATGGCACGGAGAAGTTGTTCGTTTATTGCTTCAATAGTCATAGGTCACCTAACAATGAGTGGGCGGCGTTTCTCAAACTCTGCAATCACTACTTCGATGTCCTCGCCTGTCATGCCATGCTGAGACAGAGTGCCTCTAAGCACCTCTTCAAGTTCATCGAAATGCGCGTCGGTGATGGAGAGATGAGAATGCAATTGGCGCAGTTGATTGTCCGTGTAAGACGCAGGACCACCCAGTAGCGATGCCATAAACTTGGTTTGATGATCGACAATCCGAGACATATCAACGTCATCAAAAAAAGGGCCGATCTCATCATTGTCCAGAAGCGTGTCGTAAAAGGAAAGTACGATCCTACTGATCTGCGAAAACCCTCCGTACTTTTCGTAGAGTGTGCCTTCAGCCATCTTCATTTCCTTTCGACCAGAGTTAGAGCAAAGATGCGCCCCCTCAGTTTGAGACTACAAACCCTCTCTGGACAAGTTAAGCCTATCTATCGCCAACAGCTTAGTCGCCCTTCCGGCTGGGAAGCCAGAAGGGATTAAGGATACGTATCAGCAACTTAGTGGCGTTTAATTATCACTTCGACATATTCAGAAGAGATGCTCAGGGAACCATTGGTTGAGGTGTCGAATTTTTCAACAAGCGCCAAGATGTCGCTGCGCAATGCGGCTTGTCCGACTTCATCCAACGCATCAAAAGCCTTTTGCATCGGGCCATAGAAGGTGCGGAAGTAGTCCAAGAAGTGTTCAGCAGACCGGTAGCGGAACAGAAAGTTCTTGGGCTGGAACGAAGCGACATCGCCCATGGTGCCAAATGTCTCATCCACCCACTCCCGGCTGCCCCACAATGCTGGAGAGCTGACCCCGGCAGGCGGTGGCACATGCCTTGCGATAGTTTTAAAAAGCTGTCCGATGAAGCTTTCTGGTGTCCAGTTGGTCATCCCGATCTTGCCACCAGGCTTTACCACGCGTTGCAGTTCCCCAGCCGATTGCTGTTGGTTTGGCGTGAACATAACCCCGAAAGTGGACACGACCGCGTCAAACGACTGATCTTCGAACGGCAGGTTCTCTGCGTCAGCGACCTTGTAGTTCACAAACAGACCTTCTGCTTTGGCCCGATTGCCACTGGCTTCAAGCAATTCGGCGACATAGTCCGTCGATGTCACGTTGCTAAAGCGCCGTGCAAAAGCCAGCGTCGCGTTGCCGTTTCCGGCTGCCACATCAAGGATTGTGGCGTCAGCAGGCATATCCATGGCTTCGGCAAGCTCTTCGCCCGTAATTTGCAGGGTTACTCCCACTTTGCTGTAGTCCCCGGACCCCCAGGCGACGTTCTGTTTTGCCTTGATCGCTGTGTAGTCGGTTACCGGATTGATTGTTGTATGCGCGCCCATGATATTTCTCCTTTGGGTGTTTTGCTGGTCCATCACCAGCGGTTTCGTAGAGTGTTGCATTCAAGGAATGCGGTCGTGTTATGCAGCCACCAGACTTGGCCAGCTACAGGTTGCGGTTGGCCGCTCAGCGCTGGCCACATGCTCGAAAATGCGCGAGTTGACCCACTCTGGCTGGAAGATCGGCGCCATATGACCGAGCTCAGGCAGCAGTGCGATACGCGCCGCAGGGAGTGCTTTTGCTATAGCGACAGCTACGTGCTGGGTCAGTTCCGGGGATTCCAGACCTGTCATCACCAGTGCAGGCATCTTCAATATAGAGAGATCAGCCAACTCCCAAGTTTCCGCGAACCCGTTGGCAAAGTCAGCCCGGATTGAAGAGATCGCACCGGCAAACGTCTGTTTGGAGGCAAGTAAGAGACGATCCCAAAACCCTGCACCATTCCAGAAGTCCAGGAAGCGCTCTAGGCCCGCAGATGCATCATCGTCCTCTGCGGCCGCTGTCACCAGCGCTGCAACCTTCTGGATCTGTTGAAACAGAGATTTATCCGTACTGTCCCCGTTCTCCAGAAAATGGAACGTCGCGGGTTCGTAGACTGCCAGGCTTTTGACAAGGTCAGGGCGCATCAGTGCGACCTTTATTGCAACTCCACCGCCGTTTGAGTGGCCCACGAGATGAACAGCGCGCCCAAACTTTTCGATCTCCCGGATCACCGGGGCTGCGGAACATGCAGCACCGTTCAGAGAGGCGTCACCGGTCAAAGGTGCGCCGCCACAGCCCGGCAGATCAAATGCGTAGACATCAAATCGACCATCAAAGTCCGCTTTCAATTGGCTCCATTGGCCACTGTTTGATACAGAGGAGTGCAAGGCGACAATCGGTGCATTGCTGTGTTCTGTTGGTCGAGATGAAAAAGTCATTGTGCTAATCCAAAGTGCGTTGGCGATGAACAATAACTGACCCTTCATTGTTTCAGCGGGATGTCGGATTCGGGTGCACAGTGTTTCAGTTGTTGCGCAGCGTGTTTCCGCCTCGGTTTCTGCTAACCGCCTTCCAGACATGACAATTTTCAGTTGTGTCTGGCTTGAGGCATGCGCCTGTGAAACAATTGAAACACAAGAAGGCGATTTTGAAATGGCATTGAAACAATGCTGCCTTAGACAATCGGGATGACGATGGACATGGCCAACGATCGTGAAGAAATCAAACGAGCGCAGGACCTCCTGCGTGATGCAATTGAATCTCTCAAAGAAGGGTTCGCCCTATACGATGACAACCGCTGCCTTGTAATGTTCAATCAAAAATACGCTGAAATGAACAAAAGCGTTGCCCATCTTCTGAAACCTGGTCTGGATTGGGAAATCCTAATGCGCGAAACCGCGCGCAAGGGCCTATATGCCGACGCTGTGGGTAACGAAGAAAAGTGGGTGTCTGACAGGTTGGCTGGAGGCATCGAGTTCATTCAGGATTTTGAACTGACCGAAACAGACGGCCGCACCTACTTGATTTCTGTTCATCCCACACGATTGGGTGGCTTTGTCGTTACCCGAGAAGACATCACAGCCAAGAAACAAGCGGAGGTGGAAGAACGCGACGGAGACCTTCTCATTAGAAAGGTGCTGGATGCCAGTGCCGCCATTGTGACTATGGCCCGGATTGGGGATGGCCAAATACTCTACCGAACCCCTGCGGCACTTCAGATGTTTGGACCCGCAAAATCTGCGCGAGAGCATTATGTCAATCCAGAACAGCGCGCGGATTTCATCACGCAGCTTTTGGTCGATGGGCGCGTAGATGATTTCAAAGTCGATCTTCTCAATGCCGACGCGAAAGTCTTTCCAGCATCCATCTCTTCGCAACTGATCGATTTTAAGGGCGAGGAAGTCATCGTCACCAGTATAATTGACCTGACCGTCCAAAAGGAAGCTGACGCCCTGATTAGACAGGTCATGGAAGCGTACCCGGCGGCTATTAACATGACCAAAGCAGACACCGGGGAAGTTCTTTTTGCAACGCCAGACCTTGAAGCGCTGTTTGGCCCTGCAAAAAATTCTGGATCGTACTACGCGAACCCGGCGGATCGCGAACGCTATTTGGCGGACCTTCGACAAGCCGGGGCTCTCAAAGATCGACGCATTGAATTTGTTGATGCGAAGGGACGGAAATTCTGGGGGGCGGATTCGTCACGCCTTATCGAATTTAATGGTGAAGAAGTCATTGTTTCCAACACCCGCGATTTGACTGAGGAATTGGCGCTCTCTGAGGAGTTGGCCAAACAAAAGGAACTGCTGTTTCAGAATGAAAAAATGTCAGCACTTGGGGAACTGCTTGCTGGCGTAGCCCATGAACTCAACAACCCGCTCTCTGTTGTTGTCGGTCATTCGCTGATGCTGAAAGAAGAGATCGCAGATCCTGACGTGATGGTTCGGATTGACAAGATCAGCGCCGCTGCAGAGCGATGTGCCAAGATCGTCAAGACATTCCTAGCGATGGCACGGCAACAACCCAGTAAGATTGAACAGGTCGATGTTGCCAGCGTAATTGAAACAGCGGCAGATGTTGTGGGCTATGGCAGTAAGTCAGGGGACATCAGCATCATGCAGGATATTCCTGACAATATGCCGCTCATTGCCGCTGACGCAGATCAAATCACGCAGGTCATCATCAATTTGATCATCAATGCCGAGCAGGCGCTAACGTCGTCTGGTTGTGGCGACCATATCAAAGTGTCGGCCAGATCACAGCCTGACGCAGGGATGGTTGAAATCACCATCCAAGACAACGGTCCTGGTATTCCCGCCGCCATTCGCCCCCGCATTTTTGAACCGTTCTTCACGACCAAGGAAGTAGGTGAAGGCACCGGGATTGGTCTCGCATTCTGCCACCGGATCGTTCTTTCGCATGGCGGACAGATCCGCCTCGATCAGACTGATGGTTCCGGCACATGTTTTCGCATCACGCTACCCAGTGCTCTCGGTCAGCGATCAGAACAGGACGAGCCCACTCAACCGGTCAGTACGCCTGAAAGCCACAGAGCGTTGATTGTGGATAATGAGGTAGAGGTCGGCGAATTGAACGCAGAAATTCTTAGAAAAGAAGGCTTTGAAGTTGATTTCGTCACCTCAGGGGAAGAAGCTATCAGCCGTCTCGGCTCAATCAACTACGATGTTTTTCTCAGCGATCTTAACATGCCGGGTGTCGATGGGCGCCAAATATACGACGCTTTGGTGACTCACTTCCCAAAGATGTTGAACAGGACCGCCTACATTACTGGTGACACGATGGGACAAAGCTCTCTGGGGTTGCTCAGCGAGTCCGGCCTTCCTTATCTCGAAAAACCGGTTTCACCAGCAGAACTCAGAGATCTTGTAGGCAAGCTGCTCGCCGACCAGAAGGAACGATCAGATGGATAGTCAGAATGCTCACATCTTGGTGTGCGATGATGAAGTCGACCTCCGCGAGATGCTGCAGGAGTATCTGGGCAAACGAGGGTACAAGGTATCGGGCGCTTCTGGCGGCAACGAACTTCGCGAAATTCTGACAGCCCATAGCGTCGATGTCATCATTATGGACATCAATATGCCAAAGGAAGATGGTCTTTCAATTCTAAGGTCCCTTCGTCCAGAAGACACGACACCTGTCATAATGCTCACCGCAGCCGGTGACGTCGTTGATCGGATCATTGGCCTTGAAATGGGGGCCGATGACTATCTTGGCAAACCTGTCGACTTGCGAGAGCTCGAAGCTAGGATAAAGGCAATTCTTCGGCGCGAAGCAATCAGCGGTTCGACGAAGGTAGAAAAAAATACTACGAACCGCGCTTTGTTTGGCGACTTCGTTTTGGACAAAGACGCAGCAAAGCTATTTGCGGCTGATGGATCCGAAGTCCAATTGACGGCCATGGAATACAGCCTGCTTAAGGTTTTTTCAGAAAACAAAGGGCGCGTCCTGAACAGGGACCAACTTTTAGAGCAGGCGCACGACCGGTCTTGGGACCCATTCGACCGTAGTATCGATATCAGAATCTCCCGATTGCGCCGGAAACTTGAAGCCAATCCTGGAAAGCCGGAAATCATCAGAACAGTGCGTGGCATCGGTTACTTGTACGATCCAGCTTAAAGTAATTTCAGATGGCTAAATCGTGCAAAGGTGGCAGCTCTCCTCATCGCGAGTAGGCATCAACAAATGTCCACTAAAGGCCGCGATTTCTGGGCACTGCCCTCCCGCTTCCCAAAAACGGACATTCGCTGCGGGACAGAGTGTCGGGAAATTGGGCTCGATCCGAACCACCGCTGCGCCGCGGAGGTGGGTCCAGTCCGGACGGGCGAACGGCAGGTGCCGGCCGCCATCATGGTTCAAATGTCGATTCTCAGCGCCTCTTCAAGTTTGACGTCAAGGTATCGCACGGTGCTGTCGACCTTTGTGACTCTGAGCCCGACTGCCAGATGCTTAACCATGCACAAATTCCACAAATCCGCTCAGAGCTGACGCAGGAGTGTCTCCTTCAAAACTTTACAGTTTCGACAAAAACCGTTGGAGCTCCGTTCGTCCACAAGACCGACATTGTGTTTCCTCACTAACCCGAAGTTCTGCCCGGTGATATTGGCCCTTACTTCTATGCCGTCGTTCCAATCTTCGTCATTCGGTTTCAACACCGGTGCGCCGGATCAGTGACCAGCAGAGTTCACCAACATGTTAATGCGACCCCAATGGTCCATTACCCGTCGACTAACTTCTTAGTCTTCTTCGGAGTTGTTGGTGCCTGGAATGCCGACGCTGCCGTGATCTTTCGCAAGGGCTTTGCCTTTACAAGAGGACGAAAGAATCCGGAATTGAAGCCGTCTGCAGCCAAGGCGCCTGCGCTCTTTGCACCCATACCGGAGCCATCGGCAGTTATCAACGTAACGTCGGTGCGATCAATCTTTTGCCGTGTCGTCGGCGTCGAGGTTCAAATGCGCCATGCCGCTGTGTCCGAGCTCTACGGCCGCGAAGGGGCCTCCGTGATGGTTGTTGGCTGGATCGTGGGGGTCCAGCGGGCCATCATTGGTGTAAATCTGTTCGGCGAATTGTTCGGCATTGTCTTTCGGACGATAGCCCAAGTGCTGTGCCTTGGCATTGTCGACTGGCGCGCGGTCGTTGTTGGATACGCCATAGACCACGCTGAACCCTGTGATCGGCGTGCTGATCGCGCGTTCAACCATGTGGATTAGATCGTCGTAGCTGAGCCAGGTGCCCACGGCGCGTGAATTGGTCGGCTGCGCGCAGGACAGAATACGCATGCAGACCGACTCGAGCCCGCGCTTGTCCCAGTAAAGCGAGGCGAGATCCTCGGCAAAACATTTGGCCAGCCCATAAAACGTGTCCGGCTTGTGTGGCGCATCGATGCCGATGAAGTCGGTCTTCTTGTGCATCCCCACGGCGTGGATGGACGACGCATAGATGACGCGGCGCAGTTTGTTGCGGTGGGCGGCCTCCCACACGGTATAGGCACCGTAGAAGTTCGGTCCCCAAAGTACCTCCAAAGGGGCTTCATCGCCCACGGCCCCGAAATGCACTACCATATCTGCGCCCTTCAATAGCGCGACCATGGCGTTGAGATCGGAGATGTCCGCCTTCACATATGTCTCATTCGGTGCGAGGTTTGATACAGTGTCAGCAATGTCCGAGGAGACAAATTCCTCGCAAAGTTTGGATAGAGGTTCGCGCAGATACGAGCCAAGGCGACCGGCAGCGCCGGTGAGTATGATTTTTTTCATGGGCGAAGTCCTTTCAGGTCGGCGACGGCCTTTGCAATGCCGTCAAGCGCTTTGATCAGCGTCTCTTCGGACGCGGCTGTCGAGATGCGGAAGAAAGGCGAGAGATCATAGGCGCTGCCAGGCACAGCAGCAACGCCTGCGGCTTTCAGAAGATAAGTCGTGACATCCGCGTCAGAGGCAAGGGTATCACCATCATGCGTCGTGCTGCCGATCAGCGCTTCACAGCCAATGAGCCCGTAAAATGCACCGCCGGGCGGATCAAGTGTCAGGCCTGGAATATCTGCAACCCGTGCCACAACAAGGTCCCTGCGACGCTCAAAGGCAGCGCGGAAACGACGCACCTCATTCTGTGGGCCGTTCAGAGCAGCAGCTGCGGCAGCCTGGGCGATGGAACAGGCTCCGGATGAAATCTGGCTCTGGACCTTGGTCATGGCGGCAATCAAGCCCATTGGTCCTGCTCCATAGCCGATACGCCAACCCGTCATAGCATAGGATTTTGAGACGCCGTTTATCGTCAGCGTTCGGTCTTTCAGATGCGGACAGAGCGCCGCAAACGAACGGAAGATACGTCCATCAAATAGGATATGCTCGTAAATCTCGTCCGACAGAACCAAAACACGTTCATGATCTGCCAGCACAGATCCAAGCGATACGATTTCGGCGTCTGAGTACACCGCACCGGAAGGGTTCGATGGCTGGTTCAAGAGCAGCCAACGGGTCTTGGGCGTGATCGCTTCGGAAAGCTGTTCTGGCTTCAGGCGAAAACCCGCGCCCGCCGGGCATTCCAGAGGCACAGGCACACCGCCCAGGATCAACACGATGTCTTTGTATTGTCCGAAATAGGGAGCGCAGAGCAACACTTCGTCGCCTGGCTCCAGCGTTGCCATGAGGGCACTGAAGAGCACTTGTTTGGCGCCGTTTGAGACGATCACTTCGTCCAGCGCATAGTCGAGATTGTTTTCGCGTTTCAGCTTGTCTAGGACTGCTTGCCGCATCTCCAGGGTGCCGTTTGTGGGTGGGTATTTAGTCTCGCCCCTTAGCGCGGCTTGATGCGCTGCTTCTTTGATATGATTGGGCGTATCAAAATCCGGCTCACCCAGCCCGAGGTCGATCACATCTTCGCCTCGCGCTTTGGCCGCTTTTGCAGTTTGGCTGACCCAGGCGGATGCCGACGGCTTGACCAATGCGAGACGCGATGAGGCAAAACTCATGCCAGCGCACCCTTTGCCTGCGCCAATGCAATGTCAGCGGCCCGCGCCAAAAGTCCGGTATCAGTGGCAATCGCCACAAATGTGAAGCCTTCGTTCAGCAGATCGGCGGCAAAAGAAGGGTCTGTAACCAAAGTGCCGACAGGCATGCCCTTCGCAATCAGCTTCTGTGCTGCGGGTTTGATCAAGGCCCACACATCAGGGTCCATCGGTTTGCCAACTTTGCCGATATCGGCGGCGATGTCGGCGGGCCCAAAGAAGATACCGCTGACACCTTCTACCGCGCCAATGGCCTCGGCCTGTTCCACGGCGGCACAAGTTTCGAGCTGTAAAAGCACCGTGGTTTCATCCTCGATACGTGCCACGTAGTCCGGAATGCGGCCAAATGCGGTCGCTCTTGTTGAGCCAGAGACACCGCGACTGCCACGCGGCGGATAGCGGGTCGCGGCAACGGCCTGCTCGGCCTCTTCCACCGATTGGATCATCGGAAACAAAAGGCCCGGCGCGCCAAGATCCAACAGCCGCTTGACTGCTATCGCGTCATTCCATTCCACGCGAACCAAGGCTGTGGTCGGAGACGCCGCAAAAACCTGCAATTGGCCCAGCACACTGAAGTAGTCGTTGGCGCTGTGCTCCATGTCGATCAGCGCCCAGTCATAGCCCGCCGTCGATACCACCTCGGCCGCGAAGTTGCTGCACAGGCTGATCCAGAGGCCGACTTGCTTTTCACCAGCTGTGATCGCGCTGGTGAATCGATTTTCTGGGAGCTCCATTAAATGATGGCTTTCTCAATGATTGGTCGGTCTGCAGCGATACGTTCATAGTTGAAAGGCGTCATATCGAGCACTCGGTATTCGCCATGCGTCAGCCATTCAGCTGTGCCGCGCCCCATGGCAGGTGATTGTTGCAACCCATGGCCGGAAAACCCGTTGAGAAAGATGAAGTTCGACAGCTCTGTATGCGGTCCCATGATCGCGTTGTGATCAAATGTGTTCATCGCATAATGGCCGCCCCATTCACTTTGAACTTTTATTGCCTCGAATTGCGGAATTCTGGTCGCGAGGATCGGCCAAATGTGGTTCTCCCATATGGAGTGATCCATCGCGAAATCGTCGTAATCCACGGCTGGGTCAACGTCGGAATGCCCGCCACACTGATACGTCCCTCCGCCGTTTTCGCGCACGTGGACGCCAGACGGGTCAATTGTGAGCGGCAGATCCCGATCGAGCGGTTGCTCGGCCTTGAAGATCCATGAGTAACGCTTGCGTGGTTCAACCGGGACGTCGATGCCGACCATTTTCGCAGTTCGCGCTGCGCGAGGGCCAGAGGCATTGACAACCTGACCGCAGGCGATCACTTCGCCCGACGCAAGGGTCACGCTTTCCACTTTAGTCCCTGCGGCGTTGCGGGTCATGGCAACAACCTCGTTTTGGACCCATTCCACTCCGCGCTCACGGCTTTGGCGACGCCACCAGTCATTTACAGCCGCCCCGTCCCAGTAACCTTCGTCGACAAGGTTGATTGATCCCAGCACAATGTCATCTACGTTGTAGAATGGGTAAGCCTTTTTGATTTGCTTCGGCGTCATCAACTGTGTCGCCGCGCCTGCCGCCAACTGAACCTGCTGGCTTTCGCGCAATACATCAGCAAATCTGTCGTTGTCGGCGAAGTACATGTAACCAAAGGAGCGGATACCAAGCTCAGGCACACGTTCATCGCCCCCCATATAGCTGCGAATGTTCTTCACGAAGTCGGCGGCAAACTGGCTAATCCGAACGTTCAACTCCGTCGAAAACTGTTGCCGCATACAAGAGTTGGTATGCGCTGTGGAACAGGCTGTAAGGGTCATGTCCCGCTCGATGACCAGGACCGAACCATTGAAATCCTTGTTGTCAGACAGAAACCACGCGGTAGAGGCCCCCATAATGGCGCCTCCGACGATGACCACGTCATAGCTCTGCTGGTTTGGGCTTTGGTTGCTCATATCTGTTCTCCCCTTGCGACTGCTGACTGGATCGCCGTTATTTCTTGATCAGACAGGCCATAGTCCCGCTGTGCTGTATCCGTCGAGATATACCCACGCGCCAAATCACGCTTGACCAGCTCCTTTGGGCGCTCGGCAGGATCTCCGTAACCAGCGCCACCGGGGAACGCCATGACTACTTTGCGACCATGCGGTACGAACTGCTTGCCTTTCACCTGCATGACCGACCCGTCGTCTTGCGCAATCGTCGTGGGCGCTCCGGTTTGTCCACCTCTGCGGCCCCGTGCGGGGTGCTGGCTGCGGTCGAACATGGCCTGAATGTCGAACTCATGCCCCTCTTGTGCGCCGACCACCATGTACTGTCCCAAACCGCCACGCGTCTTGCCCGCACCGCCGCTGTCGGGGCGCAATTCCTTGCGCCAGATGATGACGGGACCTGCGTGTTCAGTCGCTTCTATGGGCATGGTCATGACCCCCGACGGGAAGGCGGTGGCGTTCAAACCATCATGCTCAGGCCGCGCGCCGGAGCCTCCTGAATTGAAAGTCAAAACTTCGGACCGTCGTGCATCTGCTGGTGCGGGCGCATCGCTTCGAGGACGCAAGCTGACTTGGAAATTACATAGACATCCGGCGCCTTCGGCGGGCGCCAGACCCGGCACAATCTTGTCAAAGGCGTCATAGACCGCGTCCGGCACAAAATGCCCCACGATATGGCGCAAGGCCACAGGTGCGGGATGAAGTGCATTCACGATGGAGTTTTTCGGCGCAGTGATCTCGAACGGTGCGAGTGAGGCCGCGTTGTTCGGGATTTCCGGTGCAATCGCGACCTTGAGCGCGTAGCAGGCATAGGCTTTGGTATAGACAAGTGGGCAGTTGATTCCCTTTTTGTCCAAGCCGGAGGTGCCGGTGAAGTCGGTGACGATCCGATTCCCCTCGACACTGATCTTGACCTTTAACGTGATCGGCACGTCAAAACCGTCCATCGTCATTTCGCCAACAGCAGAGGTCTGCGGCAGGGCCGCAATGGCCTCGATCGTGGCACGACGAGAGTTCTCCAGGATAAAGTCAGCAACGCTGTTCAATTGGTCGAGTGTGAATTCCTCCATCATTTCGATCAGGCGGCGGTGGCCGATTTCGTTGCACGTGGCAAGAGCGTAGATGTCACCGATGAGTTGGTCAGGTTCTCGAACGTTTCCGCGGATGATCCGCACAAGGGTCTCGTCTACCTCACCGCGATCCGCAAATTTCATGATTGGGATATAGAGTCCTTCCTCATAGACGCTTTGCGCATCCGCGCCAAAGCCACGACCACCGATATCCACGATATGCGCTGTGCAGGCGAAATAGCCGACCAGAACACCTTTGTGAAAGGACGGGGTAACCATGGTGATATCATGCAGATGGCCCGTACCTTCCCACGGATCGTTCGTGATGTAGACGTCACCTTCAAACATGTTGTCACGGCCAATCCGACGGATGAAATGCGCCACAGCGTCAGCCATCGCGTTCACATGCCCAGGCGTACCGGTCACGGCTTGAGCCAGCATGTTGCCATGGGTGTCGTATACGCCCGCTGACAGGTCTCCGGCCTCGCGGACAGATGTTGAAAACGCCGTACGCACAAGCGCTTGCGCCTGTTCTTCCACGACCGAAATCAGGCGGTTCCACATAACCTGATAGGCGACTTTGGAATGCTCCTGCGTCATTGGGCTGCTCCCTTCTTCACCAAATCAATACACCCATCCGGCTGTCGGATGGCATCACGGCTGGCAGGCACGATGATGGTAGTCTCAGCCTCGGTCAACGCTGCCGGGCCTGAAGCCCGTTGCCCTGTTTTCATCGTTGCCCGATCAATCACGTGCGCGTCGAGATAGCTGCCTATGCTGGCATCAAAGAGTTTCCGCGTCCCGTTCAAGGCGACCGGTGCGCTGCCATCGGTTTCTGCAATCTGCGTCACTTGCTCAGGTGGTGTAGTGGCGTTCACCGACCAAACGGTGATCTCGATATCAATGCCAGCAACCGGGCGACCAAAGAGCTTTGCGTAATCTTCTTCGAACCGCGCTTCGAACGTGGCGGCATCGGGGTTCATCGCCTGGCTCTCGGTCAAATCGATCGGGATTTCCCAGCCCTGACCTGTATATCGCATGTAAACCTTGAACTCAGACAGGATCGGGCTGACCTCATCGCAGGTGCGCACGAAACCGGTGGCCTCTGCCTTCAGATCGGACAGAAGGTGCTTGATTTTATCTGCATCAAAATCGCTCAGTTTCATATAAACAGATCGATTGGCCTCAAAGCTGAAGGGTGCGCGCAGAAATCCGATGGCCGAACCAACACCAGCCCCAGGTGGAACCAGAAGGCGCTCCACCCCCAATTTCTCGCAAAGACGACCGGCATGCAGCGGGGCAGCACCACCAAAGGCGATCATCGTGTATTCGCTAAGATCTTCGCCGTTCTCGACCGCATGGACACGCGCGGCGTTCGCCATGTTCTCATCCACCACTTCGGCCACACCGAAAGCAGCCTCAACCGCATCCATTTCTAGCGTATCGCCCACATGAGCTGTGAGTGCCGCTTTAGAGTTGTCCGGATGCAGGGTGATCGACCCACCTGCGAAGTTATCCGGGTCCAGTTTGCCCAGCACCAGATCGGCGTCCGTCACTCCCGGCCGTTCGCCGCCGCGGCCATAGCAGGCAGGTCCCGGTTCTGATCCCGCGCTTTCAGGGCCGACGCGGATCTGCCGCATTCCGTCCACATGGGCGAGGCTGCCGCCGCCCGCGCCAATTTCAACCATGTCGATCACGGGGATCGAGATGGGCATCCCAGAGCCCTTTTTGAACCGATAGGTCCGCGCAACTTCGAACACGCGACTAGTTTTAGGCGTCTGGTTCTTGATGAGACAAATCTTGGCAGTGGTCCCGCCCATGTCAAAACTCAGCACCTTGTCGAGGCCATAGCGCGCAGCGATGTGCGCCGCGAAAACCGCGCCGCCAGCCGGTCCACTTTCCACGAGTCGCACAGGAAAATCAGCGGCATTCTGGATCGAGATGATCCCGCCACCTGAGTGCATCAGAAAGATGCGGCACTGAACACCTTCGCCGTGCAACCGGTCCTCAAGCCGTCCTAGGTAAGACGCCATCAGCGGTTTGATGTAGGCGTTGGCAACGACTGTATTAAACCGCTCGTACTCGCGCATCTGAGGCGAGACCTCGGAAGAGATCGAAATCGAAACATCCGGTAGCCGTTCGGCCAGAACCTCGCGCACCAAAAGTTCGTGCTTTGGATTGAGGTACGAATGGATCAGACCAACCGCGACACTTTCAAAGCCGGCTTCTGCGATGCGATCGACCAAGGCTTCGACATCAGAGCGTTCAAGTTCGACCAGAATTTCGCCCTTGGCGTTCACGCGACCTGGCACCGTGAACCGCATCTGCCGCGGCAAAAGGGGGTCAGGCAAATTGAGGTTGAGGTCGTATTGCTCAAACCGACTTTCGGTGCGCATCTCGATCACATCGCGGAACCCTTCGGTTGTGACTAATGCAGTCTTGGCGCCACGCCGCTCAATCAATGCATTGGTGGCCAGCGTGGTGCCGTGAATGATTTGCTCGATCTTCGAGGGGGCAACGCCTGCTTTGGCACAGACCTGGTGCATCCCATCGATGATTGCATTTTCGGGGGCAGCATAAGTCGTCAGCACCTTGACAGAGTGTTGCTCTCCATTCTTCTCAAGCACAACATCCGTGAAGGTGCCACCGATATCGACGCCCAATCGAATAGATCCAGCCTTCATGTGTATCTCCACAGCCACAAGCATTTCGCTCGTTCAAATGGGACCACAGTGCATCAGAAATCAAATCAATTGATTTTCTACACCCGATAGATTTTAGTTATCGTTGGTAACGGCTGGCCGAATGCTTGCTGCTATATCGCTCGCTTTTTCAACATAGCGTGGTGACTGATCAGCGTTGAAGCGCGCAAAAAACTCCAGAGGTGGTGCAGTCCAATCGGCATCCAGTGTTCTCAAGTGCCCCTTATCGAGTTCGTCTTTGACAAGAGACCTTGGCAGGAGCGCCGCGCCCATCCCTTCACTGACCATGGGAAGACACGCGGATAAAGCGCTGGAATGAACAATCTTCCCAACATCGTAGCCGCGTTCAGTCGCCAAGTCATGCAAGGCCCGTCCAGCGGCGGTATGGCGGGCGTGGGTCAAAACAGCCCTTTCAAAAAAGCGTGCTACAGAGTTTCCTCCGACAAGACCCTTCGCTATTTCTTCATTCGAAACCCAGATATACGTTTCGCTGGATAGCATTCGCTCGCCTGTTGCTTGATAAGCGAAGGGGCCGTTTTGCAATGCGAGATCAAGCTGTCCTTCCCGCAGACGCTCTTCAATTTTGCGAGACAAATCAACCTCAAGCTCAACCCTAAGGTTGGGATAGTCTCGCCGCAAAAGACGCAAGAATTGTTGTAGCCAAGTACAAGCGACGAGTTCTGTCACGCCCAATCGCAGCCGTTCTACGATAAGCTCCTGACGACCCGCCGCTTCCAGCAACGCTTCGCCCGCACGAAGGATGTCCCGCGTGCGTTCAAGGAGTTCCGAACCTTTTGTTGTCAAACGCACCGAGCCAGCATCGCGATATAGAAGCGTGACATCCAAAGCAGCTTCCAGGGCTGAAATACGAGATGAGATATTCGGCTGAGTTGTTCCAAGTGCGATGGCGGCGGCTCTAAAAGTTCCGGTATCAACAACAAACGAAAAGGCTTCGAGCTGCTTGAATGTGATCTGACTTTTAATCATTTTTGCTCACACGATAAGTTTTCCTGATCATGCACGACGTTGTCTTTTTAGCAACGTATATGAGAAGAAGAACCTTACTCTTCCAACATTTCGCTGTCGCAATGTACGCTACACGGACATTGGTTTCATCGGCAATAAAGTAGGTTTTGTCCGCAAACTGTGAAACCGGGATCCAGAAACTCTGCGCCATGCACGAATTGCCAGAAAAATCGACACCGCGAGCGCACGCAGCATAAAGTCGAGAGTTCCAGTGAGGGCTCAAAGCAGAACTCGACGTTTAATCCTTAGCGATTGTTTGATTGCTCTGTACACGCGACGACGCTGCCTTTTAGTGTCTCGGCAAACCGTCCCAAGGAATGCTCTGATGAAAGTCGCGACCGCTGCATACAACCTCGACTGGCTCGATAGCTGGGCACAGTATGAGGACAAGCTCGAGGCTTGGGTGTCTGGGGCGGCGGGGAAGGGGGCCGAGCTATTGGTCTTTCCCGAATACGGCGCGATGGAATTGTCGACGTTGGACGGGGTCGTTGCGGCGTCAGACCTGGAGCGCTCGATCCGGGCGGTTTCCGAACGTATGGAAGTTGTACAACACATACATGCCCGCCTCGCAAAGACTTACAACACATACATTTTAGGCGCTTCCGCCCCGGTTTTGGCCGGGGCGGGGCGTCCGGTGAACCGCGCGGTGCTTTATGCTCCGACCGGAGCGCTCGATCATCAGGACAAGCAGATCATGACCCGGTTCGAGCGCGAGATTTGGGACATCGCCCCCGGCGGGCCGCTTAAAATATTCGATACTGCGCTGGGTAAAATCGGCGTGCTGATCTGCTATGACAGCGAGTTCCCTTTGCTCGGTCGGGCGTTGAGCGAAGCTGACTTGATCCTGGCTCCGTCCTGCACCGAGGCCTTGTCGGGTTATTGGCGGGTACGTATCGGCGCTATGGCTAGAGCCCTGGAAAATCAATGTGTTACAGTGATGGCATCGCTGGTCGGGGCGAATGATTGGTCCGAAGCCGTAGACATGAATACCGGCACAGGTGGCATCTTTGGACCACCAGACAAGGGCTTTCCGCAAACGGGTGTTTTGTCCGAGGGTGTTCTGAACCAACCCGGCTGGACCTATGCTCAGGTAAACCTCACGGAGATTGCCGATGTCCGCGCCGATGGTAACGTGTTGAACCGAGCCCATTGGGCGGAACAAAATCCCCGAGTCGATTCAGTCACATTATGTTCCCTTTAGGCGAATCCGCCCTTGAAATAAGGCGGAAATAGGCTCATTTAGGCGCACATCCCCGCAGATTCTGCGGGTGCAACGTAAGTATGGAGACAACATGGCCAAGGAAGATACGCTCGAATTTCCCGGTGTCGTGAAGGAACTCCTGCCTAATGCGACGTTTCGGGTCGAGCTGGAAAACGGCCATGAGATCATCGCACATACGGCAGGCAAGATGCGCAAAAACCGCATCCGTGTTCTGGCTGGCGACAAAGTTCAGGTCGAAATGACCCCGTATGATCTGACAAAGGGTCGGATCAACTACCGCTTTAAGTAACGCACTGTTCAATGGCGTTTATTCTTGGATCGGGCAGCCCAAGGAGGCTGGACCTGCTGGCCCAGCTTGGCGTGCAGCCCGATGCCATTCGCCCCCCGGACATCGACGAAGCGCCTGTGAAGGGTGAGCTGCCGGTTCCCTATTGCAACCGCATCGCGCGTGAAAAAGTTCAGGCTGTTCAGGCGGATGACGAAGATGTCGTCTTGTGCGCGGACACGACTGTGGCATTGGGGCGACGCATTCTGGGAAAACCTGAAAACGCTGAGCAAGCCGCCGAGTTCCTTCACGCTTTATCCGGGCGTCGGCATAGGGTTGTGACCTCGGTCGCCGCCCGGCGCGGGGATCGCCTATTGCAACGCGACGTGGTTTCCCAAGTCAAAGTCAAGCGCTTATCGGATGTCGAAGTAAATGCCTATCTGGCCACGGACGATTGGCAAGGCAAGGCCGGAGCCTATGCAATTCAGGGACCCGCTGGTGCCTTCATCCCTTGGATTTCAGGATCGTTCACTGGCATAGTTGGGTTGCCACTCTCCGAAACCGCAGCGTTGCTTCAAGGCATCGGTTATCCGTTATACAGTGAGGCGCTATGAAAGGCCGTACCATCATTCTCGACCAGATCGAAGGGAGCCAAGCCGCTGCCTTGATGGTTGACGGTAAGTTGGACGATTTTCTGATCGACGGTGACAGACCAAGGCCCGGAACCATTTACCGCGCGCGCGCGGACCGGCCTGTCAAAGGGCAGGGCGGTATGTTCGTCACAACGCCGGATGGCCCGGCGTTTTTACGGCAGGTTAAGGGGTTGGCCCCTGGTGCTCAATTGCTGGTACAAGTGACGGGCTTCGCAGAACCCGGAAAGGCCTTACCGATCACCGATCGGATACTGTTCAAAAGCCGCTATGCAATCGTGACACCGGATGCACCGGGTCTAAACATCTCGCGAAGCATTCGCGACGAGGATGAGCGCGATCGCTTGCTGGAGATCGCACATGAGCAAATGGAAGACAGCTCCTATGGTCTGATTTTGCGTTCATGCTGCTCCGGTGCAGATATCGTGGACATTGAAGAAGACATTAGTGCCATGCGGGCTCTGGCTGACCAGATTCTAAACGATTCAGGTACCGAACCCGAAACCCTGTGCGAAGGCGATGGTCCTCATATTCTAGCCTGGAGAGACTGGACCGATCCTGCAGAAGTCATCACCGAACCCGGTGGGTTCGAAGCGCAAGGTGTCTTGGACGCGCTGGATACAGCACGCGGTATTGCTGAGCCTCTGCCTGGCGGAGGACATTTGTTCATCGAAGCCACCCGCGCTTTGGTGGCGGTTGATGTGAACACAGGTAAGGATAGCTCTCTGGCAGCGGGCACCAAAGCCAATTTTGCTTGCGCAAAACAGCTTGCACGTGCATTGCGCGTGCGAGGGCTTGGCGGACAGATTACGTTGGACCTTGCCCCAATGCCCAAGAAAGACCGCCGAGGGTTTGAACAGGTTCTTCGCGCAACGCTCAAGGCGGATTCCGTAGAAACAACACTAGCTGGCTGGACCCCTTTGGGGCATTACGAGTTGCAACGAAAACGTGGGCGTATTCCTTTGGCCGAGGTGCTGAAATGAGCTGCCCTATCTGCGGCGAAGACATCATGATTCAGTTTCGTCCATTTTGTTCTAAGCGCTGCGCAGATATTGATCTGGCCAAGTGGCTGAACGGGTCATACGCGGTCCCGTCGCAGCGGGAAGAGGATGAGGAAATCAGCATTTCGGATGCGGAAGACACCGTTCCACGGCCCCACTGAAAAAATGTCAAAAAGCCTCTGGACACTGGATGGTGCAAGTCATAGAACGCCTCCACCCAGCGGCCAATGCCGTTCCCGTGCCCGGGTAGCTCAGGGGTAGAGCAGTGGATTGAAAATCCTCGTGTCGGTGGTTCGATTCCGCCCCCGGGCACCACTAATTTTAACAAGCAGCGGATTATAAGTAAAAGTTCGGGATGAGAAAACTTCAGACCCCCGTCTATTCCACCCGTTAAGTTGCGAATGTATGTGCCCAAATGTTCCGGCGTGCTCAGATCGTTGAAACAATCGCCCTTTCACACTAGCCTAAACACCTCTCGGGAGACTTGTCGAAACTGATGGCATCGCGTTGCTCTCCAATCATGGAGACTTCGTGATGTGGATACACGACAGGATGGGAATTGCCGCTTCAGGTCTAGCCAGATACCACCTTTGCGACACATGGGCACGACAATCGGGACAAGTCTGGCCCGAAGGCGGGCTACGGAGCAGCCGTTCGCTGCTAGTACGGCACTAAGCCTCAGCGACGGCGGCAATGCGCTGAAAGCGGGCTTTGCAAAGTCTAGCTAGCGGCCCAAGGGAGACAGCTGGTAACCCACCACAATGCTGCAACCGCAGCTCGCTTTGCGGACCCTCGCTGTTGCCGCAAACTTAATATGACTACGAACTCACAGATCGCGGACTTTTCTAACCTTCGCCGGGATCGTTTGAGATGCCGCTCGCGCCTGCGACCAACCAATCATGCGACCCGCAAGGAAGGTCAATACTGAGCCTAAAGTGCCTCAACTTGCGGATGCATAAAGGTCAACTTTCAGGCTCGGCGAGAACGGATCTGACATATTTTTCAATGTCGCTTTCGAGATCCGCGTCGCTAAAGCCAGCGCGCGCTCGAAACACCATACCTTGCCGTAGATCAAACATCAGCTTGGCACGATCTGCACTCGGAAAGCCCTGAGGAAGTGACCGTTTGGCGACCTCCTGGTCAAAGCGCACTTTTATGCGTTTATCCGTTGTTGCGATTGCATCGCGCAACAACTCTGCAGTTCCTTCAACGTGTCCCGCACTTGTCGCAACGCAGGAGACGAGGAAACAACCCTTCGCCCCGCTCACGTGGTGCGTTGAGTAGTCAATAACTGCTTCGAAGAACGCTCTGACTGCTTCGCGAATATCCGGCACAGTTTCCAACGCAACCAAAGGCGTACAGGCATCATTCGTTGCATAGCTGTTGATCGCTTCAAGATACAGGCCGTGCTTATCGCCGAACTCGGCATAGAGGCTTGGGCTGTTGATCCCCATCGAATCAGTCAGCAGCTTCATCGACGCCCCTTCGTAACCTTTATTCCAGAACACCCCGATAGCTTTGTTGAGGGCTTCGTCGCGGTCAAACGTTTTAGGGCGGCCGACTTTTTTTGTGACGTTCATTACAAAAATCCTTGACGTCTGGGTTTGAGTGTATTTTATAATGATCATCACAAAACGCAAGGACTGAAAAAATGTTATCCCAAAAAACTCCTGCAGGAGCCCAATTTCCGGAAATCAGCATCGCCAAACTTGGCGGCGGAAACCTGACTCTTGGTGTGCCGCAAGGAGGTCGTGACTGGCAACTGGTCGTCGTGTATCGCGGCAAACACTGCCCGATGTGCACCACCTATCTGAAAAAGCTGGAAACACTTCTGCCAGAGTTTTATGCGCTTGGGGTTGATGTTGTGGCTGTTTCCGCTGATCCAGAAGGCAAAGCTAGCGATCAGATCGCTCTGGTACAGCCAAGCTTCCCGGTGGGGTTTGACCTGAGCCTCGATCAAATGCACGAACTTGGTCTTTATGTCTCTGACCCGCGGTCAGCTGAAGAGCATGATCGCCCCTTTGCAGAGCCTGGCATCTTTGTCGTGAATGCAGACGGACAAGTTCAGGTGACTGACATCTCGAATGCACCATTTGCGCGCCCTGATCTGAAGACCCTGCTGGGCGGCCTTCGCTTCATTCGCAATCCCGAAAACAACTATCCTATTCGGGGAACCCGCGCCGCATAAGGCGCGCGCCTCCCCCACAACTCTCTGAAATCAATAATCTAACCTGAAAGGACAAGCTCATGCGCTTGAAATCCTTACTCTCCACTGTTGCCGTCGTCGCTTCTCTGGCATTGCCCGCTTTTGCTGAAACCACTGCACAGAGCGCAGCGCGTGAGAGCCTGATCGCCTTCAACGACCACTTCAACGAACTCGCTGCTACACATGACGCAGCTGGTCTCATCGCCCTTTATGACGAAGATACATTCTGGATTGCCCCAGCAACCCGCCCGGCCCAAGGGCGTGATGGCGCTCCACGCCAGACAATCACCTTCATGAGCGAGAACAAGGGCCAGCTGTCTCACACAATTGAAGACTTGTTCATCTCTGATGATGGCACACAGGCCGTCATGAAAGGTGTGACACAGGCTTCGGTCGACAGCCAGGGATTCCAGCTTGAAGGGACGTACATCTACGTCCTTGAGCGTGAGAACGAAGAGGCACCGTGGCATATCGTGCTGGATATGTTCAGCAACTACGCCACTGAGTGATCCTCGCTCTCACCACTTCCAACAGGAAAATTACAATGGCAATGACTGAAAATCACCCCAGTGCATCCGCCGTCAAAGAGACACTGGATGGTTTGATCCATGGCGTTTCAGGACACTCTTTTGAGGTGCTGGACAAGCTCTATCACCGCGACATGCAGACCTATGTTCTGCTCAATGACGGCACCCTGATGCGTAACGATAAAAATGGGTTCATGGCGTTCATCAAGGACAACATGTGCGCGCTGAAGGACGAAAACCCTTGGGTCAAGTATCACTTGGTCGAGGCCGACGACACACATGGGCATATTGTGGTCAGTCGCAAGAACAACGCGACCGGGCGCTATCAGCTCATCTCGCTCAGCATCGACTTCGTGCTTGAAGATGGCAGGTGGCAGATCACCCGCGAGATCATCATGACACGTGATCAGGCAACTGAAGCATGAGAGGTGCGTCGCGATGTTGTTCGTTAAAAGGCAACGCGGCGCCTCAAAGACACAAAGGAACAGAACATAACAACCTGAAATCCCGTTTCCCGGATCGACCATCTGCTCTTTGCGGACAATTATTTTGGGAAGCTAGTGTTAAGGCACTCACTCATATGAACGGGTTGTTCGATATCTTGCGCGGGATACTTTCGAGTGACGAAAAGTACATATTTGTATCGGCTCCGCGGCAAATCGCCATCTCCGATGTGGTGCGCAGGAAGAAGGGCCGTTCGTCTCACAAATTGCTACGGAACTTCCCGCGCTGCGCGGGGGCTATTGGGATCGTAAGTCTCTGGGAAGCGGACATTTCTTAACCAGCGAAAGTGCCAGTACCAAAGACATCGGTATACAACACAACGAAAACCACATAACCAATCCTGCCGAGGCTAGTCGGTAGTGGTTCAGGCAAAAAGCTTCGCTACGGCTGAAATGCGCAAATACCGGACTGTGCAAGTTGGGCGGAATGCCCATTCCCGCAATTTGGTCTGGAGCGGAAGGAAAGATAGCACAAAAGGAAAAAGACCGGGCAGTGAATTGCCCGGTAGTGCGAACAGTCATGGAGAACTGCTCAAGGGGTCCCTCAGGGAGGTTCGGGATCAGCCTTTTCCTTTCCAAGGAACAAGCCACCGTTCGGCCCACCGCATTAGCATGTCGATGCCGAACCCAATCACGCCAATCAGTGTGATGCCCAGGATGACGATGTCAGTGTTCTGAAACCTTGAGGCGACCATTATCATCATCCCTGCGCCTTGCTCAGCGGCAACAAGTTCGGCAGCAACAACGGTCCCCCAGCAGACACCCATCGCGACACGGGCGCCGGTAAAAATTTCCGGGAGTGAATTGGGGACAATCACGTAGCGCATGATTTGCCATTTGTTGGCGCCAAGGGAGTAGGCCGCATGAACTTTAGAAATGTTTACTCCTGAAACACCAGATCGCGCCGCTATCGCCATGATCCAAAGTGCCGCCAGGAACAGCAGAATGATTTTACCCGTTTCTCCGATGCCGAACCAAATGATAACCAGTGGGATCAATGCGAGCGGCGGAACTGGGCGCATGAACTCCACAATCGGATCGAACCAACCTCTGAACCAATCGCTGAGGCCCATGGCATATCCCAAAGGAATACCCACAAGGGCGCCCAAAATGAAGCCCGCAATAACGCGGAACAGTGAATACCCCAAGTGCTCCGCAAGTGTGTAGTTCCGAAAGCCTTCACCGATTATTTTGACCGTCCGACTCCAGACTTCTTCTGGTGGCGGCAAATATAGAGGCTCCATTTGCCAACCGCGACTGGGTGCATAATTCGGCGTGCCCTTGTCAGACAGAGTTACGGTCCCGCTTTCAATTCTAACAGTTTCACCACGTTTGATGGGCTGGCCGTTAATCGCGACGACTTCGGCGCCCTCTTTCTTAGTGACTTCGTCGTTGGAATCGACCCGGATCAAACTTGTTCGCCACTGTGCCAGCGCGGAGGAATCGTTCTTGGCAAAGCCATCGCCAGGAGCAACTTCGGGTGCTTCGGTTTCTTCCTCACGTGGGTAGACTACGACTGTTACTGTTGCGTCATCCCGTTTGCCATCTGCCTCGACCGTATACGTGAACTCGGCAGTGCCCTGAAACGGTGCCGGTGCATGCAGGAATTTTGGAAGCAAGCTGGAACCGGTGAACATAGCCCAGATGAAAAAGATGGTGATGATTGAGATGATCCCTGCGGTTCGATTGGGCCGCACCGCACTTTCATCTCCAAACGTCACGGTTTTTAGTGAGGTAAAGTCCCGGACAGTCGCGTGATGAACGACCTTGGTGACAATGAAGTAAGAGCCAACGAAAATGCCGACATAGATGAAGAGAACGAAGATTCCGGTCATGCTGCGTCCTCCGTCCGGCCCATGATTTCTTCTTCCATGTCCCAGATCATCGAAAGGATCTCTTCGCGTTTGGGTCCGAAATCCGGATGTTTTTTCACCTCTCGTAGATCGGCACCCACACCCAGTTCAGCAAAGGGCAGTCGGTATTCCTTGTGGATCCTGCCTGGCCGTGGAGCCATGACAATCAGACGCTCTCCAAGGAGCAGGGCCTCTTCGACCGAGTGAGTGATCAAAATGATTGTCTTGCCGGTCTCTTTCCAAAGCTTCAGAACCAAGCTCTGCATTTTTTCACGTGTCAGAGCATCCAATGCCCCCAAGGGTTCGTCCATCAGGATCACATCGGGATCATTCGCAAGACAGCGTGCAAGCGCAACGCGTTGCTGCATGCCGCCAGATAGCTCATAAACTGCCTTTTCCTTGAAATCCTGAAGTCCAACGACGTCGAGCAGGTGATCAACGGTTTTGTCTTTTTCAGCCTTTGGTGTTCCCTTCATCGATGGGCCGAATCCCACGTTCTCGCGTACGGACATCCACTCGAAAAGTGCGCCTTTCTGGAAAACCATTCCGCGTTCAGCATCGGGCCCGGTAATCCTATGCCCATTCATTGTCAGTTCACCGCCGGTTGGTGCCAGAAAGCCCGCAACGATGTTCAGAAGTGTTGTCTTGCCGCAGCCGGAAGGCCCCAAGACACTCATCAATTCGCCTTCCTTGAGGTGAAGCGAAACGTTCTCTAGAGCCTGAATCGCGCTACCATTGGGTAACTCGAAGCGCATTGAGAGATTTTCAATCGAAAGTCCGGTCATGATTCCTCCACGTTGTGCCGGAGTTCCGGCAGATTGGGCGAAGTTTTCCCCGCCTCATTTGTCTGCGGTGCGGCTGGCGTGGAACGTTGATCACGCCAGCCGAAACGGTCCTACATATCTTTTGCAGCTTGCAACGGTCCTGTATTTACAGAGTCCTGATAGCTGTCGAGCGCAGAATCGATTGAACCTGCGTTGACGAAGACGTCGGCCACACCTTTCATGAATGTCGCAGCGTTTCCGCCTAGCCACTTGTCAGACAGAGCTTCGTCAATCGAGAGCATTTTCATGGTCGAAAGGGCGCTAGTGGCAGCATCCAGGTCCATTCCGGATTGTTCTGCAAGCACGGCCATCATTTCGTCGCCACCAGCCCCAGAATTCCAACGCTCGTTTTCTTTGGCGGTTACAGCCAGAAACCTGGCTACGATGTCGCCATTTTCAGCGATGAAAGACGCAGGGGCTGAAATCACATCAAAAACGAGGATACCCAAGTCTTCCTTCTCAGCACCCGTCAGCAATACGTTTCCGTATTCCTTCATGCTGGTAAGACCGCCACCATAACCGCAGGCGAAGTCCACGGCCTTTTGACCCAGGGCGTTGGCTCCTTCAGGTGGAGGCATGTCAACGATCTTAAGGCTATCAAGTGGTACCCCGAAGTGGTCCATCTGACGTAAGAAGCCATAGTGCGCGGCTGTACCAAGCGGCACAGCTACTTTCTTACCAGCCAGTTCGCTTGCAGAATCCTTGTCGATTTCCAGATCTGAATGCACAACACAATTGTCATTTTCAGAATAGCTGACCGCGACATCCACGACCTGCAAGTCCTGGCCACCGGACGCGGCGACAACAAAGGGAGGAACACCCTGGGACACGGCAATTTGCACATCTCCCGAAGCCATCGCCGCCGACATTGCGGTCCCGGTTTCGAAAGACACCCAGTTTACTTTCATCCCAAGCTCTTCCTCGAACGCGCCTGAAGCCTTGGCGGCCAGGATTGGCATTGGCCATTCAAGGAAATAGGCGACGGTAAGCTCACCATCTTCTTGGGCCAGCGCAACAGATCCGCTTGTCACCAAAGCCAAACTTGCGGCCGCTCCAAGCAAAAAGCTTTTGAGTTTCATTCTATTCTCCCTTGTTGTTTGATGTGATAATTTCACAATACAAAACTTTTATTTTGCATAATGAGAATAAGTTGCGAATCGGGACTCAGTCAACGTTTTTCCAAATGAACAAATCCGAAGCTGTTTTCGCGATGCCAACAAATAGGCATCCAAGCCTAAGTCATAAGTCCTATTGACCCGCATAAAAGCAATCACTATGTTTCTTTATATGGAAATAAAGTTTTGTATTACAAAACAAAGAGAGATTCAAATATGCCAATCCCTGCCGCGATAGATGAGGTTCATTGGTCACGGACGGCTGCACCCGCCCCCGAAGCGTTGCTGCTGGAAGGCGACATCACCGCTGACGTCATAGTTGTGGGGGGTGGTCTATCCGGGACACGTACGGCTTTAGGTTTGGCAGAAAGTGGTGCCAAAGTTGCATTGCTGGAAGCCAAGAGGATTGGATGGGGTGCTTCTGGACGTAGCGGGGGCCAGTGTAATCCTATTTGGCGAGCAACGCCGCAGGATTTGGCGGGTCGCTTGGGCGACGCGTGCGCTAACCGACTAGTTCGAGCAACCCTGACATCTGCCGATGATCTGTTCGCCGACATCAGGCGATATGACATCGACTGTGACGCAGAGCAAAACGGCTGGGTTCAGGCCGCGCACTGCAAGTCTGAAGCAGCTTCACTGATTGAGCTGGCAGAGGCATGGAATGCTGTTGGCGGAGAAATTGGTGTTCTCGAAGGCCCAGAAGTCGCGAAAGTGAGCGGATCTGACGCTTACAGATTTGCGCTGTTTCACAAGCGTGGCGGTCATGTACAGCCTCTTTCTCTGACACGGGGTTTCGCTCGAGCTGCCGAAAAACACGGCGCGCAACTCTACGAAAACGCCTCTGTTCGGAGCATGTCGAGGGTTAACGGAAAGTGGAAGGTCGCGACCTCAACAGGCAGCGTTACTGCCCGGCAGGTGATTTTGACCACCAATGCTTACACCAACGGTCTTTGGCCTGGATTGCAACAAACGTTCTTTCCAATGGTTAGTATTTCGCTCGCAACAGCGCCGCTCAGCGATAGCTTACAGCAATCGGTATTGCCAGCAGGTGTGACCATCTCCGACAGTCGGCGTGCGATCTACTACGCGCGCTACGACCGAGATAAACGGCTGATCTTTGGTTGCGTTGGTAGCAACGACAGTGTGGAAACACTGGGCGGGATCAAACGATTGCAACGCGGGCTCGACACTGTGTTTCCACAACTCAAGAATACTCCCATCGAAACCGTTTGGGCTGGACGTATAGCCGTCACGCCCGAAATGATGCCTCACCTCCATGAACCTGACGAGGGCGTGCTCGCGGCTCTCGGTTTTAGTGGTCGCGGCATTGCGATGACTTCTGTCATGGCCAAGGGGCTGGTGCATAAGACTATGGGTGGAAGTGAAGAAGACCTTCCATTTCCGGTGACGCCGATTAAGCGAATTCCATTTCATTGGGCGGCAACCAAGGTGCTGCCACTTGCTGCTCCGGCCATGACCATACGCGACTCCTTGGATGGCATTCTCGGTCGCAAATAACAACGCAATCCAGGAAGGGATCAGGTTTATGGCTATTGTGCTATTCGGGGATCAATCTCCAGAGAAAGTCGAAAAAGACATCACTGCGGAAATCGTTTTGGGGGCGCCGCGTCAGTTTGTTGAACTCATGTATTCAGGCAATAATGACACCTTGAAGTCTGGGATCTGGGAAAGCTCAGAGGGCGTGTTCCGAGCCAACTATCACGGAATAGTTGAGTTCTGCCACATCCTTGAAGGCGGGGCGGTAATAACAACCAGCGATGGACAATCGGTCATGGTGAAGGGAGGCGACGGGTTTGTCCTAGAAGAAGGGCTGGAGACCGAGTGGGTTGTCGGCGACTACATCAAGAAGCACTTCTTTATATGTAACGTTTGAAAGCTCAAGTTGAACGCAATGTCGCTAAATCGGGTCGAACTCCTCCTACCAACTTAGTGACTCGATTCGCTGAAGCCATGAGTTCATCGGCCCAGCCCACCATTTCTGACATGGGGTGCTGGGCCTGGACGCACCAGATATTCAAAACCGCAATCGGTTCGCCAAGGTAATTGAAGATCGGAGCGGATATGCCGCCGAAATAGTCATACTCTTCACGATCATTCTGGGCAAAGCCCGCCTCGCGCACGGTTTCCAGTTCTGATTTGAAGGTTTCAGCGTCGGTGATTGTCCGTTCGGTATACCGTTCAAAGCCATACTCGGCCAATTTTGCATCAATGATTTTGTTTGGCATAAACGCAAACAGGGCTTTCCCGGACGCAGAGCAGTGGATTGGCTCTCGCATACCGGGTTTCTGTGTTGGGCTGGTAGCGGATTTTGCTTCGATAATGCGCAGATAAACAACTTCCAGCCCACTCGGTATGCCTATGGTGACATTCCCGTCAAAGAGGCTGTGAAGTCGCAACATCTCATCCAACGCCACGGCTTGAATATCATAGCCACTATAAGCGTTACGAACCAGGTCGAACACCTTGGGACCTAACAGATAGGCTTTTCGAGACTTGTCATACTGGACCAACTGTTCCTCAGAGCAGATGCCCAGCAATCGGTGAATTGTGCTTTTGTTCATTCCGCTGAAATTGACTAATTCCGAAAATGTCATCGGTTTCTGTGACTCGCTGATTATTGTCAGCAGTTTCAACAATTTGGCGACGATAGAGCTTTGCATGTCTTCCTCATAATTTGTTTTGCAATTCGGAACAAGGGTTCTGCGTTCACTATTAAGATGCTTGATCTTCACTTCAAGTTTGTAATATAATACTTTTGTTTCATATTACAAAATTCGAGAGCCAAATGAAGAAGTTGATGAATGACCCGGTGAACTACGTTGACGAAGTTCTGGATGGCTTAAGCTTGGCTCACCCGGCAACATTCACTGTTGACGGTTCGACCGGGCGAATGCTGCGCAAAACCAAGTCGGGTGAGAACAAGGTCGGCGTTGTTTCGGGTGGAGGGTTTGGACATCTGCCGATTTTCGCGGGCTATGTCGGCGATGGCCTGCTCGATGCATGCGCGGTTGGCGATGTCTTCGCATCTCCCGATATGATCCCGATGCTGGAAGCTATTCAACATGCTGATAGGGGTCACGGTGTTGTTTGCGTCATCGGCAACTACGGCGGTGATAAAATGAACTTCGCAATGGCCTGTGAAATGGCCGAGATGGAAGATATTGCCGCACAACAGGTCATCGTTTGTGATGATGTGGCAAGTGCGCCGCCGGAAGAGGCTGAAAAGCGGCGCGGTGTGGCCGGGTTAGTTTACGTTATGAAAATCGCTGGTGCCGCTGCCGCCTCCGGCATCTCGTTAGATGGCGTCGTTGGCGTAACCAAACGGGCAGCCTCCAACTGTCGCTCAATAGGAGTGGCCTTGGGGTCTTGCACTGTACCACAGGCCGGAAAGCCAACCTTTGAAATTGCTGATGACGAAATGGAAATCGGCATGGGGATTCATGGCGAACCGGGAGTGTCTCGCGGCAAACTCAAGACTGCGGACGCACTGGTTGCCGAACTGATGGACTTCGTACTGCCGGAGCTGACGCTTACGGCAGGCGACAAGGTCTCAATGCTGGTCAACGGGTTAGGAGCGACCCCCAACGAGGAACTGTACATTCTGTTTCGGGCGGCAAAGACCATTCTCAAACAAAAGGATATCAACCTCATCCAGCCGCTGGTTGGCAACTATGCCACTTCAATGGAAATGGCAGGCGCATCGATCACCGTGATGAAACTGGATGATGAGTTGGAAAACCTGCTTTCCGCCCCTGCAAATAACCCGTTCTGGAGGAATTGAAATATGGGCCTGACCACCAATAACCTGCGTCATGCCATCATCGCTATTTCCGAGAACATTGATGTAACCGGGGAGCTATTGAATGAGCTTGATGGAAAGCTCGGCGATGGCGATCTGGGCGTCACCATGATCAATGGCTTTAATAATATGCGCGCCATCGCTGACGAGCTGCCTACTGATGTTGGACAGGCCTGCATGCAAGCCGCTAGGGCGATGACCAAGGTTTCCGGCTCATCTTTTGGAACACTTATGGGCATCGCGCTGATGGCGGTCGCCAAGCAGACAAAGGGTGAGACGAGTGTGGGCTGGTCGCATATGTCGGACCTGGTGAAAGCAGCACTTGAAGCGATGATAAGCAGAGGTGGCGCGTCACTGGGCGACAAGACGGTATTGGATTCACTCGAGGCTATCCGAACTGCGTGTGCCGATCTTGATACGCCAGAGGCGCTGCTACGGTCAGCCCGGGATGCCAGCGCCGCGGCGCTAGCCGAATTCAGAGACAAGCAATGCAAAATCGGGCGCGCTCGGATTTTCGGTGGCCAAACCGTCGGCTTGGATGACCCGGGCATGGTCGCGGTGAATGAAATGCTGGGCGCCCTGTAGGCGTTTCCAGGTCTGCTTGGCCAATGCAATTGAAGAATGTTCATGGAAAGCAAGGTGATGTCGGCACATGATGAAAAGACTGTAGTCAAAATTCCAGCAGGCAAATCGCGTGAGTGGAATTTTCACCCGGAACTGCCCATTGCGATGTCTCCGGTATTCGACATACCGCCAAAACCGAAGGCTGCTTTTGACTGGCTGATAGGGACTTGGCTCAAGCTAACGCCGCCGGTGAGCCATTTGCTGTTTGCTCTGACAACGGTCACATTTTTTCTACCAGTGTTCAGCGATATGCAGGGCGTGTCCATAGATTGGATGATCCAGATTGCCGCGATCTACTTTGGAGCCGTGATCCTTCTGGGGACTATCTTGCACCTATATCTATATGTGTTTGCAGGCCAAAAGACGCGCCAGAAATTCGACGTGCGACCTATGGAAAAAAGCTCGCGGTTTACCTTCGGTGATCAGGTTTGGGACAATGTTTTCTGGACACTTGTATCGGCGGTCGTCTGCTCGTCTGGCTGGTCCATTCTCTATTTCTTTCTTGCCTCCAACGGCTGGGTGCCAACGTTGAACGGCTTTAGCGCGTCACCTGTTTGGTTCATCTTGTTCTTCTTTGTGCTCCGTTTTTGGCAGTCATTTCACTTCTATTGGGTTCATCGGCTGATCCATATCCCTTGGCTGTTCAAGAATGTGCATCACTTGCATCATCGAAACGTCAATGTCGGGCCCTGGTCGGGGCTGGCAATGCACCCTGTCGAGAGCTTCTGTTACTTTTCAAGCATCCTCATACATTTCGTACTGCCATCGGACCCACTTCATGTGATTTTCCACATGTATTCACTTAGCTTGGGGGCGCTGTTTTCCCATGCAGGCTTTGACAAACTGTTCGTCAAAGACAAACAGGCGATAAAAGCAGGGTCCTTCCACCATCAACTGCATCATCGGTATTTTGAGTGCAACTACGGATCCGAAGAGATCCCGCTCGACCGCTGGTTTGGCAGTTTTCACGACGGCACACCTGAGGCCACGAAACGCATTCGAGCGCGAAAAAAACTGATTTTTGCGCCGAAATGACTAGCCCGCACAGGACGAACACCCGATGAAAAATATCTACACTTACGGCGGCCAACCTGCTCAGCGTCACCTAACGGTCGAGTGCATGTTCACTAACAAGGCAGCCTGCAAAAAGATGACGCAAGTCACCGCCTCTGATGCTGAAGAGGCCAAAGCCGCCGCAGCTCAAGAGATCGATAGCGTGACAATAAGTTGCGACAACACCGCAGGCATCCGAACTGCCGCCCCTCATATCTTCATAACTGCCGCGCAATACATGAGCCAGTACGTGACAGAAGATGAGGCACTTGGCGGAGCGATTGACGCCATGGCCAGTGGAGCAGATGCGATTTATTCCCCGCGAGGATTGCGGACGATAGAAAGGATCGCGCGTGAAGGTATCAGTGTTCAGGGGCATACAGGGCTCTTCCCTGCACGTGCCACTCAATTTGGTGGGTTGCGTACGGTTGGAAAGACCGCAGAAGAAGCAATGAGCCTCATGCAGGACTTTCGCAGGCTTGAAGAGGCAGGTGCGTATTGCTGCGAAGTGGAATGTGTCGCGCACGAAGCGCTTGTCGAAATTCAGAAGCGCTCGAAGCTGATTACTGTCACAATTGGTGCAGGGTCGTCTGGCGATATTGTTTTGTCTTACATGTCGGATCTTTGCGGGGACACCGAAAGTCCACCACGTCATGCAAAAGCCTATGGAGATGTCCGCGCCATCCGCAAGCAGTTGGCCGCTGAGCGACTGAAAGCACTTTCTCGATATCGAGCGGCAGTTTTAGATGGGTCCTATCCTGATGATGCAACCACAGTTTCCATGCCCGGGGCCGAACTGGAAAAACTGAAGGACGGTCTGGAAAGAATGCAGCCGATCCATCAATGAGGAGTCTGGGCTATGTCGCTTATCAACGTCAAAGTCGTCAAGATAGCAAGTGAAGGTGAAGGTATTCGTTCGTTTCTGCTTAGGAGAACAGGCTTTTTCAAGTTACCTGCTTATGAACCGGGCGCTCACATAGACGTGCACTGCGGAGAAGGGATCATCCGCCAGTATTCGTTATGCGGCGATCAGAATGATCGGCATCACTACATGATTGCTGTCAAACAAGTGGAGCTTTCGCGAGGCGGATCCGATCTGATGCACCTGTCGGTACAGGAAGGGGATCGCTTGGAAATAGGAAGCCCGCGCAACAACTTTTCATTGTATGAATCCGCCCCGCACGCCGTGTTGCTGGCTGGCGGCATTGGCATTACACCAATCATTGCCATGGCGGATCGTCTCAACGCTTTGGGTCGTTCGTTCGAGCTCCACTACTTCTCGCGCGGCCCGGAACATACTGCCTTTCAGAACCGACTGCTTAGGGGCAGCTTTGCGACCAGAGTTTCGCTTCACGAAGGATTGGATGTGGCTGCGACGAAGGCGAGACTGAAGGCTGTTTTTGCAAGTCCTCAGCCTAGAACGCAGGTTTACATTTGTGGCCCGGGTTTATTTATGGCCTCAGCAGAAATTACAGCGCTGAAAACGATCCCTGCTGCTGACATCAAGCTGGAGCGTTTTGCAGCTAATCCAGCTACAAATATTGGTCCGACTGCACCCTTCCAAATTGAGCTTGCCCAAAGTGAAACGACCCTAGAAGTTGGTGCGAAAGAAACGATTCTGGATGTACTTCAAGCGCACGGAATTGACGCCGCGTTTTCCTGTGAACAAGGCGTTTGCGGGACTTGCGTGACGAGAGTGCTTGAAGGTGAACCCGATCACCGTGATAGTTTTCTCTCTCCAAAGCAGCGTCGGGCAAACCAGCAAATTTGCTTGTGCGTGTCTCGTTCAAAGTCGTCCAAGCTGGTGCTAGAGCTCTAGTATTTGACACAATGAATGTCCGTTTTGGGCTTTGAACCGTCGTTGGAGATTTCGCGCCAAAGGGCGGTATCGTCACTGCGAAAGTCTGAAGCGGCTCTTAAACTTACTAACATCCTCTGCTCACATGCTTGAACCAGTTCAAGGTTCCAGTCTTGTTCATTGAGCGTATCTTGTGCCCAAATCCATGAGCTTCCAGACGTTTTCCCGATATAGCCCACCTTTTCGAGAAACGGTTTTCTCGCCATCTTTGTGTTAGTCCGTCCCGAGACCAGCAAAAGATTCCCAATGCGATTAGAGTCATCCTGCCAAATGCCCTGAGGGAAAGCAGAGTTTTTGGGCGCAAGTCCCCATCGAAATTGAGTACGTCGGGGGTTGTGGAATAGCCGATGGGATGTCAAATGTTCCTTATATGTTCCACTTTTAGATGAGGCGTACAATGTCCCTAAATTATGTGATGATCGGTTCCAACGATGTAACAATGGCAAGGGCCTATTTTGATGCCGTCTTACCCCTAGTTGGCGGCAAGGTGGTAATGGAATTCATGCCCCATGGTTTTTGCTATGGCCTGCGCGGCGGTGGCCGGATTTGGGTAACGCCACCGTTTAATAAGGAAGTAGCAACGCCAGGAAATGGTAATATGGTAGGTTTGCTATGCGAAAATGAGGCTGAAGTTAAAGCGGCCCATGCAGCGGCACTCTCTGCTGGTGGCACCAATGAGGGGGAGCCGGGGCCGCGCCCGCAATATGGGCCTGATTTTTACGGAGCTTATGTCCGTGATCTTGATGGCAACAAGATGAGCTTCGTTTATTTTGGCGAAACGGACTGAATCTAACCAACGGCATTTGGCACGCTCACCTGCTAATTGCCACCTGGTTCTGAACGTCCGGAATGTGCGGTTTGCGCCTTGCCGCACATGCAATGGACCTTAGCGTGTCCAACAGCCGCAATTGGCTCATCCTACCCTCTATGCTTGCCGCAGAGAACGGCCGCTGCGAGCCCAAATGGCCATATTGCTGTATCACAGCTTATGCCGGCTTTGGTGGAACTTGATCAGTTCTGTTCGCGCCGAAGAATTTCCAGGAGGATGAGCGCGTGGTTGTGACGATCATCTTTCGCGGCGAAGAGAAGAGTGAGAGTGCCGGTCAAACCCCTCTCCTTCAACTCACTGACACAGGCGTTCCGTACGGCCCCTTTCAGTTCAAAGAGATACTGTAATTTAAACTCCAGCGGCCGCTTTGGATCATGGTCGAACCATATACGTAACTTGGGGCTTGGAGTGACATCTTTCATCCAGTCATCCAGTTTTGCGACTTCTTTAGAGGCCACGCGCGGCCAAACTCGATCAACGAACACCCGGTGGCCGTCATCCGCTGATGGAGGTTCACAAATTCGCTTTATCTCGATCATCGGCTTCAATTTCTGTCCTGATCGCGTGGCCCATCACAATACAAGGAACCCACCGTACTACGGTATAGCCAAACGTTCCAAAAGCTGTGCAGATCGTTCACAGCCCTGTACATTCGCAACTAGCTGCTTAGACAGAAGGAATGCTTGATCTTCTAAGCCACATACTGACCAGCCTGTCCATGCGCGGGACGCTGTACTTCCGTACATCGTTCACCAAGCCCTGGGGCGTCGCCGTACCGGGTTATGAGAACGTGGCCCGATTTCACTTTGCCCATCGCGGTAGCTGCCTTGTGCGCGTCGAAGGTACCGAAACGGTTATAGATCTGGCGCAGGGCGATCTTGTTATCATTCCGCATGGGGCGTCGCATTCGCTCTATTGCGGTCATGAGCCAGAGAAGACGGTACTGCCGCTTGACGCCGTTTTGGAAAAGTCGGGCTACGATGGGTCAGGCGTACTAGTTTTTGGTGGTGACGAGCCGCAGAGCGAAACACAACTTGTTTGCGGGCATTTCTCATTTGACCCAAGCTCAAAGCACATTCTGCTCGACCGCCTGCCATCGTATATCCACCTCAAAAACTACGGTGAAAGCGCCGGTCGCTGGATGGAAGCCACGCTTCGTATGATTGGTGAAGAGGCCGGTGGGACAAAACTGGGTGGAGACCTGATCGCGCTGAAAATGTCAGAAGCGATACTGGCGCAGGCCATTCGCAGCTTCATTGATGGTGACGAGGCCACGGAATGGGGTTTGGGTGCGTTTTCGGACAAGAATCTAAGCCGTGCTCTTGATGCGTTTCACAAATCTCCGACCAATAGCTGGACCGTGGAAACACTTGCCCAGGCCGCAGGGATGTCGCGTACCAGCTTTGCCGTGCAGTTTCAGAAAACGATGAGCATGACGCCCATGGAATACGTCACGAGATGGCGTATGGAACTTGCCAAGAAAGTTCTGCAAGAGCCTGGCACCTCTCTCACAGAAGCCGCTGAAAATGCCGGATATGCCTCGGACTCGTCGTTCACACGAGTTTTCAAAAAAGAGACCGGGATGACGCCAGCAGAGTTCCGAAAATCACGAAACCTCGTTCGTTCGTAAGTCTGAACGATCTGTGCAGTATTCCAAACTTTCGGACATGGTTTGACCTCTGTCGAAGGCCTAACTTGGCCTCATCAATGCTGCGCCGCAGTTTAAAACAAGAGGAAAACCACCATGTCTCTACGCTTTGTCACCAAAACCATCCACGCATATCTCGACTATCCTGTCGCCGTTGGCCTCATTGTCATGCCATTTGTTTTCGGGCTGGGAGCGGAAAACCCACTGGCGCTTTGGCTCTCGGTTGCCACCGGGGTCGCGGCCTTCGGGCTAACGGTCCTGACGGATCATCACCTCGGTATTATTCGAGTGCTGCCATACAGCTTGCACCTCACGGTCGACTCTCTTGTCGGTGTGACCTTTGTTGCCGCACCGTTCCTGCTCGGCTTTACGGGTCTTGATTTCTGGTACTATGCACTGCTCGGCGGGACGGTCCTCTTGGTTGTTGGACTACATCAACCAGAAGACGCGGCGTTGAGCGCTTGAGGCACAGTGACGTTGCTAGGGGTCGCTCATTTGATGCGGCCCCTTTTGCGTTTCATGACATGGCTACTCGTCCCAACCCGCAGTTCCGTTTCAATAAGCGAATAATCCGCCCCGCCACAAAATAGTCAGATCGTTCGAAATACGATACTATCTGTTCATAAATTCGGCTGTCTAGTTGATTGATAGTTCTTAGGAGATAATCTTTTTAGCACAAGGCGAGTGCTCGGCGGTCGAGCCTCGCAGTCAAAAAAAGGAATTCCAAATGATTAAGAAACTTGCAATAGCCTCCGCTCTTTTGACCGGTCTCGCTTTCAGCGGCACAGCTGCCATGGCAGCTGACGAATACAACGTATCGCGTGGAATTACCGCAGCCGGTGCGCCTTTGGGCCTGCATGGGGTGGATCCGGTTGAGTTCATCGCAACTGCGAACCCGGTTGAGGGCTCCGCTGCATTCACCGCCGTCCATGATGACGTGGCTTACTACTTCACCTCAGAAGCCAACATGAAAGCCTTTGAAGCAAATCCTGCGGCGTACCTGCCCCAGAACGGTGGCTACTGTACCTTCGGTGTTTCCGTAGGTAAAAAGTTCGACGGTGACCCCGAGTTCCACGCCGTCATCGACGACAAGCTCTACGTGTTCCTGAATCGAGCAATCTTTGATGAATTCAACAAAGACCGCGCGGGCACGATCTCAAAAGCCGAAAACCAGTGGCAAGACATCCGCAGCACAGCTGTGGGAGCCCTGTAAGTCTTGCAATCACATTTTAAGTCAAGGGGGCGGCCGTCGTGTCGCCCCTTCTGTTAACAGGAGCAGACCTTAAGGAACTTTCCGTAAAGGTACGCTTTTGTCCGCGATGCGGCTATCCGGGCTTCTTGGGGCGAAGCTCCGGATCGAGCCTATTCTACCGAATGCTGCGATACGCACCAATGAACGCTTAGCGTGTGGCGTGGCCTACTTAAGTTTTGGCTCTGTTTGAGGTTCTTCTTCTTTTCGGTTTATCGGATACTCGCTGGCCTGACCAAGAAGCGGTTGAATGAGCATCTGATCAAGCCAAAGGCTGCGCCGATTTCGAAATTGCTCTATTCCAATTGTCATGTCTTCATGCCCGGATTTGGGTTGCGCCAGATAGGTTCCCAAAATCCGATCCCACCAAGGCACGTTGAACCCGAAGTTACTGTTGGTCTCTGATGGCAGAATTGAATGATGGATGCGGTGCATGTCCGGCGTGACGATGAACAGCCGCAACACAGCATCGATCTTGACCGGAAGGCGTATGTTGGAGTGGTTAAACAGCGAGCTGGCATTCAACAGGACTTCAAAGATCAGGACCGCTATTGCAGGTGGTCCAAGTGCCAATACGACGCCTAGCTTGATCAGCATTGAAAGAAGGATTTCGATGGGATGAAACCGTAGACCCGTTGTCACGTCAAACTCAAGATCAGCATGGTGCATGCGGTGCAGACGCCAAAGTGCTGGCACGGCATGGAACAGGACATGTTGAAAATAGATCGCTAGATCAAGCGCCAAAATCGCAATGAGAATGGCCAACCAGTAAGGTATACCAATCTGGTTTAGGAGACCCCAGCCACTTTCTTGAGCGATCACAGCAAGTCCGACTGCGACCACTGGGAACACAAGCCGAACGAGGAGTGTGTCGATAGCGACCAAGGCAAGATTATTTGACCAGCGCAAAAGCCGAGGAATTTCAACTCTCCGTCGCGGAACTGCGACCTCCCAAGCCGCCATGCTAATGAGGACAACAAGGAACACCGCGAGGCGGATCTCTGATTCCTGCTCTAGAATGGCTTGCGGCATTTTTTTCACTGATGCGTCTAATGAGAGTCTTTGATAGCAGCATAGAGTTGTTAGCGGCCATTGGCTAAGAATATCGCATCAGCGGCTTCGTCCGCTGACCGGCTCTAGCCCAGCCCGAAGCCAACGTCTGCTTCGGGCTGCGATTAGTCATTTACTTGGGGTGCTGATATGGATGGTTCTGAGCCCCGGGGGTAAAATGCTAGCTATCCCTCTGCGGTTTCGATTTTCCACGCCTCAAGTAGCCTGGGAAGAGCCACATCCCAATCCATGACGCCAGTTGCTTTTGCCCAGTTATCGTATTGACCAATCAGGTCTGCCTCCAATTTAAAGTTGCGGCCTCTCAAATCAGTCAATTCAGTGCGATCTGCTTCGATGTCATAGAGTTCCCAATCTTGCCCATGCTGCCTGACAAGTTTGAATTGACCCAGCCGTACTGCCGAGTTTCCTTCATGTTCGAAAAAGATAGGTCTTTCTCGCGCCCAGACTTTACCACGGAATAGCTCCATCAATGACTGCCCTTGCAAAGGTTGAATTTCGTGCCCGCCAACCTCGCCTTGGTACTGGCTTCCCGTCGCCTCCAAAATAGTCGGTAGAATATCGACGACGTGGCAAGCCGCGTGCGCATTTGCGCCCGGTGCGAGCCCATTGGGCCAATGCGCTATGAGCGGTGTCGAGATGCCACCCTCATGGACGTAGTGTTTGAACAAACGAAACGGTGCGTTTGAGACATTTGCCCATGGTTTGTCGTAGCTTTGATAAGTCTGCGCATCGCCCGGCATCACGTCGGGGCAGTTTCCCATTTTGATATGACGACCATCATTCGTGGTATCGGGAAAGAACTTTGCCCAGCCGTCTTCGGCCATGAATTCAGCGCATCCGCCATTGTCAGAAAGAAACATGATCAGCGTGTTTTCAAACTGTCCCATGCGCTTCAGTTCAGAGATAAGCCTCCCAATCGATTGATCCATCCGGTCCACCATCGCAGCGTACGTGGCCATCTTGCGCGCTTCCCAATCTGTGTTCTTCTCTGCGTCCCAAGGTTGAACATCGGCATCGCGTGGTGAAATATCCCAGTTGGTCTGGAATAGATTTATGCCATTCATTGTCTCATGCCGCGCAGTACGGATGGCGTCCCAGCCTGTTGTATATACTCCGTCATAGCGAGCGATATCCTCGGGATGGGCATGCAGGGGCCAGTGCGGCGCAGTATGAGCGAGATAGAGGAAAAAGGGCTGATCGTCGGGGGTTTCCTCGATCATTCCAATCGCTTTGTCCGTGATTGAATCTGTGAAATAGAAATCATCCGGGAATGTCATCACACGGCTGTCGTCTTCGAGCATGTAATGCGGCGAGAAGAAGTGTGTGACGCCGTCTACAATGCCGTAAAAGCGATCAAAACCACGCTGTCGCGGCGTAGGATGCTCAACATCTCCAACCCGCCAGCTGTCAACTTCGCGCGCCATGAAGTCTCCCGCGACATGCCATTTGCCGGACATCAGGGTCCTATAGCCATTTGCCCTCAGATGCTCTGCAATCGTGGCGCTGTCATTACGCAAAAAACCTTGGTATGCAGGCGTTCCCAGGTTGGCTCCCATGTGACCCACGCCAGCGTTGTGCGGGTACAACCCGGTCAAAAGAGACGCTCGTGTAGGACAACAACGGGCGCAGTTATACATTGCCGAAAGCAGCACGCCGTCGCGCGCAAGAGCATCAATGTTCGGAGTTAGGATTTCAGATCCGGTTGCACCTAAATCAGCAAAGCCCAGGTCATCGGCCAAGATCAGTATCACATTTGGTCGTATTGCTGTCGGCATTCTAAGGCTCCATTGCTGCGCTTATGAGCTTACCTCACTAGCGACGATGATCTTGTCTCGAAGCGACACGGCCATAGTGGGGCAGCCATGTATCCCATTGGCGGCGATCAGGCGAAGTCCAGGATGAGAACAACGAGGTTGGTTGTTTTGCTGTTATGCGGTTTTGTTGCTGGGGCGGCTATGGCGTTACCTCCCAGTTTGAATGCGATATCGCAACCCATTGCTTCAGCCCAAACCGCCCTTGGGTGCTGATTCCAGAGCCTCCAGACCTCATGTCCGTGGCAGTTCTTGGAAACTAGGCAACCAGCTAACTGGGCTGAGAACCAACTGCAAAACCGCCAGTTTTGGTAAAAGTTGCGCTCTTACCCGACAAAACTTGCGTTTCAAGTCGGACAAGTTCCGATTCATACCAGACGACACAAAGGGAAAATCATGGCTGGGGTGGTAGGATTCGAACCTACGATACACAGTACCAAAAACTGCTGCCTTACCACTTGGCTACACCCCAACGGTGAGCGGCTATCTACGACTGTTGTTGGCAGGGTTCAAGAGCTTTTGGATAAAAAATTTGAACACCCGACTCTTAGTTTCTCATGCCCTCAGATTGTCTCGATCAGTACTGCGCCGGTCCGGTTGCCAGCCTGTACCAGTTCGTGCGCCCTTGCGCAGTCTTGCAATGGCAGAACCTTTTGGATTGGGCAAACCAACGCACCGGCTGCCAAGGCGCTATGGAGCTTTTCAATGGCGGTTGCTCGGGCGTTCTCGGGCAGAAGGTAGATCAAAACCACCTCAAGGGTTACTGCTTTGAACATCAAGGGATAGAAAGGCAAGATGGGCGTCATGTGCTGAGCTGAGCCATACGCGTTTATTCGGCCATTCTCGGATATGACAGTCGTGTTTGTTTCGACGTTCTGGCCAAACTCAACGTCAATGATTCGGTCAACCGTTTGCCCTTTGTTGGCATCGAGTATTTGGTCGGCAAGGTCATCGGCGGAATAGTCGATCACAAAGTCTGCACCGGCGTCGCAAACGCGTTCAAAGTCGCGCGGGCTGGCTGTTGCGATGACGCTTGCTCCCGCCCATTTGGCCAGCTGCACTGCCAGATAGCCCACTGTGCCTGCACCCCCATGAATCAGAATCGTCTGGTCTGTGGGGTCTCCGCCGGAAGACACCGCATGGCAGGCTGTCAGCCCCGGAATTCCAAGAACGGCTCCGGCTTCCAGCGAGACTGGATCTGGCATTTGGACGGCTTGCGCCTCGGGCAAAGCGATCTGCGTTGCGGCTGTTCCAAACGCACGCTTCCATTGGCCGTTCCAAACCCAGACACGCTGACCAATCCGCGAAGCAGGGACGCCCTCCCCAACGGCCGAGATCACCCCAGACCCGTCGCTATGGGGAATTATCACGGGAAAAGGTGGTTTTGTAATGCCCGGTCTAGATCCGGCGCGTGCCTTGATGTCAGAGGGGTTCACGCCTGAAAAGGCCAGATCAACGGTGACCTCACCAGGCCTAGGTGTTTGCAGCAGCATGTCTTGAAGCTGCAATACATCTGCAGCGTCGCCGAAGGTGGTATACGTGACGGCTTTCATGAATGATCCTCTGATCCTGACGCGTCACAATAACTACGCCAGTGGTCAGGGCAAGCCTATGAGATGACAGGAAGCGAACCATTGTCGGATGCGATTGAAAGGCAAAAAGTCTATTCCCGGATCTCAGACGGGTCCACACCCCAGAGGTTCGATTTCATCGTCCAGCCACGGTGACCTCCGGCTGACACCTTGCACCAGTCCAGCGAGCAGGACCCAAGGCGCGCCACGACACCTGTTTCGAAATGAGCACTAACCGGCGCGCTAGGATCAGGGCGAGAATAGACGGGTAGCATTTCGGATTCGATCAATACCGTACGGACACCTGACAGCAACGCGTAGTGAACCCAGCCGCCAGCCCCGTCGCGGTCCTGAACTTTGCGCCAATTGCCGTATTCGGCTGTGATCTGCAATGGCATGCCGCGACGCTTGAACACCCAATCGATTCGATGGGTCAAAGACGGCCCGCGGCGCACGTTCCCTTCGGCGGCTTTCATCGAGACATAGCGCGGCAGCGGCAAGTTCGTCACCGGGCCACGTTTGTCCTGTGCGTGAGCCGCAATCGGGACCAACGCAAACAAGGAAATGGAAAGGACCGCCCAGAAAAGGCGTTTCACCGATAGAAGGCCGTTCACTGACTAACTGCTCTTGTGCCTGTTGATCTGCTTTCGAAAAAAGGTCGACTCAATGCCTATGGGGTTCTTGTGCCCCGCCTTATCCTGCGCCACGATGCCATGGAGCGCGCGCGTTTGCAAAGCAGTGGGAGGGCTAAAGTGCCACGAGAACGTCTGAGTGTTGTTGTAACGCGACGGTTGCCTGAGGCGGTCGAAACCCGGCTAAGTGAGCTTTTTGATGTCCGATTGCGCGACAATGATGTGCCCATGACGCGTGAAGAATTGGTCGAGGCGGTCAACGAAGCAGATGTATTGGTGCCAACGGTCACGGATTCGATTGACGGAGGTTTGCTGGGACAGGCGGGCGAAAGGCTGCGGTTGATCGCAAATTACGGTGCAGGTGTCGACAACATCGATGTGGCGACGGCCCGCCAGCGCGGAATTCTGGTGTCGAATACACCCGGTGTCCTGACAGACGACACTGCCGATATGACTATGGCCCTTATCCTTGCGGTCACCCGTCGTATTCCCGAAGGTCTGGGCGTGATGCAGCAGGGCGATTGGTCGGGCTGGGCGCCAACGGCTTTCCTTGGAGGTCGGATCGGCGGGCGACGTTTGGGCATACTCGGTATGGGGCGGATCGGGCAGGCGGTCGCCCGCCGCGCCAGCGCGTTTGGGATGCAGGTGCATTACCACAATCGCCGTCGTTTACGCCCCGAGGTCGAGCAGGAGCTGGAAGCCACATATTGGGAAAGCCTCGACCAGATGGTGGCACGGATGGACGTGATATCGGTCAATTGCCCCTCGACCCCTTCGACCTTCCACCTGATGAACGCGCGCCGATTAAAGCTGATGAAGACATCGGCGGTGATCGTGAATACCTCACGCGGCGAAGTCGTCGACGAAAACGCCCTGACCCGAATGATCCGATCCGGTGATATCGCAGGGGCGGGCTTGGATGTTTATGAACATGGCACCGATGTGAACCCGCGGCTGCGACAATTACCGAACGTGGTTTTGCTACCTCATATGGGGTCTGCCACTTTGGAGGGGCGGATCGAAATGGGTGAGAAGGTTATCATCAACATCAAAACCTTCGAAGATGGACACCGTCCACCGGATCAGGTCGTGCCCGCCATGCTGTAACGCAACGGGAAGGAGGCAATGTCGGCTGTGCGGACATTGCCGCCGTCCAGTGCAACTCAACGAAGGTCCGCTTTTTGGCTCGCACCTGTCGAGGGTGACATCCAAGCTGGAGATTTGTCTAAGAGGGTAGTATTTGCCTTGGCATGGATTCAACTAACGGCAAATATCACTTCTACTGGTCTGGCCCTTTCAGCCAGTGGCAGCGCTCCGAAA
Source organism: Ruegeria sp. CK2 (assembly GCF_056536585.1). Classification (NCBI taxonomy): domain Bacteria; kingdom Pseudomonadati; phylum Pseudomonadota; class Alphaproteobacteria; order Rhodobacterales; family Roseobacteraceae; genus Ruegeria; species Ruegeria sp. CK2. The sequence continues at coordinate 435,223 of NZ_JBQFPW010000002.1, forward strand.
TTGAGATGGACGGTCGTAGTTTCGAGACGGCTGAACAAGCCATGATGTATTTCAAGGCGCTGCTTTTTGAAGATAGAGAAACTGCGGAGCTAATCTTGGAAGCTGCTGAGCCTGGGCGACAAAAGGCTTTGGGAAGGCGCGTTAAAAGTTTCAGTGACACCGTGTGGGACGCAAACAAGTACGAGATTGTGTACCGGATCAATCTGGAGAAGTTTCGGCAGAACAAAGGGCTTCGACGGAAATTATTCCAAACCGGTGAACGGAAACTCGTGGAAGCGAGTCCTGTTGACACTATTTGGGGTATCGGACTCGAAGCTTCTGTTGCCGATGGCACACCGGAAGCGCTGTGGCCAGGACGGAACCTACTTGGAGAAATTCTCACCAAAGTTCGAGAAGAGTTGAGGGCAGCTTTTCCTGATGAAGTCGTGCAAGTTTCATCACCGACTTGATCACGTGATCGGACGATGTGCGCTTAATCAAAGCGGACCTTAGTGCAAGGCGCAGCATCGGTAGGTCTGGGCTCAAAGCGGTCATCTGACGGTTTCAGTAGGACGTTGAGCCGGTTCTGAGGGCTTAAGGGTCTGCTGAGCGGACAAAGCGTCAATTCGCTGCAGTTGCTCCAACGGCCGCTTTCGGAATTGCCATCGGTTACACCCATATCTCTGCCGTTGGAGACAAAAAGACAGCCTTGCGCAAATCATCATCAGCCATGAACTCTCGTGGTCTCTTTGTGCCCTCCAGTATCGGCCGATCCTCCGCGGCCTCATCAATGACCAACGACATACCGTTGGAAAAAGATATCCGCATATATTTTTGCATTAATTCTAGAGAATTTACCTTTGAGTCGACTAACTTGGGGCTAGGGTTATCGGCATCCTCGGTAATCCATGGACGTGGTCTGCCATAATTTTCGAAAAAGTGGCCTTGGATCAGAATACCATCAGCTACTATCCATTCGCTGGCACCCCAAATTGCTATAACCAGCCACTCTTCTCCAAGCCGTAAGCCAAAATAGCCTGGGCCGCCCATGCCGTAAGTTCCGACATGCGTCAGTACCTCATTGACCTCGCGCCCCGTAACTTGTTCAGCCGAAAGTACACTTGGAAAAAATGGCATCAGTTGACCGCTTGGACCAACCATTCCGCGCTCGTCTTCCAGAATAGACCTAGATGGGTCGGGTATCTCAAAATCGCTGCCCAGTGAGGACGTCGGTTCCATATTCGCAAGCTGGCGTTTCGAATTCCAAGTCAAGAATTGTCTCGAAAATGGTAGTCTTCCGCCCAAGGCGAGTCGGAGAAACAGCTTTTTGAGACGTGACGCCTGATCGCTCCAATCAACTACAAGCAGACATTCCTACGTCGTGCAGCAATTGTCAAAATGGGCTCTTTCCCAATCGGGGCTGATTGTAGAGAACGGCCGTAAGCGAGCCATCCTACCAGATGCTGCACTCACCCCGAATGGCTGCTTTTCGATCATATTTGCAATTCGCTATATGGGCAGACGTCGTCTTCAAACGGAACGTTTCTGCGTCGAAAACTGCTGTAAGCGACGGTTTCCGGAGTGGTGATACGGTCCATACGGAAGTGGCGGAAATCCTCGCGCGTTGGGTCCCAAGCGACGAGATACCAAAGCGGCGGCAGGATCAGCATGGCTTGCGGCTCCACTTCGCGCTTCGTACGTTGACCTTTCGCATCGCGATAGTCAAAGCGGATCAGGTGTCGCCCCAAAAACGCTGCTTCAAACGCAGGCAGAAGTTCGGGATCCATTTCGCCCATATCGGACAGATCCTGCAGCGGAGACAACTGACCGATATGCAGACAATCAAGGAACGCGCGCAGATCGCGCACCTTATCTCGGGGTAAAGCCTTTTCGATCTTGGCAAGCCCGGCATCCGCCAATTCCGAAAACGGAAGGTTCCCTGCTGCGCGCATCGTCGCGACACTGATCAGCAAGGCCAAGACCTCTGGCACAGACAGCTTGGCCGTCGTTTGTATCGATTGCGGGTCAAGCTGTAACCCGCCACCGCGCCCGACATCGGAATGGATAACATAGCCCTCGTCCCTCAGCTTGCTGATATCGCGCAACACTGTCCTGCGGGATGCCCCTACCTCATCGGCGAGGGCGTCAATGGTGGATGTGCTGTTGCGGCGGAGGGTCCGCACGATGGAGTCATGTCTGAGTCGAATGTTCATATTGGCACGATATCATAAATAGTGCCAGTTTCTGGCACTATTTTGATCTACACCGATTCCAGCAACGCAACACAAGGAGATTGCAACATGGAACGGACCGCAGTGAACCCATGGGAATGGTCAATCAAGCTGGGCTACAATCAGGCAGAGGTGATCGATGGTGCGACCCGTCAAGTCATTTGCGCAGGTCAAACTGCTGTGGACGAAAATGGCGTACCACAGCACCCGGACGATATGCGCGCACAAATCCAATTGGCCTTGGACAACCTGGAAACGGTGATCAGAAAAGCAGGAATGGATCTGAGCAATGTGACCAAACTCGGCATCTACGTCACCGATGTGGATGAGGCCTTAAAGAATTTTGACCTGATGGGGATGCGCTTTGGCCCGTATCAGGTAGCCCCGCCTATGACCTTGCTGGGTGTGACGCGCCTCGCAATCCCCGGGCTGATGTTCGAGATCGAAGCGACGGCAATAGCCTAAACCGAAGCACAGTGGTCATTTGTTTCGAAACCCAAACGGGCGTTTTTTGGTCTGCATTGCCATCAAACGTCTAAGGGGATCGAACATTCGGCAACACTGAACCGGCCGTTCGTTCAGGATGCTCAGAATGCTCGGTTCGATCCCAATTTTACGGATTCTGCACGAGGCACCAACGACCGCTTTTTTTTGCCTGCGGTTACTCCACTAATATCTCTGTGCTATCCCGCAGCTCGAAAAAACCATCTTGAGGTTCATTTAGTTCAAAGACCAAATTTTGGGAGAGGTCAGAATAAATTCCTCGAAGAACTCGAGAGGTCAGACCGTGACAAACAACTAAGTTGGTTTCCGCTAATGATGCCTCTTCGCACCATGCAGATACCCGTGCATGTACATCTGCGTAGGGCTCGCCAGAAGGTGCCGGGACGTTCCATTTGTCCTTCGAACGCGCTCGCCACTCTTCGGGGTAACGAGCTTTGATCTCAGAGGTGGTCAATCCCTCCCAAATTCCGAAGCTGCATTCAATCAATCGAGGCTCAAAGACGATAGTCTGCTCAGGAATTCCAAGGTCCTTAGCCATTATCAAAGCCGTTTGCCGTGCTCGCCCGAGCGGGCTTGCAAAAAACGCGACTTCTCTGTCGAGAGACATTCGCTTCCGCAACCGCATTGCGTTTTTTTCAGCCTGAAATTCACCTCTCTGTGTAAGAGGCGAGTCGAGGTGACCCTGCCTTCTACCTTGTATGTTCCAGTCAGTTTCGCTGTGACGAAGCAGATAGATAGCGGTGTTCGAATTCATACCAGATTGGGCCTCAGTGCGTTTGCCCACAGGATTATTCTTTCTTCAGCTCATCAATACAAAGCTGCCATTGGCGCAGGTGTAGCGAATTGTCGCTTTCTCCTCGCATTTTTTAGGGGACTGCTACTACTGCGCAGCTCACGGTTTTGCCTTCCATTGCACTGTTTCGACCTTGAACGGGCATTTGCTAAAATCCAAGCTTCTCTCTCAGGCGCAATAGATGCTGTATCGCGTTATACTGCCAACCCGGTTGATAGTTTTGGCGGAACGCGGCTCCACCTGACAACTCAAGGAAGGGACGCGCCTGCATTGCAAAAAAGTGTTCACCAGACCCGTCCAGAGCGTGGCTCTTGTGAAGATTTAGCCAAGTCAAGTTTTTGATTTGTGTAACAGGCAGCAACGTTTCAAGTTGTGTTTTGCCGATATCAAGGCGTTCAAGTGATGGTATCGTTGAGAGGGGCGATACATCAGAAACCCAGGTGTCGTGAAGGTAAATCAGTTTCAAATTCGGCAAGCCCTGAAGCGGTTTGAGATCTGAAACCTGTGTCATGTTCACGTCAAGCTGCTCGAGTGTTGCGTTACCTTCCAGCCCAGACAAATCACTTAAGTTGGTTTCTCGTGCTTTCAGGTATTTAAGGTTTGGAATGTCACCTATGTTGGCCGGAAGGCTCCTTAGTTCAGTGAGATCGTTGAAATTAAGACTATTGGTTCCGGCAGAGACTACTTCCGCAACCCGCTGTTCAGCTATCAAAAGCTGTTGGTTTGCAGTTCTCAGCAATTTGTACTGCCAGCCGGCCAAGGCAGCTAGGGCAACAACAAGTATTAAGACTGTCTTTCTCATGCTATGGGCGGCTATCGCGCCACTGTGGTCAAATTGTGACTACCGCGTGCTGTGATAAAAGCAGGTTTTCATGCAAGCCGCAGCATTCAGTACTTTGGCCCCATATGACCCGTCCGAACTGGCCGCAGAGAGGGGCCGCTGCGAGCCCAAACCTACACACTTCGTTTGTCTAAATTCCCGCTGGAGCGCCTCCTGTTACGGGTAAATTGATGCCGGTCACATAGTTGGCCTGTGGTCCGGCGAGATAAGCTACAGCATTCGCAACATCCATCGGTAAACCGGCGTCGCGCAGCGCTACACTCTCATACCTTTTGGATTTCACGTCCTCGATCGTCATCCCGTGCTCTGACGCCAGTCTATTGTTCGCCGCCATGTGCATGTCAGTTGAGATATAGCCTGGGCAGACCGTGTTGCAGAGTATTCCGTTCACACCAAATTCTGCCGCTATGGTTTTCGTAAGGCCGACCAGACCATGTTTCATTGCAGTGTATGCGCCAAAGCCGGGCTCTGCGCCCAGACTTCCGGTCGAGCCGATGTTGATAATCCTGCCGCCACCGGACTTTTGCATAATCGGTATGACAGCCTGAGCCATCATCATCGGGCCTAAGATATTGACCTGAAAGCTGGTTTCCCATTGAATAGGTGTGGTCGAAAGGAAGTTATCCGATCCTGCAAGCGACCCCGCATTGTTCACAAGAACATCTACCGTATCAAACGCAGCAAGAGTAGCAGCAATGCAGTTATTGACATCGGATTGTATTGTCACATCCAGCTTGATCGCAATTGCTTTGCCCTGACCTGAGGAGATTGTGGAAGCTAAATTCTCAAGCAGGTCTATTCTGGATTGGTTTTCACCATCTATGGCCAACACTCCGTCGATATCTGCGACAACCAAATTTGCTCCATCCTGAGCAAGCCTGAGCGCAATCGCACGGCCAATGCCATTGGGAGCAGATGCTCCTGTAACGATTGCGGTTTTTCCCGAAAGGACGCTCATAATACCTAACTCACGAAAGCTGATTACCCGAAGACATAGGCTCATGAAGGGATCGAAGACGCAACCAATTAGCGAACGTTGGCTTAGTTGCGTCTCTCGCTTTTCTAACCTGGAAAATCCAACGTCCGATTGGTGCAGCTTGCAACTTGCCGCACAAGCGAAATGTTGAAGCATAAGAAATGGCAGCAATCGGCTCTTTTGAACCGTCCGAACTCGTCGCAGAGAATAACCGCAAGGAGCCCAGTACCGACGTTTCTTCGCAACTCTACAAAGACCATTTCGATGCGGAGGAACAAGCTGCTTCGGAAAACACTGGCGCGGTGCGAATAGCAGTTTCAATGCTGGTGAACGGTCAGTTAGCGTACCGTCACTTTGATTTTGGTTCCTGCAACTTCAATCGTCTCTCGACCTTTCTTTTTCGCGGTAAATATGACCTCAACCGCTGGAGTCCATCCGCCACACGTTCGACTTTTCGTCACGCCCCACTTTCCGTTGCTTAAGATACCAAGCTTTGTGTTTCGTGTTCGGTTTGGATCGACGTTGTTTGGTCGGCTACCGCACTCCCCTCTGTATCCATTCACTACAACAGATTGCCCGACTTTCAGGTCAACTGATCTATGCGTGGGAATTTTATTGTTCGGATCGGCGCTAACAACTGAACCAAGTATTACGCAAATTAAGACAATAGTGCGGAACATGAACCTTCCTCCAATTAGCCAGTTCACAGTAAGAAGGCTCGTCATTCGGTCAAACATAAAGGCTAGCGGCTGAGTAGTCCGCACAGCACACAATATGCTGCCTATAGTCGAACGTCAGCTTACAACGGTTTGCGACTTGCTGCACAAGCGAAATCTTCAGTGGTGGTAGAGGTCTGGTAAGCGCTTTTATCACCAATCGATAAGACTCGCAGAGAAAGTAGGTTTTGTGGCCTTAATCCTTTGCCCTGCCTGAAAGACTGCAAACGTGGCGATTGTCGGCAAGGTCCGCCTAGTTGACCTTGTATCCGCCGGAACCGGCTCAATGTCCTACTTAAAACGCCAGATGACTGGTGTGAGCCCAATATGCAAGTTCCTACACCCTGAACGAATGGGGGCTATTTGACCTGACCGTATACGTGGCTTCATAGCCACATGGCGACATCACGTTTTGCTAGATCAAGAAAGTCGACAGGCGTGGAGCGTAGCTAAGAAGAATTAACACTCCAGTTACGGCAATCAAGAAAGGCCAAAGCGATCTCAGAATAGCTCCGGGCGTCGTGCCGCTCATTGACGAAGCGATGTAAAGGCCGATGCCAACAGGAGGTGTCAGCAAGCCGAGCACTAGATTCAGGCACACCACAACGCCGAACTGATAGGGGCTAATATCGTAGGAGCCGATGGCAATCGGCAGCAGTATTGGCGTGATCAGAATGATGGCGGCGATACCGTCAATCACCATGCCCACCAGAAGCAGAGCGGCATTAACGATCAGCAGAAACATGAACGGATTAGATGTGATCGACGTGATCAGCCCCGCCAGTTGCTGCGGTATTTCTTCGTAAATGATCACCCACCCAAAAACGCTGGCCGCCGCAATCATGAACAGGATCATCGATGCGTTTGCGGCTGTTCGCTTGAACATCTCGCCCAGATGTCGCGGCTTTAGCTCTCCGTAAATGAGCCACCCGACCAGAAATGCGATCAGCGAAGCGATGGCTGCGGATTCTGTCGGCGTAGCGATGCCAAACAGAATACCACCTATGATCGAAACCGGGATAAGCATCGCGGGCAGGGCGGCGATCAGGGCTTGCATGGCATCGCGGCGGGACATCCAGACGCCCTTTGGGAATTGCTGAAACCAACCGACAAGCGTGATCACCAAAGCAAAGGCTCCTGCCAGCAGCAGGCCGGGTATGATCCCGGCGATGAACATGTCGCCGATGGGAATCTGCGCCAAAACGCCAAAGATAACGAACATCATTGACGGCGGGATGACCGGTGCCAACAGGCCCCCGGCTGCTGTCGTGGCGGCGGCGAAGCCCTTGCTATAACCCTCTTCCTCCATCGCGGGGACCATGGCGCGGGACATCACAGCGATCTGTGCGGTTGCCGAGCCGATGATGGCGGCCATGAACATATTGGCCAGCAGGTTGATATAGGCGAGCCCGCCCCGGAATCCGCCCACGAATACACGCGCCAAAGCGACCAGGCGGCGTGTCATGCCGCCTTCATTCATCAGTTCTCCGGTCAGCATGAACAGCGGGATTGCCAGCAGGCCGTAGTTTTCCAACCCGCCAAACATTTTCTGCGCGAAACTGTCGTACAGAACCGTGTTCCCGCTTTCCCAGATGTACCAGATTGCAGTGATCGCCAACACGATGGCAACGGGCACCGACAACAGCAGGGTGGCTAGAAAGACAATCGGGCTCATGCCGGTGACCCTTGTCCGGGACGCGTCAGAAGATGCATCGTAGAATGTAGCGTTGCCCCCAAAGCAAACAGCCACATCACGAGCCAAAACAGAAACTTCGGAAGCCCGAGGGTTGAGGTCGGTTCGGCATAGATGAAGTTGAACGTATTGCCTTGAAAAACCACGACATCGAACCCTGTACGAGCGATGTCCAGTGGCAAAAACCACCGCCAGCAGAACCACAGCATCGCGATTGCAAACGCGAAGACAACGATGTCGACTGCTTTTCGGATTATTGCCCGGATATGAGGTGGAACCAGATCGGCAAGGATCGTGATCGAGACCGAATTGCGGTGGTGCAACGCGGCTGACGCGCCAAGGAATGTCATCCAAACCATGGCATAGATCGCCAATTCATCCACCCAGAACAAGGCGTTACCCGCCGTGCGTGTCACGACATTCAACAAGATCAATAGGGTGACGCAAACGGCCAGTGCTGCGGCACACCATAACTCAACCCACGCCCACGCTGCAGACAGCCGGTATAACATAGCCGATCCCCTATGAAAAAGGGCGCAGGATTGACCTGCGCCCTTTCCCTGAAACGTTCAACTTTATTTGGTTTCTGCCGCAGTCTCGCGCAGCGCGTCAAGGGACGAGGTTTTTTCAGACCAGATGCCGTTCCATTCCTCAATCGCATCGCCAAAGAATGAGGCATCGACTTTCTTGTAGGCCTTGCCGGTTCCCTCTATCTGTTCCAGCCACTTCGCTTCGTTGGCAACATAGGCATCGATGGTGCTGTCGACATGCTTGGCCATCAGTTCACCGATCATCGCGCGGTCTTCTTCGGACAGTCCCGCCCAGACTTTGGCCGAGACCAGCCCGACCATCGGGAACATCATGTGGTCGGATTGAACGATCGTGTCGGCGTGATCATAGTATTTCAGCACCCAGATCAGTTCTGCATCCATATCAATGGCATCGACCTGCCCATTGGCCAGCGCGTCATAGACAGCAGGCAGCGGCATTGGTGTTGGTGCAGCTCCGACCGCGTTGTAGAAATCCAAAATCGGCGTGAACGGCGTGATCCGCAGTTTCAGACCAGACAGGTCCTCTGCCGAAGACACATCGCCCCGGCTGACGATCTGGCGCAGCCCGGCCATACCGTAACCTAAGCCTACAACGCCAACCTGACCAGGCAGGGGTTCCAGCATCGATTTTGCGGTATCCGAACGTAGGATGCGCCCCGCGTGGCCGATATCATCCGCGAGATACGGTGCATAAAACGCACCCAGATCAGGTGCGCGGTTCGACACTTCGGCCACGGTCATGAATGCCATATCCAGCGCGCCAGTCTGCAATTGTTGCAGCATCTCTGCCTCGTTGCCCAACTGACGGGCGGGGAATACAGATACGGTATGGGCACCACCGCTGGCTTCGTTCAGCTCGGCCCCAAAGGACTCGGCCGCCTTGGTCCAGATATGCGGAGGTGGCGTGATCAGGCCCAGACGGAATTCATCTGCATGGGCAGCTAGCGATGTCACAGAAAGCGCTGCAGCCGAAGCGGCGATCTTAGCAAAATGTTTCATGTTCTTCCCTGTTGTTTGTTCATCTCAGAGTGTGACCCAGCCCTCTGGCGGCTCTTTTCCCGGATGCACGGTCTGGCAGTTCGGGCATGTTCTGTCTTCTTCTGATGAATAGAATTTTTCGTAGACCGGCGGCAAGTCCTTGACGATAGACTGCAATTGCATCTCGGCCCGATGAACGCGGGTGCCGCATTCAAAGCAATACCATTCGATCGCGTCCAGCTCGCCTGTTTGCCGTTTGGGTTCGATCACCAATCCGATTGAGCCTTCCTGCGGTCTTTGTGGTGAATGGCGCACATGCGGCGGCAGCAAGAAGATCTCACCTTCGCGGATCGGAACGTCATAGAATTCCTCTCCGTCATACAGCTTCAGCACCATGTCGCCTTCCAGCTGATAGAAGAACTCTTCAACTGGATCGTCGTGATAGTCGGTTCGCTTGTTCGGCCCGCCGACGACGGTGACCATCAGGTCGGCATCCTCCCACACCTGTTGATTGCCGACCGGCGGCTTCAGCAGGTGACGGTGTTCGTCGATCCATTTCTGAAAGTTGAATGCACTTAACTTCGACATGTCCCACTCCCTGTTAGTAGGAGTTTGGCCGGTTTTTTCATAACCGCAAAGAAATTATCCGCATCTAGATATCCGATTTGCTTATATCGATGTGGCTATGGCTTCAGGCCGCATTCCGCGAACCCTTTGCGGATGATCTCTTTTTCCGCCTCGGTCAGTTCCAGCATTGGGGGCCGTACGCGCCCTCCGACCTGTCCCAGCAGCTCTTGCCAGTATTTTCCAAAAGCGGTGGGTTTGCCTGCAGGTTTGGTTCGCTTCATCGCGTCCCGCACCGGGTTCAGGCTGTCAAACACCTTGCGCGCCTCATCCGCTTTGCCGGCAAAAGCCAGCCGCGTGTATTCGTTCATGCGCTGATCGTTTTTTGTCTGTATCTGGTAGGGTGGTGACGAACACAGGTACAGTTTCCAATCCAGTTCCAGAATATTGCCCAGCCACTCATGTTCGGCCGATGTGGAAACATGGATTTTGTCGCCCACCATATGCGTCAGTTTCACATACATCTCACGCGGGACAGAGTATTTGATGGCCACGATGTTAGGCAGATCCGCAATCCGCGCGCATTCTTCGGGCTGCATCAGGTATCCGCTGTCCGGGTGGCTCCACATCGCGATCCCGATATCCAGCTCATCGCAGAACCGCTTGTAGTACTGATATAAAACCTCTCCACGATCCTGAACAAAGCTTAGAACAGGGGCATGCAAGACGATGTAATCGGCCCCACAATTCTGTGCATGACGGGCCAGTTCCAGCGCAGTGTCCATGTTCTGGTCTGAGACCGAGACAATCACACCGGCTTTGCCCGCGCATTCATCAACCGCAATCTCAAAGTTCCGCTTGCGCTCATCCAGGCTCATCGAAAAGAACTCGCCCTGTTTGCCCGCCACGAACAGACCTTGAATATCCAGATCGTCAATCCAGTGCCGGATGTTTGACCGCAAACCCGTCTCGTCCAGTGAAAGATCATCATTGAAAGGGTTAAGGGCAGCCGCCCAAATCCCGGTCATGTGTTTGCGCGCATAGGTTTTTGCATCTTGTTTGGAGTATTTCATTTGGAACAAGCTTTCCGATTTACACGCAATTCTGGCGTATCCATGAAAGCCTGATCGTACCGGTTGATCCAATGCGAAAGCCGGGAACTGGATATCAGAAAATTGCATACCCAAGGATTATCAATTTAGAAATGTTTGGCGCTGGTCTAGGTTTGTCGCATGAAGATAGGATTGATTGGTAAAGGCGCAATTGCGCGACACGTCTCGAACGCTATGCAGGCGCGGGGCCATTTGGTACATGCGGTTCTGGTGCGACCAGAAAACATTTCACAAGACCCGAACCTGTTCGTGGGCTCAGTACAGGACCTTACTACCGAGGCGGATTTGGTGATTGAATGTGCGGGTCATCAGGCATTGGCGGCCTATGGCCCTCAGGTTCTGGCGCAGGGCACTGACATGGTCACCGTATCCGTCGGCGGATTGGCGGATCCGACAGTTGCGGACACGCTGGAAAGCGCCGCCCGTGATGGTCGGGCGAAGCTACACTTAGCCAGCGGCGCAATTGGGGCCCTTGATTGCCTTGGTGCTGCTGCGACCGGAAAACTGGATCAGGTCACCTATATCGGGCGCAAGCCACCGCTGGGTTGGAAGGGCTCTAGGGCAGAAGACACGCTGGACCTTGAAGCGCTGACAGGGGCCGAAGCGCATTTCATCGGAACAGCCCGACAGGCGTCCTTGGCCTACCCCAAGAACGCGAACGTGGCGGCGGCAGTGGCTTTGGCCGGGATGGGGTTTGATGAAACGCGGGTTCAATTGGTCGCTGACCCGTCGATTACCCGAAACATCCATGAGATTGAGGCCGAGGGCGAGTTTGGGCAATTTCATTTCCGGATCAGCGGCAATTCTCTGCCAGACAATCCACGCAGCTCGGCTCTGGCCGCGATGAGCGTGGTGGCCAAGCTCGAACATCTTTCAGAACCGATTGTGTTCTAGCCATGGTAGGACGTCATTCACGCATCGTCGACCGCGCGCTGACTCGGTTAAAATTGCGCCAGCTGCGCCTGCTGGTAGCCGTGGGTGCCCATGGCAATATCCAGAACGCGGCGCGCGAGTTGGGCATCTCGCAACCCGCAGCCACCAAAATGATACAGGATCTGGAACTGGACTTTGAAGTCAAGCTGTTCAGCCGGACCAATCGAGGTGTCATCCCGACCGTGTTTGGAGAAACCCTGATCCGGCACGGAAAGCTGATCTTTGCGCAGGTCTCGAATGCCGCGCAGGAACTAGATGATCTGAATGAAGGAAACGCGGGGCGTGTGGTGGTAGGTACGCTGCTGGCGGCCTCAACCAGCTTGTTGCCAGCGGCGATTGAAATCCTGCTGGCCGACCGCCCGAACGTGGCGATCAAGATCAATGAGGGCACGAACGAGGTGTTGATGCCCAGATTACTGTCGGGCGAAATAGACATGGTGGTTGGTCGGCTTCCTTCGCACCGGCACCGCGACAAGATCAGGCAGGAAAAGCTGTTTGAAGACCACATTCTGGCAATCGTCGGCAATCTGCATCCTCTGGCCGGACGTCGGAACATCTCATTCGCGCAAACCAAACCTTTTGGCTGGATTGTGCCGCCGCTGGAAACCACGCTTCGGCGTCAGCTTGATCATTTCTTTGTTGGTCAACAGCAATATGTACCATCGGTGATGATCGAATCCGTGTCTTATCTGACCAACCGCGAGTTGTTGCAATCGCGCGATCTGATCGGGCTGATGCCCGCCGAGGTTGTCTCGCAGGACATCGCCCACGGTTATCTGGCACCACTGGATTGGGACGTGCCATTCGGTCAGGGGCCAATCGGCGTCTCGTTTCGGGCGGATGCCGACCTTTCCCCCGCTGGCCGGGCTTTCAAGTCGGCGCTGCATCAAGCGGCGCGGCAGAAATAGGGTCAGGTATTCGCCAAATTGATACCAGTATTCATCCAATTCACTTGAAGTAATGCCAGCCATTGCGTGAGTTGAAATGATCCAAATTCGGAGGCATCGGTTTCATGTATCCTGAGCTAAAGTTGTTTATCGCAGGCGAATGGCGCACAAGCAGCCGGGACATACCGGTTGTGAACCCGGCGACCGAAGAAGAAATCGCCCGCCTTCCCCGCGCCTCAATACGTGATCTGGATGACGCCTTGGACTCGGCTATAAACGGGTTCCGCATCTGGAGCCGCACCTCTCCTCGCGAACGGGCAGACACCATCCTGCGTGCCGCCGCTTTGATGCGGGATCGTCAGGAAGAGATTGCCCACGCCATCACCCTGGAACATGGCAAACCTCTGAAGCAGGCCCGTCTCGAAGTGATCCGAGGTGCCGAGTTCTTTGAATGGGATGCGGGCGAGGCGATGCGAACCTATGGGCGCGTCATCCCCGCCGCACCGGGTCACAAATTCTCAGTCCATCACCAACCTATCGGCGTGGTCGCAGCGTTTTCGCCCTGGAACTTTCCGATGAGCCAACCGGCGCGCAAAATCGCTGGCGCACTGGCCTCGGGTTGTTCGATCATCCTGAAGGCGGCTGAGGAAACACCCGCCGGTGCTGTGCATATTGCGAAGGCCTTCGAAGATGCCGGACTGCCGCCGGGCGTTCTGAACCTGGTGTTCGGAGAACCGGCTGAGATTTCCGGCCACCTCATCCCGCAGGACCCGATCCGGTTGGTGGCCTTTACTGGCTCAACCGCTGTGGGGCGCCACCTGACCACGCTGGCCTCGGAACACATGACTTCGGTTCTGATGGAATTGGGGGGCCATGCCCCCGTCATTGTGTGCGAAGACACCGATGTGCGTACGGCAGGGGTGACCAGCGCGGTGCGAAAGATGCGCAATGCAGGGCAGGTCTGTACGTCGCCGACCCGTTTTTTTGCGCATGAAAGCATCTTTGAAGACTACGCTGCCGCCTTTGTTGAGCGGGCCGCCGTGACCGTTGTCGGCAACGGGCTGGACGCGAATGTTGAAATGGGCCCGCTTGCCAATGATCGCCGCGTGCCTGCGCTGACCGATCTGGTGGAAGATGCCCGCGCCAAAGGCGCGACGGTCGCTACAGGTGGGGCCAGACACGGGGAGAAAGGATACTTCTTTCAACCCACGGTCCTGCTGAACGTGCCGGAAAACGCCCGGATCATGCAGGAAGAACCCTTTGGCCCGGTCGCCGTGGTCAACCCTGTGTCCTCGCTGGATCACGCCATCGAACAGGCCAACGGGGTGCCCTATGGTCTGGCCGGTTACGCGTTCACCAACCGTGCCGACTACATTGATCGGCTGGTGGACGAGGTGGCGGTAGGCAATCTGTCGATCAACACGCTCGAAGCGTCGATGCCCGAAACACCCTTTGGCGGCGTCAAATCCAGCGGCTATGGCCGCGAGGGCGGGACCGAGGGCTTGGACAACTACATGATTGTAAAAAACATATGGCTATCCGCAAAAATTACCTAAGAAGGGGAAACTCACAATAGCTGCGCTCTCCGAAGCGGATATTCGAGCGAACAAAGCGAAAGCCCGCTTCGTGCTGCCACCGGCCAAACGAACAGATTGCAAAGAATGGCAGCTCCGAGCCCTTTGCGGACTTTGCTCCGGATTCGCGTATTTGCATGCGCAGCATGTTGGCTCGGCCCCTACCTGCCGTTCACCGGGTTGACCGATCGCTGCGACGTAACCCGTCAAAGCGGACCTTCCCAAACAAATCTAGCATGGCATCGCCAAAGCTTTTACATTCAGCGAAGCTACTGAGAGCGTTTGTTGGTCCAAACCGTATGGAGTGTTTCAAATGAACTACGACTACCTTCTTGGGGTGATTGCCAATTGGGCGGCAATATTGACAGCCGTTGTGGCTACAACGGCCTACGGAGGGTATGTTTATAATCAAGTTGCCCAGAGACGCGCGCTCGAGAATTACCTCCGTAGTGAAAAAGCTGATGGACATGACTCTGGGATGCGAACAGTCCTGAATCTGATGGCACAGCTATCGCTTACTGAATCGGAAGTACTTAGTGCTGCGTTTCGAAGCGCAAAGGTTAATCCAGCGGTGAGCGTCGATGAAAAAGGCCGCGCTGACATTCTCATGTTCGAGTACACAGGCTCCGATTTGCCGCTTCCAAATAAGTTTTGACCGGCCCTAACCGGACCTTGGACATTGTAAGCAAATGCTGCGCTTGCTGCCCGGAAAGCAGACATTGGGATGGAATATCAACCGTTGACCAAACTGATGACAAAAACCTGCCAAAACTGCAAAGATTTTGCCGGGGGTATTTGTCTTTGCCAAACGTTTGGAGCTGTGTGCGGCAGAATGCTCCGCCAAAAACGACCCATTTTGGCACACAGGCATTGGCCTAGGGTACTTGTCCAGCGTGAGATGTAAGTAGACCCCATATCAGAGTTGATTGGTTGGTCATCGAGCGCGACGACGAGGAATTCAGGGGGGCCGGCGCTCCAGCCGCAGCAAGACGAACAACGCAAAGCGTGCATTTAGTCCAATGTATGTGTCAAAATGCGATACGGGTAATCTAACTGAGAGGTTCGCATTGCTGTTTAGTTTTGGAGCATTACTCACCATCGTGAGCCTTGCGTGCGGTGTAGCAGTAGGTTTGTTCTTTGGGTTTCGCAGGTATTGGCTCGGTGGTGGGTTACTCCTACTGGGAATTATCGCATCGGCAATCATCGGCTTGATCGACCAAGGCCAGCAGACCGACCAAATTCAGATTGCTGAAGACCGCGCGGCATTGGTGGAGAAAGAGCTGAGCGAGTCGAAGGGCCGCGAAGCCCGATTGCAAACAGACCTGAGCGATCTTGCACTCAAGCTTGATACCTCTCGCGACGAACTTGCCAGCGTGTCACAAGTTTTGGCGGCTTCTAAAGCGCGCGAAGAACGACTTGAGGGCTCGGTCTCGTCCCTGAGTGCATCGCTTTCAGAATCGCGAGATCGCGAGGTCCTCCTCGGCGAAGACATTGCAAGGCTAAGGGCAGACAATTCGGAACTGAGAGACGATCTAGCTTTCGCACAAAGCCAAATAGCCGAGCTTCTGGAAAAAGTTGAAGCGGGCAACGCTGAGAGTGCTGTCATCCGCGAAACTGTCGATAACCAGCGACGGGCACAACAACAAAGCGAACTACGTCGGCGAAGGCAAGAATACTGTGCAACAACCTACAGCCACAAAGTCAACCCAGATGGCTCAACTAGCACTAGTTTCCAGCTTTCATTTGACCGTTCAATCGTCGGCAACGGCACCTGTAAGTGTGGGCGCTACTACGGACCAAGCGAAGAGCTCCCAATGATTTGCTAGTAGTTGGCCGACATTGCATGCAGCTGGCTGAGGCGCTAGGCCGGAAGCTCAAAACTCACACGTTTATGACACAGGCATAAACGACCGTTTTTGCCTGTGTCCAAGCGGACTCCCCCAAAAAATCGATACTTCCAACGAAGGTCGTGGTTGGAAGTTTTTACTTGCGGTCGAGCCACTTAGCGATGAAGTGCCAGACGGCACTCGCTAAAAGGCTACCGAGAAAACCAAGTATGAGGGTTTCGGCCATTTTCTTGAAGTAGGGTGGAGTTGGGAGCTAGAGAGAAGAGTCTCATCCGATCAATCGAAGTCGCACTTCTGTGCGTTCGCGGTGATAAGTAAACCCGATCTGGCAAGACTGCCATTAGCGGCTAATATGACCAAGCTGTGAGGCTACATGGTGAAAGAAAGCTTCACCGTTAAGTGGGTCAGACCTATCGAACGCGTTAGGTCAGCTTCATCGGTCGGACACTGCAGTTCTTCTACATCTCATCATCTACACCCCAATAGTCGGGGTTACGTCTGTAGACGATTGAGTTTTTGCTTCTTGATCCTTCGGTGTGTTGCCCATTGAAAGGTCCATCATCGTCTTTGCGAACGATGTTTTCATGACGCCATTCGGAGCATAAATTGCAAAGCCTTTGTGCTTGAATTCTAGTTCTGCCTCAAATTTTCCTATGCCATAACAATAATTTAAATTGATCTTTAATTTATCAACCACGCTGCTCTCCAAATGATACGTTTGCCACTGAACGGGTTAATCGCCACCAGATTCCTCTGTGCTCAATCCCTTAACTTCGGGGGAAAAAACGGCATGTAGTTGGTTAATCTTCTGGCAAAGCCATTCGTGCTGCCTGTCCCAATCCTCTCTTTGATCGGCATCGGCATCCCGCAAATACACAGCTGCCCGACAATCCGTTCGATCCGGAAGTGGCTCCCATTCCAACGGAAATCCGAGTTCATTTTCTATCGTTTCCCGTCTCGACAGCAGTATATCAAAGTACTTTTTTGCGTCCCGGCCAGAGATATACAGCTCTGTCCTCACATATTTTTTGATCCGATTCATGTTGGCGCTCAAATGAAAGCCTGTTCGCCCGACCCCGTAGTTCATCCAGGATTGCGGCTGGGCTTTTCGGTTGCCGGAAACCGGGCCGCCAAAACTCTGCAACCGCGCATGGAACGCATCCCAGTATTCGCGTTGGCCGACACGGGTTTCTGTCAACTCAGCATCATCAATTGAACGGGCAGCCCGTGCGACAGAACGCGACCAGTTATTTGGTTTACTCACAGCATTGAATTTGGGCGCCGCAAGAGATTGGCCGATCCGCCAGAGCTCAACTTCCAAACCAAAAAACCGGAATTTGTCGTCAGTTATCTCATTTAGCCAATCGAGTGTTGCTCGATGCTCGTCGGTGAACTGAGCTGCAATCCAGACAATAGTGACCGCCTGGAGACCAGATGCATAGGTAAGCAACTGCCCCAAATGCGTATGGTTAGTTCTCTCAAGCTGGTTTTCGACCAGAACCCAGTTGTCGGTGCCGATATCCTTACACAGAATATCGGCCCGAAATGGGCCGACTGATCGTTCCTGGGCCTCCAGTTCCAAATCAATGCCGAGCGTTTCGGACAAGATGGACAGATTTTCGGACTTGGCTATCCAGGGCGTGAAGTCAGCCGACTCGCTTTGCCAGATTTCTCTCAAATCGACTTTTTCAAGCTGCCCTAATTCAACCATTGTCATCTCCGAATGCCCTACTACAAAATGGGGAAAGTACTAAACTCTCCGGCAGGTTAGCGAATTTCAGGTCAGAATCCATAGACAAGCAAACCTATGTTCAGGTTATTCCTTTGCCCGCTATTTCTTCTGTTGTCCTGCGCTTGACCGTTAGCAATTCAAAGGCTGTGTCTTTCTCCACGATCCATGCCCCTGTCGATGCTCTTTTCCGGCTCATGCTCGTCACCGTGCTCCTGTTCTAGGTCGCGTCCATCATCCCACTCCAATGTCTCACATGGCTTGTTCAACACACCTTCCAGCCGTTCACGGATCGACGGCTTGTCCGCGCCATCATCGCCCTCATCCAGTCCAACCTCTTCCGACCGGCCCAGGGTTTCACGCAGCCGCACATTGAGTTGCCGCAGGTCAGAGGGTTCTTCGACACTCTGCCCACCGGATTCTGGCTCTTCCCTCCCGACGATCTGCGCCAGTCGGTCCCGAAGGTCGCCGTCACCGAGATCCGTACCCCGGTCTTTGCTGGCCGCCGCCCTGAGCGCGGCCAGACCGGCCGACACACGCCCCTGCCCGGCCTCGCGCTCGGCCCCATGGGTGTCCCGCGCCAGCTCCAGCCGTTCCCGCATGTCGACAAAGAGCGCCCGCGCCTGGCGGGCCGCATGTACTGAGCCTCCCCAACTGAACTGGTCCACCGTTATGTTTAGGAAACGGAGGACTACGAATGGCAAACAAGAGACCGAAGCCCGAAGAGATTGTCTCGAAGTTACGGCAGGTTGAAGTTCTGATGGGGCAAGGCATGTCCCGTCTTGATGCGATCAGGCAGATTGGAGTTGTTGAGCAAACCTATTTCCGCTGGCGGAAGAAGTACGGTGGAATGGGTGTTGATCAATTGAAGGAACTGAAACGGCTTCAGAAAGAGAACGAGCGGCTGAGACGCGCGGTTTCAGATCTGACGTTGGACAAACTGATCCTGACGGAAGCCACAAAGGGAAACTACTGAGCCCCGCTCGTCGTCGTGCTTGTATTACACATATACGCAACCAGCTGAACGTTTCCGAGAGACGCGCCTGCCGCGTGCTGGGACAACATCGATCCACTCAACGACGCATCCCAAGAGGCCGCGCGGACGAAGACCGATTGGTGGCCGACATGATCGGTCTGACCCGTCAATACGGGCGATATGGCTATCGCAGGATCGCAGCGCTGCTGAGAGAGGCTGGCTGGTCTGTTAGCGACGGACGGATTGAACGGCTTTGGCGACGAGAGGGGCTGAAAGTGCCAGTGAAACAACCGAAGAAAGGACGGCTCTGGCTGAATGACGGATCATGTGTCCGGCTTCGACCAGAGCATCGCAACCACGTGTGGAGCTATGACTTCGTTCATTGTCGAACCGATGATGGCAAAGCCTTTCGGACGCTGAACATCCTTGATGAGTACAGTCGGGAATTGTAGCGACCTGCTTGGGTGTGCCTGCCAATGTTCAATGACATGGAATCTCAAGTCGCCCCTAAAGCCACGAAAGAAAGTGGTCTCTCGTCGAATTGGTGCCTTGGTTACATAGACGATGCCCGAGCCAAATGTCCGCTGTTACGCTCCTCGTGAGTCCCTGTCGTAACCGCAGCGAACTTCCGCTTCCCGCCCTCCCGAAGGGTCGTATTGCGTGTGCAGCACGATTTTCGCGTTTGCGGCGAACGGCGGCTTGGTGGCGTGCGAGTGCAGAATTCGGCCGGGGCGCGCAATGTCGGGATTGGGCCGTCCGCGAGATCAGTTATTAGCTGGGGTAGGGCGCTTTGCTGCATCGGCGCTGAGGTCTGGTTCGAGCCCAAAGTTACAAATGCTGCGAACAGTTCGAATGTCTGGATGTGCTTGCGGCACTGCTCCAATGCTCTTCCAATAGCACCGTCGAACCCAAACGGCTTTACAGATCAATATGCTGATTGATATGTGTCAACGCTTGCCTGCCGCACCACTGTTAAGCTCGGTTTAAGAACAGGGAACTAAACGCATCGAATCGAGGGGGATATGATTATGTCACCGATGCTCTTTATCTGCCTCTTCTTTGCCGGTTTCGGAATCTTCCTGATTGGAGCAGGTGTGATCTGGTGGGTCTCCTTACAGGCCAGAAAACTTGCCCAAGAAAGCACAAAGTAAACCTGCGACCGTGGCTTTATTTCGGAGTTCGTTCTTTGGCTGTTAATGCCGAACCCATCCTCAAGGAAAAACCGTGACACGTTATTACCTAGACGATAACGCAACCGATCTGATCGATTTGCAGAAACGGCTGGAAATCTCCGATCTGATTCCAAGCCAGAAGCCTTTGCTTGATGAACTCGACGCCAAACTTACCGCTCTTCGCACCACAGGTATAGCGTCGCTTGCGGGTCTTCGCGCCGCGCTCAAGTCACCAAACTCGCTGGCATCTTTGTCAGAAGCATCCGGTGTCCATTCAGGTTACCTTCGGTTGCTCAAACGAACGGTCGGTGGATTCTTCCCGAAACCAAGATCCCTGAATGAGATCGACTGGCTGGAAGGGGGCTTTGCCTTGCGTCTGGAAGAGGCGGGCCTCACGAACACCAAAAAGCTATTCGATGCTGCGCAAGATGGGGTAGGCGTGCTGGCAACCAAAATCGGCGTGAACGTCGCCGAATTGACGGACCTCGTCGCAATCTCTGATCTGTGCCGGATTCAGTGGGTCAGCCCGAAATTTGCGAGGGCATTGCTGGCCACCGGCCACGTCAGCGCTGCATCCGTTGCCAAGACCGACCCTGAGAGCCTTTGCAACGCAATCTTGGAAGCGAACAAGGACAGCAAATTCTACAAGGGTAAGGTGGGCTTGAGAGACGTCAGGCGACTGGTGACGGCAGCTGCATATGTTCCCAGGAACTGAACTACGGGGGTGATCGCTGATGCCCCGGCGCATTCTTGGCTCGACTCGGTCTTCGACCATCTTCGCCAGGATCGACCGTTAAGGGGAACGTTTCAAACGCTCGTCACATATGGAGAAAGACCTTGGAAACCAATCAACTTCATCGTGGTAGGCTTATCGACCACCTGCAACTTGTTGTGCGCGACTTGCAGGCAAGCCGTACCTTCTACACGGCGGCTCTGGCGGTGTTGGATATCGCTATCGTCAACACGAACAAGGATTTTTTCTGGGCGGACGAACTCGTCGTCTCCTCGGCTGAGAGCCCTACAGCTCTTGGTGTACTGACCGGGCGTCACCATCTTGCCTTTCAAGCAGAGAACCGTACGACGGTAGATGCGTTTTACCGAGCGGCCATGGATCATGGTGGCCGTGACAATGGTGCGCCCGGTGAGCGCGCTTATCACCCAGGCTACTATGCTGCTTTCGTGCTCGACCCCGACGGCAACAACATCGAAGCCGTGTACCATGGTGAGGCATGGAGAAGCGCACCGTCAGTGGCGATCGAATTTCAATGAGCAGACGTTGAACTCTGCGGGCAGATGCCAGCTTTGGTCCGCCCAACAGTCCTAAGGCATCTGTTAAGGCAATGACGGATGAGCGGGACTACGACCGCAGCATCTTGAATGCCGGTTCAAAGTCCGGAATGGGCCGTCCGTGCGGTCCATTTGAGTTGCGGCAGGTGCAATGCTGCGCATTGCTCAAAAGGCAGTTTCCGGAGGAGCTGTTGCACCGGTTGTGCACGAGGCAATCAAGAAGGCCGAATGATAAAGCGCCGCCATCTGCAGCCGTTCAGCTGAAGAGCAAATGACCGAGACAACGTCCGCGCATCACAGCCTCAACACGCCTTCCAACCAGCGCTCATACATCAAATCCCGATGCCCAAGCAATTCACTTGCGGTTTCGAGCGTTTCGTCATCCACATCAGAAAATGCCGCCCGCGTGGTTGCGCGCATGGCGCATACCTCATCTGGCAATGGTTGTAACAAACCGGCAAAGGTCGCGACATATATGT